>JALWTA010000022.1 GCA_027082955.1 Sulfurovum sp. | reverse complement strand
GTAGGGTTAATTGTTTATAGGTCATGCAATTCCTTTCTTTTTGGTCGAAAAAAGGATAACCTATATTCGGTTAGCCCGCTCTTTCTCGACTATCTTTTAGAAATTGCACTTATTGGTTGAATTGGCGAAACATTATGGTGAGAGCAACGGCTATTTTCGCTACAATACCATAGATGATACAACAAGGAATACACATATGACCAACATAGCAAAACTCAAACAGTTTCTTGAAACAGTTGTAGTACCTGACTTGGAAAAAGAGATCGATCAGCGTTTTAGAGAAGCAGAGCGTGAGGGGATGATGTCCATAGGAGACAGGGAGGAGCTTGAAGAGCTTCAGATGATGCATGGGGAGTGTGTGGAAATGCTTATCGATATTGAATCCGGAGATATGGAGGAGGCGGAAGCGGAGGAGATCATCGCTTCCATGAAAGGGTAAAAGCTTATGCTTTGATCAGCATTCCTCTGATCGTATCTTCATCGATCTCGCCGTCTTCATATTTGATCACCATAATTTTTTCTGTTTTATTGGTATAGAAATCGTTGATTCCTTCTACATTTTTCAGTGTTGCAAGTTTGGACTCGTCAAAAATGTCAGTAGAGAGGAAGAGGTTTTTTCGCATGGCAGGGTTTCGCATACCCAAAATCCACATGATCCAGAAACCACTCAGGATGATTACCGCAACGGCAACCCCCTTTTCCTGAAAATGACCATAAAGCCATCCGCCGATCGCACCGCCAAGGAAGATACCCACATAGGCAAAAGTATTGGCAACACCAAGTGCCGCACCCTTCTGGTGGACTTTGGCAAACTTGGCAACGAAGCTTTGCAAAAGCGGCTCAAACATGTTGAACCCTATAAAGAAGAAGGTGGCACCCACAGCAAAGATCCAGAAGTTGCTGCTAAAGCCCATCATGGCAAAGGAGGCGATAATAAAGAGGATCGATGCGACAAAGACCTCTTTTCCTTTGCCGTATTTTTCACCCAGTACCGCAGCCGGTCCCATTGCGATGATACCGAAGATCACAGCAGGTAGATAGACTTTCCAGTAGTCCATACGCGTCATATCAAACTTGCTGTTCATCAGGATAGGGATGATAAAGAAAGCAATCGCCATTGTAGAGCTGTGGAAAAGGAAGGTGATGTACATACGTACAAGGTCTTTGTCTTTAAAGACCTCCTTGATCTTCGCTTCTTCTTCGGAGTAGTGGTGTTCGATGTGCGGTGGCTCAGGCACGGCAGTAAAGAGAATGAGCAGCGCTGTCAGTGCCAGTGCGGCAGTCAGCCAGAAGAGTGCGCTCACACTCCAGTACCCTCCAACAATCGGTCCGATGATCATCGCTGCGGCAAAACTCATCGCAATGACCATACCCATGATCGCCATGGCATGTGCACGTTCATCTTCACGTACCTGATCAGCGATCATTGCTGTAACGACACTTCCGATCGCTCCGGCACCTTGCAGGAAACGCCCAAGCAGCAGTACGTAGATATTGTCCGCTACAGCAGCGACAGCTGAACCAAAGGCAAAGAGCAGCAGACCGAACAGGAGGGTCTTTTTACGTCCTATCTTGTCACTCATGACCCCAAACGGCACTTGCAGTACCGCTTGTGTCAGGGCGTATCCACCCAGTGCGATACCTGCCAAAAATGCTGTTCCGCCCGGAAGCTCCTTGGCATAACTTGAGAGTACCGAAAGGACAATGAAGAGTCCAAAAAAGCGTAACGCGACAATCAGGCTTAAGGGAAGTACCTTTTTAATCATCTTGATATCTCCAATAGGGTAAAATTTGTCCTAATTATAGTCCTATTAGGTAAAACGAAGGTTAATGTATGAAAATAGTTCTTGCAACCGGCAACAAAGGAAAACTGCGTGAATTTCAGCAGATGTGTGACGTTGAAATTATCCCATTTTCATCGCTTACAGGTGCACTGGAGATTGTAGAAGACGGAGAGACATTTGCCCAAAATGCTCTCATCAAAGCCCGTACAATCTATGAGAAGGTAGGAGATGACTATCTTGTCATTGCAGATGACAGCGGTATCTCATTACCTGTGCTTGAGGGTGCACCGGGCATCTACTCTGCACGCTATGCCGGCGAGGGAGCAAGTGACAAGGACAACCTCTACAAACTGATTGATGCTCTCAAAGCCAGAGGACTCAAAGAGACCCCTGCCTACTATACTGCCGCCATTGCCATTGTGAGCAAATACGGAGAGTATGTGGTGCATGGATGGATGCACGGCAAGGTGATAGACGAAGCAAGAGGAGAGAAAGGCTTTGGGTATGACCCGATGTTCATCCCTGCCGGATTTGACAAGACACTTGGTGAACTCGATGATGAGATAAAGGCTGATATTTCGCATCGCTCTAAAGCATTGGCGTTGGCGAAACCGATTATTACGATGCTAAAGGATAAAGCGTGACAAAACAACAATTCATGAATGATTTGCAGGCGGTCTATCTGGAGCTACAGGAGAGACAGGCGGAGCTTAATGGCTACTATGACCTGCTTGAAGAGGGCAAAACCCATGCCAAAGCCGATGAGGTGGTTGATGCTTTTTTGAAACTGCTTGAGATAGAGCGAAACAAAGAGAGTGAGATGGCAGCACTGACACGCATTGTCAATCTGCGTGAAGATGCACTTGAGCAGGTACTGCAAAAGGCGGGATTTGATGAGGCAGAGATACGACTCAAAAAGGAGCTTGCCTACGGGTTTGTCAGTATGGTACATATTGCACGCCATGAGAGTCTGATCGGCTGGATAGAGCAGCAAAAACTGCTAACCCCTTTTTATAGAAGCTTGATCTTTGGGGTACATTTTGTGGGGCTGAGGATGAGTGAATGGCAGAGCCACTGGACACATCATATCATCAATACCATCAACCCAGAACTCTCACAAATGTTCAACGGTGATGATGCCAAAGTCTTTGAGATGCTTCAGTCTCAGGCACTGCTTGATGTGACAGAAGAGGGGTGTGTGGGGGATCGGTGTTACTCTGTTCTTGTCAAAGAACATAGGGGTCTGACCTCAGATGATTTGTCGCGAAGCGATGAATCGTCTGCGGGTCTGACCCCATTGCCGCAATACAAGTCAGTAGCGTATGCCGAAGCTTTTGAAAAAGAGGTAGAGGCGGTTGTCATTGCGCTTGAACAGCTTATTGCACTGCTGCAACAACACGAAGATGAGGTCTTTGGACAGAAGCAGGAGTGGATTGCCTACTTTACGGCACTCAAAGAGGCGTTTGCGCACAAGCAAACCGATGAACTCATCAAAATGTGGGCAGAAGTGGACAGACGCTGGATGGCGATCACTACGCCTATTCAGGTGGGACACCCACTGGAGTACTATGAAGATCACTACCGAAAAGCGGTGGCGTTGGAGTGGGATCTGCGTATTGTCAACCCCAGATTGCAGGAGGGCTCACACACGCGCGAAAACATCAAGCTCTTTGCCTATGAGATGGCGCAGAAGTTTGGCAAAGCAGCAGAGCAAACCATGGCAAAAAACCTGCTGCAGGTGGACAGAACACAGCTTTACATTGGGCAACCGATGCTTTACTACGCAGCGGAGTTTAACGGACTTTTCTCTGCACAGGTTGTACCCAACGATGAGCAGGTGAGCAGCGAGCTTGGTAAAAAGATCTTTGCCTACGCGGACTTTGTGCTTCAAAGCAAGATCGCCAAGCCGATCATGAAACTCTCTGTAGAGGTGATGACAGAAGCGTTCGTACGTACACAGCGCACCCTTGCCAAAGAGCAGCCTGAGCTTTGGCACAAGATCTACGACATCTCTACCATAGGGCATGAGTATGGGCATATCCTCTGGATCGACAGCGATACCGAAACAGCCATGAATGCCACAGGACAGTTCAAAAATATCGAGGAATTCAAAGCCACAACAGGTGGACTGATGGCATTCTTTCGCCATGAAGAGGAGTCCCTCAAACATCACATTGTCGATGATCTTGTCAGCCGTGCGGTGGGGCTCATGGCATGGCGTGAAGTGGGAGAGGTGCTGCCATACTACTGTGAAGGGCTGATCCATCTGGAGATACTCTTTGGTTCAGGCATTATCACCTATGACGGACAGATAACAATAGATTACAGTAAGTATGATGCGATGAAGGATGCATATATCGCAGCCTATGAAGCATTGGCACGACACTATCTTGACAAAGCTGACGCCAATGACTATCTAAGCCGTTATGCCATGAAAGAAAATGGCGTCTTTTTGCCGGTAACCGCAGAAGTAAAAGCGTTTGTGGAGCACTACTATGCACGTTATCAGGAGATTGGGCAGCAGACAGTTACGCTCGGTTAGACTCTTTGAAGATAATGGCTAAGATGTAGCGGTTGAGCAGTACATCGACCATATTGGCTCGGTAACTGCTGCGGTTATCGTTGGGATGTTGCATAAAAGGTTCCAGACCAAGTGTTGAGGCGAGTTTCGCACCCTCTTTACGTTTTGGAAATGTGCCCGCACACGCTGTATGACTCTGGCATGCGATGAGGTATCGATAGTAACGCAGCGACAGAATGGTTGCACTCTGTTGGGTGTAGGCAAAAAGACTGAAGGGATATTCGCACCCCTCTTCATCCTGTTGTGCCAAATCTTGTATTGTAATGTGGCGTTCGAGCATTTGAAAGTGCATCATCTTTTCAAATACATCAGGCTTTAGTCTTAGAGAAAAGAGCATCCCGAAAAACTGTTGATGGTAGGTGGCAAGCAGAAATTTGCTGCCCGGATGCATCGCCCAATCTTTGAACGTATCAAAAGGGATCTTGGCTTCGTCATCTGTAACTTTTCGTATGAAGGCATGGGTGATCTTCAGGGTGGGCATAGGATCATCAAGACTGGCAAGGTCAGTGACGGCAATGGCTTCCTGTTCGATAATATCGGATGGGAAATCGAGAATGAACGGTTTATGTTTACCTATAACACGTTCAATGCCCCGTTGGAACATACTCCTTTCTACTTCATCCATATCGATGGCATCGAATGCCGGGAAGATGGTTGGCTCAAACTGCTGCATCGCTTCAATAAAATAACGCTGCCTGAGAATGTTCGGGCTGGTGATGTTCCTCTCCCACCGGCTCAGTGTTACCGTATCGAGCCCATGAAAAATTTCATGAAAGCCAAACAGTACATCTGCCAGTGCATTCTGGGTCAGTCCAAACCGCTCTCTGCATATTTTAATATAATCCCCAAATTGCATGCTGTTTCCTTTAGTGCTATATTGTACTTGGCATTTTTTTAAACAAACTTTTTTTTTATGCTCTTCTTTGGTTTCCTCCTTCGTTTTATACTGCGAATATCCAAATACAAACAAAAGGAGAGACAATGATTTCAGTTAAAAAGACAACACTTGGTATTTTGGTTTCTATTGCTGCGGCATCGGCGCTTTATGCGTCTCCTACAAAAGCGCAGTTGGACAGTATGAAGAAAATTGTAGGCTATTTTCCAGAGTGGGGTATCTACAGCGGTCATAACAACTATGTGCCTGCAAAGGTACCGTTTGACAAAATTACCCACCTTAATTATGCGTTTGCAACGATCAAGGATGGTGTGATTGCCAACTTTGACAACTATGCGGCAACAGAGGCAACACTGGGAGAAGCATGGGACAGCCCCTATAAAGGAAACCTTGGACAGTTTAAAAAACTGAAAAAGAATTATCCTCATCTCTCTGTGATGGTCTCCATAGGGGGATGGACACAGTCTGGTAACTTTCACAATGTTGCAGCCACGCCCCAGAGCAGAGAGCGGTTTGCCCAAAGTGTCATACAGTACATCAGAAAGTATGACTTTGACGGAGTTGATATAGACTGGGAGTATCCGGGAAGCTATAGAGAACCAGATAAAACGGACAATGCCAATGATCAGGGTACCCCAAATGCAGATGACAGCGAAAGAGAGACATTTACCCTGTTGTTGAAGACACTCAGGGAACATCTCGATGCGGCATCCAAACAGGATGGAAAGTACTATCAGCTGACTGCAGCGATGGGTGCTTCATTTACAAATATCGAGTTTGCCGATCCATCCAAGTATGCCAAGTATCTTGATTTTATCAACTTGATGACATACGATATGCATGGAGCCTGGGATTCGCAGACAAACCACCAAAGTGCGCTGTATGCCAACCCGGATGCACCGGACAATTTGAATGTTGATACGGTTGTAGAGAAGTTTCTCAGTTATGGGGTTGATCCTAAAAAACTGATTGTCGGTACACCGTTTTATTCACGTGGATGGAAAGGTGTTGTCCCCAATGATCCCTCCAGCGGTCTAAAAGGACTCTTTGCCGATGCGTCAGGCGGTGCACACGGGATATGGGACGGTGGTGTTGCTGGAGGGATGAATCCGTACTACCATGTTGTCGAGATGGAAAAGGATTCAAGTTTCAAGAAATACTATGATGATGCGGCAAAAGCACCCTATCTCTACAGTGAAAGCAAACAGGAGATGTATACATATGAGGACAAGCAGTCGCTTTCGGCAAAAGTTGACTATGTCAAATCCCATCAGCTTGGGGGTATTATTATCTGGGAACTCTCTGCAGATGCTCCTGCAAACAGTACCGATTCGCTGCTGCGTGTGATTGCAAACGGGTTTTATCCAAACGGTATACACGTTGAGAGTAATGGTA
The DNA here is from genome assembly GCA_027082955.1 of Sulfurovum sp. Taxonomy (GTDB): domain Bacteria; phylum Campylobacterota; class Campylobacteria; order Campylobacterales; family Sulfurovaceae; genus Sulfurovum. The sequence continues at coordinate 17,400 of JALWTA010000022.1, read as the reverse complement.
CGGGAGACAGTACGGACGATGGCAACAGTACCGGGAATGAAGATAACAATACAACCGATACTTCCGGAACTGATAATCAGACAGGAGGCGGTACAGGAAGTGATGCAGGAAATACCGGAAACAGTGGTAGTGATACGAACAGTACAGATACCGGCAACGGTACGATTGCACCATGGGATGCCGCTGTGGTATATGTCGGTGGTGAGTATGTCACTTACAACGGTGTGACCTACAAGGCAAAATGGTGGACACAGGGAGATGAGCCCGGTACACAGGAGTGGGGTCCGTGGGAAGCTGTTGACGGAAGTGGTGCCGGTACAACAGATGGCAGTACAGACAGCGGCAATACCTCAAACGGAAATAGTGATAACGGTACTGCTGACGGTTCCGGATTGACACCTTCCGGTGATGAAGGTACCTGGGACAGCAGCAAGATCTATACAGGAGGAGAGATTGTCGTCTATCAAGGTGTAAAATACAAAGCACAGTGGTGGACACAGGGTGATGTACCGGGAACAGAAGAGTGGGGACCATGGAAAATGGTTGACGAAACAGCACCTGTAGATGACCCCGATCCTGATCCTATCCCGGTAGATGGCGGAGACGGTACAGCATCGGGTACACAGGATGATGGTAACGGTACTGTTGCAGTAAACGGTGTCGTATCGCTTCAGGCCCTTCAGGAGAGAGAAGCATCGCTGACAGATACACCGTTGATGAAGCTGACGAAAGCATCTATCCGTACACTGCCTAACGAAGAGGTAGAGAAGATTGTACCAAAACGTGCGGATAACCCTGACAATGTCAAGCGTGTCGAATCGATTGTCAGTGCATCAGACTGGAACTATCTCTTCCCTGAACGTTCACCGGAGTATACCTATGAGAACTTCCTCAAAGCGGTTGGAAAATTCCCTGCATTTTGTGGAGACTATGATGATGGAAGAGATGCCGAGGCTATCTGCCGAAAATCTTTGGCAACAATGTTTGCTCACTTTACACAGGAGACAGGAGGGCACAACCCCGGTACAGAGATACCACAGTGGCGACAGGGCTTGACCTATGTACGTGAAATGGGCTGGAGTGAAGATATGAAAGGCGGATACAATGCCGAATGCAGTCTCGACACATGGCAGGGAAAAGCGTATCCGTGTGGAAAGAATGAAGATGGCAGTTTCAAAAGCTACTTTGGGCGTGGTGCCAAATAGTTGAGTTACAACTACAACTATGGTGCCTTTTCTGAAGCGGTAACGGGTGATAAGCATGTATTGCTTGATCATCCGGAACTGGTTGCCGATACATGGTATAACCTGGCAAGTGCGGTATTCTTCTTTGTCTATCCGCAGCCGCCAAAGCCGAGTATGCTCTTTGTGGTTGATGGGACATGGCAGCCAAATGCACATGACAAAGCGGATGGACTTGTTCCCGGATTTGGTGTGACGACCAATATCATCAACGGAGGCGTCGAGTGTGGAGGAAGCAGTGAAAATGCACAGTCGCTAAACCGTATCGCCTACTACAACGAGTTTGCGAATTACCTTCAGGTACCTGTTGAGGAGAATGAAGTGCTTGGCTGTGCCAATATGAAACAGTTTAGTTCAGAGAGTGCAGCAGCACTGCCGATCTACTGGGAAGAGGACTGGAGTTGGAATGCCAACAGCAGTGACGGACGTTCCTACAACTGTCAACTGGTCAACTATCAGACACCGTACAGTGCTTTCAGAGAAGGTGATTACGTACAGTGTGTCGAAGACAAGTTTAATGTAACAGCAGAATAAACCTCCCATACACAGGGTGCTTCGGCACCCTCATCGCTTTATAACCTCTTTTTTGCTATAATCCTCCCAATTATGCCGTCATGAGAACGGTCACTGTAAGGATGATCAATGCTGCTTTTTACCCCAGGACCAACCCCTGTACCAGAATCTGTACGTCTGGCGATGGCCGAGCCGACACTGCACCACAGAACCCCTGAATTTGAAGCGATTTTTAAAGAGACCAGAGAACTGCTTTTTGAGCTGATGGCAACCGATGAGGTGGTGATGCTGGCAAGTACCGGTACCGGCGCGATGGAGGCGGCAGTAACCAACCTCTGCCACCATACGCTGCTCAATGTCAATGCAGGGAAATTTGGTGAGCGTTTCGGCAAGATCGCCCAAGCACACGGACTGAACAATGTTGAGATCAAGCATGAGTGGGATACGCCTGCAACTGCCGATGAAGTGGTTGCTGCACTTGAGGCAAATCCGGATATCGATGCTATTGCTATTCAGATCAGTGAGTCTGCAGGCGGTTTGCGCCATCCTGTCGAGGGGATCGCAAAGGCGGTCAAAGAAGTTAGACCAGATGTGATGGTAATCGCCGACGGTATTACAGCAGTAGGCGTTGAGCGTATCGATGTGACCCATATTGATGCACTGATTGCAGGAAGCCAAAAAGCGCTGATGCTGCCTCCCGGACTGGCGATTGTAGGACTGAGCAATGCGGCAGTTGAGAAGATCGGTGAGGGGAAAGGCTACTACCTCAACCTTGCAAGCGAGATCAAAAAGCAGCGCCAGAATACGACAGCCTATACGGCGGCTACGACACTTGTTATCGGGCTGGGTGCAATTCTCAAACAGATCAAAGAGGGTGACGGGCTGGGGAAACTCTACTGCGATACGGCACGCCGTGCCAAAGCGACCCGTTTTGCGCTTGAAGCACTGGGACTGCACAGCTATCCAAAATCTCCGGCACGCTCCATGACGACCATTGACGATGTCAATGCCAAAGAGATCCGCGATCTGCTTAAAACTGACTTTGGTGTCAACGTAGCAGGCGGGCAGGATCACCTCAAAGGCAAGATCTTCCGTATCAACCAGATGGGGCTCATTGAGCCGTATGAGATGGTGTGGGTGGTCAATGCTGTTGAACTGGCACTGGCAAAGCTGGGACGTCGTGACTATGACGGTACTGCCAGCCGGGTATTTAACGAAGAGTACTTCAAGAGTATGCTTAAAAAAGAAGACGCATGATATTTGAACACGAAATCCCAAGCGGATCAAAACTCTACTTCGGTGAGTCGGCACGTATCAAACGCGAGATCGAGTCTGTCGCGGCCCAAATGCTGGAAAATCTCGGTTTTGAAGAGATCGTAACCCCGCTCTTTTCCTACCATCAGCATGAGTGTTTTGAAGACCGAAAACCGTTGGTTCGTCTCAATGATGCACAGAACCACGAGGTAACATTGAGAGCAGACTCCACTGCGGATGTGGTGCGCATTGTGACCAAACGACTGGGGCGCACGACTGAATCGAAGAAGTGGTTCTATATTCAGCCGACTGTGACCTTCCCTACCCAAGAGCAGTACCAGATCGGTGCGGAAATCCTTGGCGGGAGCTTTGAGCAGATCGTTCGTACCAGCAGTATGCTGCTTGAGAAGATTGGTGCCAGACCGGTGATGCAGGTTGCTAATATCCGTATTCCGCATCTGTTGAACGAAAAGTACGGCATCTCTCTGGAACTGCTTAAGTCGATGCACATCGAACAGATCATCAAGAGCGAATTGCCATGGATAGAACAGCTTGTCAAGATCAACACTGTCGCAGATCTTGAGGACCTGAGCATGTTCCCGGATGATCTCAAAGCGGAACTTGAAAAGCTTAAAAATGCCACAGAGGGAGTCAGCTATGAACCGTTGGTGATCTCGCCGCTTTTCTATGCGAAGATGCGCTACTACGATTCGCTGACCTTCCGTATGTTTGAAGGCAACAGCCTGCTGGCAACCGGCGGTATCTACACCATAGACGGTGTTGAAGCGGCAGGGTTCGCACTCTATACCGATGCATGTATTGTAAGTAAAATGAACAAGGGAAGTAAATGAGCAAAGCAGATTTGATCGTAGGACTCCAGTGGGGAGATGAAGGTAAAGGAAAGATCGTTGACCATATGGCACAGACGCATGACTATGTCTGCCGCTTTGCAGGCGGGCACAATGCGGGGCACACCATTGTTATCGGTGACAAAAAGTATGCACTTCACCTGATCCCTTCGGGGGTACTCAACCCTGAGGCAAAAAATATTGTCGGTAACGGTGTCGTCCTCTCTCCGGTTGACTTCATCAAAGAGATGGAGCAGTTTGAGAACCTTGAAGGCAGACTTTTTCTTTCAGACAAGGCACACATCCTGCTGCCGTACCATGCTCAGATTGACCAGGCACGTGAGCGCCTCAAAGGAGACAAAGCCATCGGTACCACAGGCAAAGGGATCGGACCGGCATATGGCGATAAAGTAGCACGTGTCGGGCACCGTCTCGGTGAACTGCTGCATCCGGAAAAATTGACTGCCAAGATCATGGAGTTCTTTGCGATCAACAAACCGGTATTTGATGCGATGGGTGTTGAAGCGCCTCAGGAGAGTCAGTTGCTTGAAGAGCTGAAACACTACAAAGAGGTGCTTGCGCCTTTTATCTGCGACACTACGCAGATGATGTGGGAGATTTTGGATGCAGACAAAAAGGTGCTGCTTGAGGGGGCACAGGGAACCATGCTCGACATCGACCACGGTACTTACCCCTATGTAACCTCTTCAACGACAGTGAGTGCAGGTGCCTGTGCAGGACTGGGTATTAACCCCAAAGATATCGGCAAAGTCACAGGTATTGCCAAAGCCTACTGTACTCGTGTGGGTAACGGTCCTTTCCCAAGTGAAGATTTCGGTGCTGAGGGGGACAAGCTCAGAGAGAACGGGCATGAGTTTGGTACCACCACAGGCAGACCGAGACGCTGCGGATGGTTCGATGCAGTGGCTATGCGCCATGCAGTACGTGTCAACGGTGTTGATCAAGTTGCACTTATGAAACTCGATGTACTTGACGGGTTTGATGAGATCAAAGTCTGTGTCGCCTATGAGTTTGAAGGCAAGCAGATAGACTATGTGCCTTACGATCTTGAAGATGTTAAAGCGGTCTACAAGACTTTCCCGGGGTGGGACAAAACAGCGGGTGTCAGAACCTTTGAAGCGCTTCCAGAAACGGCACAGTCGTATATTTTGGCACTTGAAGAGATGATCGGTACGAAGATCGGTATCATCTCCACCAGCCCTGAGCGTGAAGATACGATTATCCGGTAATCGTGTAAAAAAGAACAACAAAAACACAAGGAGTATCAAGCCATGAGATTGAAACCACAACAGACAGGATATGTAGCGACCAAGATAGGGATCGATTTAGCCAATGCTCCTTTTGTGACCCTGCCTAAAGGAAAAGATGCGGTTGTAGAGGTGGCAAAGCGTATCATCGATGAGAATCTTGCCACAGAGCGTGCGCTTGACGAGCAGGTTAAAAAGATCATTGAAGAGAACTATGATGAGATCGAGTTTCAGCATGCCGATGAGCGTCAGCTCTTTTTTATGATCAAAAAGAAGATGGCGCCTGAACATGGTGTGATTATGAACTACGATGACCGCTACAACGATCTGGCACACAAAATTCTCGATGAGTTGTATGAAAACTATCTTGCAGAGTACAGTGTCAGTGACAATCAGATCAAGAATGTTATCTTCAAATCCTTCAAAGCCTTTGCAGATGCCTACGATGAGATTGATGAGATCGTCTATGAGAAGATCAAAAACATGCAAAAAGAGGTGATCCCCGGATCGCAGGACTATGAACTGCTCTACGAACGCCTCTATCAGGAAGAACTGGCAAAAAGAGGGATGCTATGATGACAAAGCGTTCGCTTTGTCAAGTGAAGGGTGAAGAGAGAATAGTGAATAGTTTTGGTATGCTTTTCTGTGAAAAGCTTCTATGTTTAAAGGGTGATAAATGAATAAAGTAAGCTTGTATTTTGAAAATGGTCTGATGTTCGAAGCCAAAAGCTTTGGTGCGGAGGGGACTGCGGTGGGTGAGATCGTCTTCAATACCTCGATGACAGGGTATCAGGAGATTGTGACAGATCCTTCCTATGCGGGGCAGTTTGTGACCTTTACCATGCCCGAGATCGGCAATGTCGGCTGTAATACGCAGGATATGGAGAGCAAAGGAGCATACTGTAAAGGGATCATTGTACGTTCCTATCAGCCGCGCCCTTCCAACTTCCGATGTGAAGAGCCGCTTGATGTACTGCTAAAGCGTGAAAATGTACTGGGCATCACCGATATCGATACCCGCTTTCTAACCAAGATGCTTCGTAATGAGGGGGCTATGATGATGGTCGCTTCTACCGAGATCCATGATGAAACGGCACTCAAAGAGGTGCTTGAGAACTCCCCACGTATCGAAGAGGTCAACTATATCGAACAGGTAAGTACCAAAGAGCCATATGTGCATCAAGAGGCACGCTACAATGCACAGAGATTTGAGTATGAAAAACCCAATACCACCAAGAAGATCATCGCCCTTGATTTTGGTATCAAACGAAACATCCTCAATGAACTGACCCATGCGGGTATGGAGGTGACAGTGGTACCAAACGCTATGAGCGCAGAAGAGATCATAGCCAAGTTTGAAGCAAAAGAGATTGACGGCGTGTTCCTCTCAAACGGACCGGGAGACCCACTGATTCTTAAAGAGGAGCAGGCGAAGATCAAGCAGCTTATCGCAGCCAAAGTACCGATGTTTGGTATCTGTCTTGGACATCAACTCCTCTCCATCTCTCACGGCTACGATACCTACAAACTCAAGTTCGGTCACCACGGCGGCAACCATCCGGTGAAAAACAGCATCACAGGTGCCGTTGAGATCACGGCACAAAACCACAACTATAATGTACCGGACAACATCACCGAAGTAGCAGAAGTGACCCATGTCAACCTCTTTGACAACACTATTGAAGGTCTGCGTTATAAAGATGCACCTATCATGTCGGTACAGCATCACCCAGAAGCGAGCCCGGGACCGCATGAGTCGGCGTATATCTTCAGTGAATTTGCGAAGATGCTTTAAAAGTGTTGAGCGTTGAGTGCTGAGCGTTCAGAAATGAATTTTTGTAAAAATAGGAACCGAAAGCTTTAGCTTTGCTCTGATGTTGATGGGTTCAGTAACGTTTATTCGGGGCTGAAGCCTCCGATTCCAAAAGAGAATGTAGAGCGGGGCTAAAGCCTCCGATTCCGAAATATGCAGTAAAAATGAAGGATAGAGAATGAACATAGCCATCCTGTTTGGCGGGTCGAGTTTTGAGCATGAGATCAGTATTGTCTCAGCCATTACAATGAAAAAGGTGCTCAAAAAGAGCACGCTGACATATATTTTCGTTGATGCCAACCGCGAATTTTACCTTGTTGACACAGACAAGATCAACTCCAAACTCTTCTCATCGGGAGAGTACAAAAAGGGAAAACAGCTCACTTTGAAAAAGGGTGGCTTCTTTGTTGAAGGTATGTTTGGCAGTAAGCAGGTAGCATTTGATGTACTGCTCAATCTTATTCATGGCCGTGACGGAGAGGATGGCAAGATCGCTTCGCTTATGGAGTTTTTTGGCATTCCCTATATTTCACCGCGTCTGGAAGCTTCGGCACTCTCTTACAATAAACTCTATACAAAGTATCTTGCAGAAAGCCTTGGTGTTAAGACCGTTGCTTATGAGCATCTGCGTAAAAGTGATGAGCGTAAGATTGCAATGGCGTATCCGGTCATTGTCAAGCCGGTGCGTCTTGGCAGCAGTATCGGGGTAAGTATTGTCAAAAATGAGAGTGAACTGGACTATGCGCTTGATGTGGCGTTTGAGTTTGACAGTGATGTGATCGTCGAGCCTTTTATAGAAGGGGTTAAGGAGTACAATCAGGCAGGCTGTCTAACAGATAGCTGGGAACTCTCTATCGTTGAAGAGCCGCACAAGGAGGAGTTCCTTGATTTTGAGAAGAAATATATGGACTTTGCACGTGATGCTCAGGTACTTGCAGCAGATATCTCAAATGAGCTAAGAGAAAAGATCCGCGAAAGTTTCAAAAAAATCTATGATCCACTCTTTAAAGGCAGTATCATCCGATGTGACTTCTTCGTACATGAGGATGAAGTGCTGCTTAATGAGATCAACCCGATCCCAGGCTCCATGGCAAACTATCTGTTTGAAGATTTTGAAGGGATGCTGGGGCGACTTACCAAGCATCTGCCAAAAGAGTCAGAGATCAAGATAGACTACCGCTATATCCACTCCATCCAACAGGCAAAAGGAAAGGCATAAAAAAGCCTTTTTTAAGCAAAAAATAGGAGTGTTTTACTCCTATTAAATCCCCCTCAACCCACGCTAAATCAGTGCTTTGCTACGATTTGGGGCTTTTTGTTAAAAATAATTTAACAAATCGCTTTTTCTCTCTTTTATTTTAAGCTTTAAATAGGAAAAGTTAACCTATAATTAACGCTGAATGTTGTTATAAGATACAACATAAATTTTTACAAGGGGGTATGCATGCAGTCAAACGCAGCATTGGAATACGATTATTCCGTAGCAAAATTGTTTACCTATACAACAATTTTGTTTGGATTTTTAGGTATGACCATTGGTACGCTTATCGCGTCACAGATGGCATTCCCGGAACTGAACTATCTGCTCGGAGAGTACGGTACGTTCTCAAGACTTAGACCGCTACACACAAACATTGTGATCTACGGATTTACACTGAGCGGTATCTGGGCGACTTTCTACTACTCGGCACAAAGAGTTTTGAAAGTTTCTATGGCAGAGTCGAAGTTTCTTATGTTTATGGGTAAATTTCACTTCTGGCTCTATTTCTTCGGTGCACTTGCAGCGGTAGTTTCTCTATTATTGGGAATTACACAGTCAAAAGAGTATGCACAGCTTGAGTGGCCATTCGATATTGTTATTGTATTGATTTGGGTAAGCTGGGGTATTGGTATGTTCGGTCTTATCGGTATTAGAAGAGAGAAAGCACTCTACATCTCTATGTGGTACTATATTGCATGTTTCCTCGGAATCGCAATGCTTTACCTCTTCAACAACATGGCTGTACCAACCTATTTCACTTCAGGTGGTCTGGGAAGCATTATGCACTCTGTTTCAATGTACTCCGGTACAAATGATGCATTGGTTCAGTGGTGGTTTGGTCACAATGCGGTTGCATTCGGGTTCACCGTGCCAATCGTAGCGATGATCTACTACTTCCTGCCAAAAGAGTCTGGTCAGGCAGTCTACTCTTACAAACTGTCTCTTCTCTCTTTCTGGGGTCTGATGTTTATATACCTCTGGGCAGGTTCTCACCACCTTCTGTGGTCAACCGTTCCTGACTGGATGCAGACAATGGGTTCTATCTTCTCAGTTGTACTGATTTTGCCATCGTGGGGTTCTGCGATCAACATGCTCCTTACTATGAAAGGTGAGTGGAACCAGCTAACAGAGAACCCGCTGATCAAATTCATGGTACTGGCATCTACATTCTATATGCTCTCTACTCTTGAAGGACCAATTCAGGCGATCAAGTCAGTTAACGCAATCGCACACTTTACTGACTGGATTCCTGGACACGTCCACGATGGTGTACTTGGTTGGGTTGTCTTTATGATTATGGCAGCACTCTACCACATGGCACCACGTATGTTCAAGCGTGAGATCTACTCTAAAAAGATGATGGAAGCACAGTTCTGGCTTCAAACTACAGCGGTTGTGCTTTACTTCACCTCTATGTGGATCGCAGGGATTACACAGGGTATGATGTGGAGAGCGGTAGACGAGTACGGTAACCTGATGTACTCATTCATCGATACAGTTGAAGTACTGCATCCATACTACGCGATCAGAGCACTTGCAGGGGTACTTTACCTAACAGGTTTCTTGATGTTCGCATTCAATATGATTAAAACAATGACCTCTTCACGTCAGCTGACAGAAGAGCCACAGTTTAGATCACCTATGGCATAAGGAGGTAGGTTATGTTTCATTGGTTAGAGAAAAATCCATTCTTCTTTGCGGTAGGTGTTTTTGTCACTATCGCATTTGCAGGTCTCATTGAGATCCTGCCAAACTTTGCTGAGGCATCCAGACCGGTAGCCGGTCTTCGCCCATACACTGTGCTCGAGCTTGCAGGTAAAGAGGTCTACAAAAAAGACAACTGTATCGCATGTCACTCACAGCTGATCCGTCCGTTTAAAGCGGAAACTGACAGATATGGTCAGTATTCGCTCTCTGGTGAGTATGCCTATGACAGACCGTTCCTCTGGGGTTCAAAAAGAACCGGTCCTGACCTTCACCGTGTAGGAAACTATAGAACGACTGACTGGCATGAAAACCATATGTGGGATCCACAGTCTGTTGTTCCTGGATCAATTATGCCAGCATACAAGCATCAGTTCAAGAATATTGCAGATCTTGAAACTGCCTATGCAGAAGCAGTGACAGACAAAAATGTTTTCCATGTACCATACGGTGATGACATTCAGCCTGGTAAAAAAGCATGGGAAGCCTATAAGCCAAAAGTGCTTGCAGAAGCCAAGAAGATCGCTGCTGATATGAAAAACCAAGATGTAAAAGATGCGGTTGCGGCAGGCAAAGTACCTGAAATCGTAGCACTGATCGCATACTTGAACTCTCTTGGATCAAGCAGATACGAGGCGAAAAAGTAAGTAGATGGGACTTAGAGAACTTCAAGGCTATGCCAGTTTCTTTATGACCATTTTTTTGGTGGTGATGCTGTATGGGTATATTGTGTATCTGTACAGGAGTGAGAAAAAAGGGGAGAAGGATTACGAAAAACTGGGGAAGATCGCGCTTGATGATGAGCTTGATTCCACTCCTGTAAATACAAGTGATCCGCTCCCAAGCGATGAAAAGGAGCAAAATAGATGAATGCATTTATACTGAAAGCATTGGGCTTTGCAGCAATACTGATTGTAGCAACATTGGTTGTTGTAAAGCAGATGAATATTGACCTGAGTGATCCGATCAATGCCCTGACCATTCTTGGTGCGGTAGCGATCGCAACACTTGCGTTTGGTGTCGCGGCGAAATATATGAGCCAGATGAAGACAGACAAAGCCGAGGGGGAATTGGCTGAAGATAACTGGGACGGTATCGGTGAATACAAGAATGAATTGCCTGCAGGTTGGGCATACTCTTTCATGGGATTGCTGATCTGGGCACTTTGGTACTGGCAGTTTGGTTATCCGGTCAATGCCTTTAGCCAGATCGGGCAGTGGAATGAAGAGGTAAAAGCCTACAACAAAAAGTTTGAAGAGGCACATAAGACGACTGACAAAGCAACACTGAAAGAGATGGGTGAGTCTATCTTCTTGGTACAGTGTGCACCATGTCACGGAACAACCGGTGACGGACTTTCAGGTAAGGCACAGGACTTTGGCGCCAGAATGACCAAAGCGCAAATCCTTTACACGATTAAAAACGGTCAGCATCAGTTGAACTATCCTATGGGTGCAATGCCTCCAGGTATGGCATCAGGCAAAGATGCTGAAGAGATCGCAGCGTGGATCGCAGGCGGTATGAAAGGCAAGCAGCCGGCAGCATTCGCTACTTGTGCAGGATGTCACGGGGCAGACGGGAAAGGGAACAACGGTATGGCACCTAATCTTGCAAACTATGACCTGACACTGGTACAGCATGTATTGGCAAACGGTAAAAAGGGTGCAATCGGAAGAATGCCTTCATTCAAAACAAGAATGACACCGGTTCAGGAAAAAGCATTGGCTGAGTATATTCAGTCTCTGAGCGAATAAGGAGTAGATGATGGCAGAAAATACAAACAGATCAGTATTTGGTCTTAATGGTGTAACAGGTATGCTGATCGCGACAGTACTGCTGTTGAGCATTCTCGTGTTCCTGACAGTATGGGGACTTGGTGTACAGCAGAAGTCTGCAACTAACCCTTATGATCCAACTCCGATTGTCGGAAGTCTGGATAATGTCAAGATGATCAGCAAAGACAATGCGAAGTTCGCATTTAAAGATGCTAAGTAATTCATAAAGGATATAGCATGATTACAATTATGGATAAAGTACTTGGTGTGCTAATGGTTATTACGGCTATCTATACTGCATGGGCAGTCTTGACACCAAACCACCTCTTTATAGGATAATATATGAACAAAGTCAAAGCAGGGTTCGCCTTGCTTGCTTTGCTGCTACCGCTTCTGCTTAACGCAACTTCTCTTCTCAAAAACGACCTTCTCAACAAAGCCGCTTCTGATTATATAGAGCAGATAGGAGATGAATTGTTTGCGAAGACAGGAGTGCATGGGTATGTGATTGCAACCAACGAACACTTCCCGGAACACTTCAATCTGGTAGCGTACAGTAAGCGGTATGACGCAAATACAAGCAGGCCTTATGTAATGCTGATTTTCGCACCCAATGCGATCATTACAGCCAAATCCCAAAGAAAGGGTAGAGTCGGTATCATTCCATCTTCAAAGGCGATTGCCTCTATGTATGACAGAGGCGATGTGTTGGATGCAACGATCGATGTGGTGGCATCTGTAGACAAAAACAAGGTCGAAGACAAACATGCCATAGGCATTGTGCAGGGCTTTTCTGAACTTGCTGATGAGATAGCATCGGCAAAAGGAGTAAAGCTGGAACATACCATTAAAGAGACACGCCAAGGGATATGGGTACTTCAGGCTGTTGTACTTTTTGGTGCAGCCATTGTTCTATGGATGTTCTTTTTAAGACCGATTTTGATAAGGATAAGAGATGGCAAAAAAGAAGCCTAAAGAAAAAAGCTATTGGCCGCATATGATTATGGGGTTCATCCTGATCGGTATTACGCTGGGGTATTGGACTGTAAAGTCTGCTACTTCTACGCCCGTACAGGAGACCAATGACTATATGATGAAATATCAGCAGGCTGATTTGCATTTTAATGACATTATGGCAAAAAAAAGGCGTTTTGATACATCATATACAATAGCACTTGATGGTGTACAAAAAGCAAAACTGGAGCTTGAAAATGTCAAGCGTGCCAAAGAGGAAGTGGTTGTCCTGCTGCATACGGGTACCAATACTTTCACCTATCGTGTCACTGACAAAAAGAGCCATCCTGTGAATAGTGCCAAGGTCGATTTCTTGTTGACCAGACCGCATACGGACAAAGACAATATATTGATAGAGAATATACCGGAAAAACAGGGTGAATATGTTGCAGAGGTCAATGTGACTAAGCCGGGAAGATATATCTTGCGCCTTAAAGCAACGGTTGATAAAGATACTGTCGGCTATATGGATGCCCCGGCGTATTTGAACCCGTAGTAGATTGTCGTCTGACAATACCTACATTTCTAAATGTTTGAAGTGTTGGTGTTGTGAGGCACAACACCCTACTTTTTTAATACGCTTCCTCTTTTATGTGGCTCTTTGCCCACTTTTTAATCGTTTCTCTTTGTTTTCTTGTTAACTTTGCATCTTCATGCATACTCAGATACATCGGCATAGGCATACGAAAGTTGATCGTTTTTGCAATCCCCTTATAGATTTTCTGTTTTTTGGCATCATCGTAGTTGCCCCACTCCTGAAAGTTAACAGCCTCACGCCCCTCTTTGACATGGCTTTTTACTTCCAGAGAGACAGGGGAGACATGTCCATACCATGGCATCTTTGTCTCATAGGAGTGGCAGTCATAACAGGAGCGTTTGAGCATCGCCATGATCGGTTTGGGTGCTTTGATCTCTTTATTTGGATCGATCTGTTTTGGAGGCTGTGGAATATCGATCTGTACCAGTTGAAGCAGTCCGAACATTCCCAGAACCCAAAGTGCAAGTGTTTTAAACATAGCAGTCCTTTTTTTGTGTGATTATACCGTGCTTATGTAAATGATAAGGCAAATTTGGGACATATGACAATTTGAAAGATTGTTTTGCTTTAGTGTAACTGTATGCTATACTCTTTTCCATGAAAACTTTACAGATCTATCCTACTTCCAGAGCCATTCGTACACAGATTGCTGCTACACTTGAAAACGATACTTTTCTGCCCGCTTTCATGCGTATGGATGAGTTCGAACAGCGTCTGGTGCTGCTGCCAAACATGCAGCTTGTCGATACGATGCAGCGCATACTGCTGCTAAGAGAAGCGAGCCGTTTTGAAGCCTTTGAGGGGTTGAAGTTTGATAGAAAGCTGGTACGTTTTTTTGGCAAAGGAGAGGCGATATTTCGTTTTTTCGAAGAGCTTGCCGGAGAAGAAGTGGACTTTGAGACTCTGGCACAGGCAGATGCCTATGCTGAGTTTGGGGAGCATCTGGATGTATTGCAAACGTTAAGAGAGAACTACCGCAGGCTGCTTGAAGAGAGAGGCTTGATTGACCGCTGTTTCATCCCTGAGAGCTATCAGCTCAACAAGGCTTTTTTGCAGCAGTATGGAACCATAGAGATTTTTCTAGAGGGATACTTGAGCCGTTTTGAACTGGAACTGCTTGAAGCGGCAGCCCAGGAGACAACCCTTCTGATACACTACCGCACCTCACCCTTTACCAAAAAGATGCAGGAGCGTTTTGCCGAAATGGGAATAGTCTTGCCGGGTAACAGCAAAGTCTGTTTTGATCTTGGCAAACGCAGTATCGTCTCCCAAACGCCAATGAACAACACCCTTAGGGTAAGCGTCAAAAGTGTGGAGGAGCGTGAAGCGCAGGTGGCACTGGCACTGGCACAGATAGAGCAGATGGTACAAAGCGGTATCGATCCTGAGAAGATTGCCCTAGTGCTGCCTGATGAGTCTTTCAAGGAGCACTTCATGCTCTTTGACCGTCTGGGAAACCTCAACTTTGCCATGGGGTACGACTACAGCGGCGGGAGCATCTATAAAAAAACTGAAGCACTCTTGCGCTATTTGCAAACGGGTGACGAGGAGTATGTCAAACTGCTTGAGCGTTACGGTATGCCCCAAGAGCGTTATGGGCATTTGCGCAGTACAACAAAGATGCCTGTTGCTGCTTTTTTTGAAACACTGGGTACGTTGGATCTGATAGAGAAAAGCAAGGCGCGCATAGAGGAACTGCAAAATGATTTTTTAAGCCTCTTTAGGGAGTATGAAGAATCACTGGAGAGTTGGCTTTTTCTTTGGCTCAAGGCACTCTCATCTGTTACACTTGATGATGTCCGAGGCGGCAAGGTGACTGTGCTTGGGGTACTGGAGACGCGTGGCGTGGTGTTTGAGGGGGTTGTGGTTGTAGATTTCAACGAAAACATCGTTCCTGCTACCACCACGAAAGACCGCTTCCTCAACTCTGCGGTACGCAGCTTCGCCGGACTGCCTACCCGAACAGACAGAGAGGCGCTGCAAAAGCAGTTTTACCTGCATCTGCTGGAAAGTGCACAGGAGGCTATAGTGATCTACAGCAGTGCCGATGACCGTCTGCCTTCAAAGTTTCTCTATGAACTTGGTTTGGAAAAGTCACCATGCAGCCGTGTGCCGCTAAAGCTGCTTTATGATGAACCTGTGCAGATGATCGAGGAGCGTGATCCGGTGGTTGAGGGATTTGATGCGACAAAGATTGTCTGGTCGCCATCCCGTCTCAAGAGCTTTTTAAGCTGTAAACGCAAGTATTACTACCGCTACATCCAAAAGATAGAAGCACCCAAAGAGGAGAGCTTGAACGAAGGGCTTTTTCTGCACCAAGTACTTGATAAACTCTTTGAGAATGACGATTATTACACGGATGAGGCACAGATGCAGCAGCAGCTTGAAAAGCTGCTCTATGCACTGCATCCCAATGATGATACGAAAGCTGCGTACCAAAAACTGCTCTGGGCACAGAAGCTCAAACCTTTTGTATCAAAACAGATAGCACATTTCCAAAACGGCTGGCATGTCGTTATGCGTGAAGAGGAGATTGCTGGAGAGATAGGGGGATTGCGCTTCAAGGGGCGCATTGACAGGATGGATCAGCATGAGAGCGGTACGCTGGTACTGGACTACAAGAGCGGTTCGACGTCTGAAGCGCAGAAAGTTAAGAGCCTTGAGAGTCTGAGTGATTTTCAGATGAGTATCTACCACCATCTGCTTGCTCCACGCTATTCGAATGTCACGTTGGCTTTCGTCAAGATCCTTGAGGAGGGGCAGATCGAAGAGATCAAGGCACTGGAAGAGAAAAATGCACTGCTTGCCGAACACATCGTGGCACTCAAGCAGACCCGAAGTTTTATTGCCCAAAAGTGTGAATCGCTGCAGACTTGTAAGTATTGCGAATTTGCACTGATGTGTGGGAGAGGAGAGTATCTATGAGTTTCAAACCTTTTTTAGCCTACTCCGCAAGTGCGGGAAGCGGCAAGACCTTTGCGCTGGCAGTGCGCTACATATCGCTGCTTTTTATGGGAGAATCGCCTGCAACGATCTTGGCAGCGACTTTTACCAACAAAGCCGCTGCCGAGATGCGTCAGCGTGTGCTTGAGTCACTCAAACATCTTGGAGCCAATGAAGCCTTTCTCGATGCTGTTTGTGTACAAACTGGCATGAGTAGGGAGGCACTTTTTGCCAAGCAGCCTGAAGTACTCTCCCGTTTTCTCTCTTCAACCTCGCATATAGTGACACTCGATAGCTTTTTTGCCTCCATCCTGCGTGCTGCGTCACTGGAGATCGGGCTGGAGCCTGATTTTGTAACCAAAGAGGAGCCGCATGAAAAGCTGGAAATGCATTTTCTCGATACCCTCGAACATGAAGGCAGGCTCGGTTCGCTTGTGCAGCTTGCGCTTGACATTGAAGACAAGCGTTTTGCGAAGATCTTTGACTTGATGCAGACATTCTACAAGGTCGATCCGCTGCTGCCCAAGCCGCCGAAAGTGACCCGGAGTATCAAAGCACTTGAAGCAGATATCGAGTCGGTACGGCAAACACTCTATGAGGCAGTGGTTGCTTCGGGTGCGGCTAAAAGTGCCGTCAACAACTTTGCTCCTGCCAGTGCCAAGACACTGTTTGGAAAAAGTGTCTTTTCCAAAGCGTCACTGTATGAGCATAGAAACTACAAGAAGTACATCCAGACCCATCCGGAGATTGAAACGGGCTATCAGAAGCTCAGAGCGCTGCTGGGTGAGTGGGCGAGGACAAAAGAGGCGATCGTGCTTCAGGCGGTATTTGATGTGTACGGTTACTACAAAGATGCTGTTGTGGGTAGTGCGGTGGCAACAGGGGTTTTGAGCTTTGATGACCTTGCTTACTTTACCTACCGGCTGCTTTATGAGAGTGTCAGTAGAGACTTTATCTACTTCAAGATCGATGCGAAGTTCAGACATATTCTGCTTGATGAGTTTCAAGACACCTCTACCTTGCAGTTTTTGCTGCTCAAACCGATGATCGATGAGATCTTTGCGGGCAAAGGGCAGGGGGAGTTTAGAAGCTTTTTTTATGTGGGGGATACCAAGCAGTCGCTCTATCGTTTCCGGGGCGGGGTGGAGGAGTTGTTTGACAAGGTTGCCGAGCGCTACAACATCGAGATTGAGCAGATGGATACCAACTACCGAAGCGCCAAAGCGGT
>JALWTA010000021.1 GCA_027082955.1 Sulfurovum sp. | reverse complement strand
CTTGAAATACTCACAAACATCGCTCAGATTGAAAATATTGTCAAGGAGAATAAAGATATACTTCAAATTATCGCGCTACTCAGAGCCTACACGCAAAAAGAGCTTGGGTTTATGTGCGAAAGTTGAGGAAATAAAAAAATAGAGTAAAAAAGCAATTTATATTATGTTAACCAAAAATTGCCTTTGATTTCAAAAATCCTCATAAACACCTCTAAAATCGATTTTAAGCGCTTTTTACCCTTTTTATTAACACAAATTTCGATAAAATCATGAAACTTTGCATATAAAAAGGAAATGAAGCATGGCTGATTTGTTCGAAGACGGTCACAATACCGAAGAGGTCTTGATAGAAGAGAGTATCAAGACGAGTTATCTTGACTACTCCATGAGTGTCATTATCGGAAGGGCGCTTCCCGATGCGCGTGACGGGCTCAAGCCGGTACACAGACGTATTTTGTACGCAATGAACGACTTGAACCTTTCGCACCGCAGTCCCTACAAGAAGTCTGCGCGTATCGTCGGGGATGTGATCGGTAAGTATCACCCGCATGGTGATACGGCAGTTTATGATGCGCTGGTGCGTATGGCGCAGGATTTCTCCATGCAGGCACCGCTTATTGACGGGCAGGGGAACTTCGGTTCCATTGACGGTGACAATGCCGCGGCGATGCGTTATACCGAAGCGCGTATGACCAAGATCGCAGAGGAGCTGCTGGCTGACATCGAAAAAGATACGGTCGATTTTGTGCCAAACTACGATGACTCCATGGTAGAGCCCGATGTTCTGCCTTCACGTGTACCAAACCTGCTGCTGAATGGTTCAAGCGGTATTGCCGTGGGTATGGCAACCAACATTCCGCCACACCGTCTCAATGAACTGGTCGATGCTTTGGTCATGCGCATTGACAATCCTGAAGTAACAGTAGAAGAGCTGATGAAAGTGGTACAGGGACCTGACTTCCCGACAGGCGGGATCATCTTTGGACGTAAAGGGATCACCGATGCCTACACGACAGGACGCGGGCGTATCAAAGTGCGTGCCAAGACACACATCGAGCAGAAGGGAAGCAAAGAGGTTATTGTCATTGACGAATTGCCTTATCAGGTGAACAAAGCGCGCCTCATTGAGAACATTGCCCAACTGGTACGTGACAAACAGATAGACGGCATTAGCGAGATCCGTGACGAGTCTGACCGTGAAGGGATCAGGGTTGTGCTTGAGCTTAAGCGTGATGCGATGAGCGAGATCGTCCTTAACAACCTTTTCAAATCGACACAGATGCAGGTGACATTTGGGATCATCATGCTTGCCATTAACAACAAAGAGCCAAAAGTCTTCAACCTGCTGGAGCTTTTCGACCTCTTCCTTAACCATCGAAAAACGGTAGTCATCCGCCGTACCATCTTTGAACTGGAAAAAGCAAGAGCCAGAGCACACATACTCGAAGGTCTGAAGATCGCAGTCGATAACATTGATGAGGTGATCAAGATCATCCGTGCTTCGGAGAATGACGAAGATGCGCGCAATAACCTCATGGAGCGCTTCAGCCTCTCTGAGATCCAGGCAAAAGCGATCCTCGAGATGCGTCTGCGCCGTCTTACAGGACTGGAGATCGAGAAGATTGAAAACGAACTTGCTGAGCTGCTCAAAAGAATTGAAGAGCTTGAAGGCATCCTCAAATCCGAAGCGAAGATCAATGCAATCATCCGAGAAGAGCTTGTGGAGATCGGTGAGAAGTTCGCTGCACCAAGACGTACAGAGATCGTGGATGACTATGATGACATTGACATTGAAGACCTCATTCCTAACGAGCCGATGGTTGTGACCATTACCCACAGAGGCTACATCAAGCGTGTACCGGTGAAGATGTATGAGAAACAGCACAGAGGCGGTAAGGGTAAAACAGCCGTAACGACCTATGATGATGACTTCATAGAGAGCTTCTTTACCTCCAATACACACGATACGCTCATGTTCGTAACAGACAGAGGGCAGCTCTACTGGCTGAAGGTCTACCGCATCCCTGAAGGGTCACGTACTGCCAAAGGGAAAGCGGTGGTCAACCTGATCAATCTCCAGCCCGATGAGAAGATCATGGCTATCATTCCTACAACAGACTTTGATGAGAGCAAATCGCTTGTATTCTTTACCAAAAACGGTATTGTCAAGCGTACCAATCTCTCTGAATACTCCAACATCCGAAGCAACGGGGTACGTGCGATCAATCTTGATGAAGATGATGCGATCGTTACCGCCAAGATCGTAGTACCGGAGACCAAGTGGCTCTTTGTCGCGACGAAAAAGGGTCTTTGTATCCGCTTCAAGGTTGAAGATGCCAGAGAGATCGGACGTGTCTCTCGCGGGGTGACAGCGATCAAGTTCAAGATAGACGGTGACTATGTCTGCGGTGCGACAACCATTCAGGATGAAGAGGATGAACTGCTGATGCTCTCTGAAAAAGGGCTTGGCAAACGTACAACAGCCAGTGAGTACCGTGAGCAGAACCGTGCCGGTAAAGGGGTGATCTCCATGAAGCTGACACCGAAGACTGGTGATGTCGTCGGTGTTGTGTTGGTCGAAGAGGACAAAGACCTCATGTGTCTGACCAGTGTGGGCAAGATGATCCGTGTCGATATGGAACAGATCAGAAAAGCGGGACGTAACACCTCCGGGGTTAAAGTGGTTACTGTAGAGAAAAAAGATATCGTTGTGAGTATGGCAAAATGCCAAAAAGAGGAGAAGCCTGAGAAGGAAGAAGAGGGTAAAGCGACTAATGCTGGGGAGAATGCAGAAAGCAACGCATCAAATACTTTGGATTTAGGACTGGAATAAAATGAAAAAATACAATATTGCAATCGTTGGCGCATCCGGCGCCGTAGGTGAAGA
The DNA here is from genome assembly GCA_027082955.1 of Sulfurovum sp. Lineage (GTDB taxonomy): Bacteria > Campylobacterota > Campylobacteria > Campylobacterales > Sulfurovaceae > Sulfurovum. The sequence continues at coordinate 4,096 of JALWTA010000021.1, read as the reverse complement.
GCTTTTTAGAGTGCTTGAAGAGGTGAACTTTCCCATCAACACTATCTTACCACTTGCAAGTGCCAACAGTGTAGGCATCGAGGTAGAGTGTCAGGGGCAGACCTACAAGATTGAAGAGTTGACCGAGACAGTTTTTGAAGGGCGCGACATCGACATCGCCTTCTTCAGTGCAGGCGGCAGCATCTCTGCAAAGTTTGCCAAATATGCGGTAGAAGCAGGTGCCGTGGTCATTGACAACACTTCCCACTTCCGTATGGATCCTGACGTACCGCTGGTTGTACCTGAGGTTAATCCTGAAGACATTGAACTCTGGGAAGATACCGGTATCATCGCCAACCCCAACTGTTCGACCATCCAGATGGTACAACTGCTCAAGCCGCTTGACGACCTCTACGGCATCAAACGTGTCGATGTGAGCACCTATCAGGCGGTTTCGGGTGCAGGTAAAAAGGGTATGGAGGAGCTTGTGATGCAGATGAAGGACTTCTTCGCCTTCAAACTTGATGAGACTGAGATAGAAGCCTTCAGCCACCAGATTGCCCTCAATGTCATTCCGCAAATAGACAAACCGATGGAGAACGGCTATACTAAAGAGGAGATGAAAATGGTCAATGAGACCAACAAGATCATGCATACCGATTTTGCCGTCTCAGCGACCTGTGTACGTGTGCCGGTACTCCGTTCTCACTCTGAGTCTATCACAGTGACTTTTAAAGATGGGGTAGATGTAAGTGTGACAGAGGCTCGAGAGGCACTTGAAAACTTCGAGAACGTCAAAGTCATCGACGATCTTGAAAAGGGTGAATACCCTATGCCGATCATCTCAACCGATACCGACTACACCTATGTTGGACGTATCCGCAAAGATATCTTCTCTGAAAATATACTTCACATGTGGGGTGTGGCTGATCAGGTAAGAGTGGGAGCTGCTACCAATGCCGTACGTATTGCACAGAAGTGGATCAAACTTCAGGAGGATGTGTAACTTATGGCTGACAAACAGACAGAAGCGCATCACGTAGATTTGGCAGACCAGTCCATGATCGAGCGCGGTTTTGAAAGCCTGCTGTGGGGAACACGCTTTTTCGTGCTTCTGGCAGTGATCTTCAGCATGATAGGCGGTATTGCACTCTTTATTGTCGCCAGTGTCGATGTCTGGCATGTCGTGGGAATGGTCTTTGAGAACTACTTTGGACATGCAGGGCATATGGCAGATTTTCATGAGAAGATCGTTGCAGAACTGATTGGTGCGATTGACCTCTATCTGATTGCAATCGTACTGTTCATTTTTGGTTTTGGACTCTATGAGCTCTTTATCTCCCAGATCGATGTTGCCAAAAAGAGTGCGGCATCGAAGATACTGGAGATCCATTCGCTCGATGAACTCAAAGACAAGCTTGCCAAGGTGATCATTATGGTGCTCATCGTCGGCTTTTTTAAACGTGCCATGCATACGACCTATGGTGGTGCTATGGACATGCTCGCGCTTGCCGGTGCTATTTTGGCGTTGGCGTTGGCGTTCTATTTTATGCATAAGGGAGACAACCATTGATGAGTAAGATTTTTGTAGATGCCTGTTTGGGCAAAGAGACACCATACACACCGGTATGGATGATGAGACAGGCGGGACGCTACCTGCCCGAATATATGAAAGTGCGTGCTGAGGCGGGGAGTTTTCTTGATCTATGCCATAATCCTGAAAAAGCGTGTGAAGTGACCCTCCAGCCGGTCGATATTGTCGGTGTGGATGCAGCGATCCTTTTTAGTGATATTTTGGTAATTCCCGATGAGATGGGGATGGATCTGAGCTTTGTCAAAGGAGAAGGACCGAAGTTTTCCGATCCTATTAAGACACAGGAGGATCTTGACAGGCTCATTGGCGGTGAAGAGGCTGCCAGCAGACTTACCTATGTGTACGATACGATCAAGCTGATCAAAGAGCGTCTGGCGGAAGATAAAGCACTCATTGGTTTCACCGGTGCACCGTGGACACTGGCAACCTATATGATCGAGGGGCAGGGCACCAAGACCTACACCATCTCCAAAAAGATGATGTACTCCAATCCCGAATTGCTGCACAACATTCTTGCTAAAGTGACTGAGGTGGTCAAGCTCTATATGGAGAAACAGATCGAAGCGGGTATCGATGTGGTACAGATCTTTGATAGTTGGGCATCTGCGATCGAGCCGAGCAAATATGATGAGTTTAGCTGGAAGTATATGATTGAGATCGCTGACTACCTCAAAGCGAAGTATCCGCATATTCCTATCATTATGTTCCCCAAAGGCATTCCGGCATTCATTGAACGCGGACTTGTTTATGGAAACTTTGATGTATTCGGTGTTGACTGGGGTACGCCGATGGCACTTGCCAAAGAGAAACTTGGAGACAAATATGTCCTTCAGGGCAACATGGAGCCCTGCCGTCTCTACTCCAAAGAAGCAACCACCGAGTGTGTCGAAGCACTTCAACAGATCATGGGCGGCAAACGCCATATCTTCAACCTCGGACACGGCATCCTGCCTGATGTACCCGTGGAAAATGCGAAGCATTTTGTGAGTGAGTGTCATAGAGTGAGTGCTAAGGATTAAGTGTTAAGGTTTAAGGGAGTGGAGGATGTGTAGGGTGCGTAGTCACGCACCTTTAGATGATTGCGATGAAGGAAGAGTATTTTGAAGTGTGAAAATCTGGATGTATGGAAGCGTAGCTGTCGTTTATCCGTAAATATTTATAAGCATTTTAAAGAATCGCGTGATTTTAGCTTTAAAGACCAGATAACACGAAGTGCCCTGTCGATACCAAGTAATATTGCAGAAGGTTTTGAAAAAGAATCAAGTAAAGAGAAGATTCGGTATATTGAGATTGCCAAAGGATCTTCTGCTGAACTTATTACGCAGATTTATATTGGTATTGAAATCGATTATATTGATAAAAAAACAGGCTTAGCATGGATTAAAGAACTTAATGAGATATTGTCTATGCTAAGTGGACTAAAGAATAAACATGCTTCCCTTAACCCTTAATCCTTACACCTTAATCCTAGAGGTTTAAAAATGGGTATCATTTTTGGACCGATATCCTCCCGTCGTTTCGGCAAATCCCTCGGTGTCGACCTAAGCCCCAGCAAAAAACAGTGCAACTTCGACTGTCTCTACTGTGAGCTTGATCCTGCAAAGACAATGGCACAGCAGGATGAGGTACTGTCTGTGGTTCAGATCGTTGAAGCAGTCAAAGAGGGGCTGAAAGAGTATGGCGATATCGATGTGTTGACCATTACTGCCAACGGAGAGCCGACACTCTATCCTCATCTTGAGGAGCTCATAGAGGAGATTAACAAGATCAAGGGGCAAACCAAAACCCTCATCCTCTCTAATGCCGCTACAATAGATAACCCTAAGGTGCAGGAAGCTCTGATAAAGTTTGATGAGGTGAAGCTCTCGCTTGACTGTGCGACCCAGAAGTGTCTCAAAAAGCTTGATCGTTCGCATGAGGGTATAGACGTTGAAGCTATCAAGAAAGGAATGCTTGATTTTAAATCACGCTACCACGGTGCGCTTATTATTGAAATATTGGTGGTAGCAACGCTGAATGACAAACCTGAAGAGATCACAGCGCTCAACAATTATCTGCTGCAACTGCGTCCTGACCGTATCGACCTAGGAACCATCGATCGTCCCCCTGCTTTTGATGTCAAACCGGTCAGCTATGAAACACTGTTGGCACTTAGCCATCAATTCGACCCCTCACTGCCGCTTTACATCGCCTCTCGCAAAAAAGCGGAGATAACCCCTTCAGACTACAGCAATGAAGAGATACTCGATACCCTTGCCAAGCGTCCGTTGACCAAGGAAGATATTGGTGCACTGCTGGATGAAGAGAGTCAAAAACGCCTTGAAGTTTTGAAAAATGATGGGAAAATCATCCTTGTAGACTCTAACGGTGTTATTTTTTACAAAAAGACTTGAAAAACCCTTGACTTTAAAGGACTTTTTCTCTATAATCCCATTCACAAATTTAACTGTTCCGGCATAGCTCAGCGGTAGAGTAGATGACTGTTAATCATTTGGTCCCAGGTTCGAATCCTGGTGCCGGAGC
>JALWTA010000020.1 GCA_027082955.1 Sulfurovum sp. | reverse complement strand
AAAAATGAATTCACTACTATACATGAATTTGAATTAAATGAAGGTGATAGTGAAAAATTTAATGTAGGTGATGTTGAGCTTACGGAAAAAGTAGTCAGTGACAATAAGGTACGTACAGAAGCATGCCAAAAGCATGCTTCGTAAAAAAGTGTTTTCTCTTGTTTGTCAAAAGCTGCAAATCGTTTAAGTTTCCGTATCATGACATCATCTTAAAAGACGATAAAACATCCAACATGCTAGTTGCTAAGATACTTCAATGTCACGAATGGCGCAGCGATTTTTGTAAGTGTTTCAAACGGTGCCGTAAAATTATCCGCTTTTACACGGAACTCTTTCCATCCGTCTGGCTGTACATAAACAATATCATTGGGATGCAGCATCAAGGACGCATATTTTATTTTTCTGAAATCTGTCAAATCAACACTGCGTACAACCAAACCTTTTTGGGGATCATGGGAAAGAATGATAATGTTATCTCTGACTGCATGATCTGTCAGGTCTCCACTAAAGGCAATAGCCTCAAAAAGAGTCATTTTCTCTTTATCTAGCTTCACCACTCCCGGTTTTTTAACTTCTCCAAGTACATAGATACGTTTATTGAGAACTTCTACATAGACCGATGGCGTGTTAAGATACTTTTTCAACCTCTGTGTAATACGGTCTGCCGCCTGTGTCTGTGTCAAACCGGCAACCTTTACTTTCCCTATCAGCGGTAGTATGACATACCCTTGTGTATTGACAAGAATCCCTTCTCGATTCATCTCCTGTCCCAATTCTGGTGTAGAAACTTCCGCACTCTGCTGTGGATCACGGTAAAAAACAATCTTTAGCCTGTCCTGTGGCAAAATATGATACTCGATATTACCCTTTACCGCTATACTTTTTTCTGTTTTTTGAGGGACATTCTGTAAAAGCTGATACTGCGAGTCAATACTTCCGCATCCACCCAAACCCAAGAGTATCATTGCCGATATTGTCAAGCGTACAAACATAACTCACTCCTCCTTCATCTTGATAAAATTATAGCAAACTACAGCAATGTATGGTTTAAAATCGTGTTATATCGATATATCTCTTTGTAATTGTCTGATTTGAGTACATTTTGAAGACTTTCTGCCTGCTTGCGAGTATGAACATCTGAACCTAAAAAATCTATCAGGCCGTTTCGGCTCAAAAAGAGTGCCCTCTTTTGTGCCAGTGTTCCGTAGTGTCCTCCAAAAGAGTTTATATTCACTTGAAACATCACGCCAAGTTCTTTCAATCTGCTGTACTCTCTTTCTGGATCTTTAATATAGCGATACCGTTCAGGATGTGCCATAAGCGGTATATATCCTTCTGAAAGTATTGCAAAGATCATAGCCTCTGTTTGCATAGGTTTAGAGACATAAGAAGTTTCAAAAAGCAGGTATTTACTGTTGATCGTCATCATCTCAGATTCTGACAAAAGCGGCAAAAAACCATCATCCAAATAATACTCGGCAGCTGCATCGATTTGAATTGAAAGTCCATTTTTTATCGCTTCACTGCGTAATACTTCCAACCCTTTTTGTATAGTCTTCGGAGAATTTTTATAGGTATCGGACATAATATGCGGTGTAGTAATGACTTTTCGGTAACCAAGTGCTTGCATGTGCTTTAGAAGCACAAGACTCTCCTCTATCGTTTTGGCACCATCATCAATAGCTGGAATCAGGTGGGAATGCACATCGACTTCAAGTACCGGTACATCGATATATGTTCTGTTACGCCTCAAAAAAGAGAACATCAGTGTTTATCTTCCTCATAGTATCCATACCCGTACCCATATCCGTATCCATAACTATATCCGCTTTTTGAAAGCTTCATATCGTTCAATACAATACCAATGCCTTTAAGTGCATCATGTTTATAAAGCTCCTGGATACCTTTTAAGAAACTTTTCTTGGAATATTCTGACCGTACGATGAAGATATTTGTATCAGAAAGGTGCATCAATGTTCTTGCATCGGTTACCAAGCCTACTGGAGGCGTATCCATAATGATCACATCATATGCTTCTGCCAGTTTTTTCAAAACCTTCTCCATCAGTCCTGTCTGTATCAATTCACTGGGATTAGGCGGGACAGGACCGGAGGTAATAATGTCAAGATTTTTATAGCTGCTGTGCTGAATTACCTCTGCCAACTTACTGTGTCTTGAGAGCAGCGTACTCATACCTTTTGCATTGGAAAGACCGAAACGTTCATGCAGGGTCGGTTTACGCATATCCATATTGATCAATATTGTACGTTTGTCTGCAATGGACATGATTGCTGCAAGATTCATGCTAACAGTCGTTTTTCCCTCATCACCGACAGTTGACGTAACCGAAATAATATGTGCACGGTTCTTAACGGCCATAAACTGCAGATTAGTTCGTAAATGGCGAAATGACTCTGCAACGGCCGACTTAGGCGATGCAAGCACAGGCAATGTTTCTTTGCTGTTCTTAATATGCGGTATCATTCCCAAAAGTGGGACTTCTGTAATGTGTGCTATCTCTTCCTCATTTTTAATACGGTCATCAAAAAAGGCCCTTAAAAAGGCTAAACCGATGCCAAACACGATACCTAGAAGTATACCGGCAAATACAATAAGTTTTCGTTTTGGTTTTACTGGTGCTGTCGGCAGTAATGCAGTATCGATAATGCGGTTTTTACTCACTGTTGCCGCCTTGAGAATCGCTGTCTGTGAACGCTGTTCAAGCAAGTAGGAATAGATTTTTTCATTCACTGAAAATTTACGTTGAAGCTGACCATACATCCTTTCATCGGCAGGAAGTTTATCAAGTTGTTTTTGCGACTGTGCAATCGACTTTTGCAACAACACTTTACGCTCTTTAATATTCTTTTCCATATTCTCAATGGTCAAGACAATGACCTTTTTGAGTTGTTTGATCGTTTTGGTAAGCTTCACCACTTCCGGGTGCATTTCAGTATAGTCAGCACGCAGAATCTTCTTTTTAATAATAGCATCTTGCAGTTCTTTAACCATTCTTGCCAACGGGTCTTTTGATTTATCGACCCCTATAAGAGCAAGGCTTTCCAAACTTTTACCTGCTTTGACACGTTGATAGAGTTTGCTTAGCATCTCTTCTTCAATAGAGATCTCGGAGAGTTCTGTCTCTTTTTGGCTCATTTGACGTATAATCGTTTCTGCTTTGGTACTTAGATTGATCGTACTTGAGCTTTTTTTAAATTCTTCAAGTTTCAACGCTGAACTTTTCAGGTTTTGTGTAATGAGCTTTAATTGTTTGTCTATAAATGCCAGTTTCTGTGTGGCTTCCCGTGTTTTTTTCTCAATATTCTGCTTTAGATAAGCCTCTGCAAGCGCATTGGCAAACTCCTGTGCCCTCAACGGTACATTATCTTCGTATGAAATCTTCAAAATGGTAGAGAACTTTGAAAGCTGACTAACATCAATACCTTTTTGGGCAATTTTACCGGCTTTTTGAGGATCATCTACCACAAATCTGTAGTGTCCATCATTCATTTTCCCTGACTTTACAATATTTAAGTGAAAATAGGGAGTATCGATCTCTTTGCCATACGGGAGTATTTTGTCATAGCTGATAACTGTTTTATTTTCATCTTTAAATTCAGGAAGAACCAACCGATAATGCTTTGTATCGACAGGATAGAGCTCAAAAGAGAGACCGTAGCCCCTCAGCATACCTACACGAAACGGACTGTCTTTGTAAAGCTCCATCTCTTTGAAACGGCGCGTTGTGTAGTAGTGATGAAGTACATCTACCTTTTTTGCTGCTTTTGCAGCCAGAAATCGTGACTCTATAATCTGCATTTCAGTCTCTGCACTGATGGCATCCGGTGTCATTGCCATTGAAATAATATCGTGGCTTCCATAGTATCGTCCATAAGGTTCAATACCCACTTCTACTGTCGAAGAAGCACGATATATATTAGGTTTGAAATAGGCAATATAAGCACTGCCAAGTGTAAAGATGATAATAGAAGCAATGATCATATACCGGTATCGGTAGATAGTTTGCAATATCTCTTTATAATCTATTTCATCATCTACGATCTGTGTATTCGCCATCTATGCTTACCTAATTACTATATAATTTAAAATGCATAACGGATACCAACCGTAAAGGCATCTGCATCGATTTTATGCGCACCGTTCCAGTACAAGCCGTCCATATCTTTTGCAAGACTGGTATAGTCAAAAAAGGCTGATACTGTTTTGCCGAACCGATAATCAATACCCAATCCCCACTGAAAACCATTGTCACTGACATCGACAAAATGATTTGACGAAGGATCCATAGTGATACCCCCATACCCAAGCAGACCATAGATATCAAATGCCTCAGCAACAGGATATACCGGTTTTATAAAAAGACTCCATCCTTGCATTTTTACTGCATCTTGCGCAGTAATGGTGGTTGTATATCTTCCTTCCAAACCAATATAGGCATTATAGTCATATCCGGCAAGAAAAGTCACATTTCCCAGTCTATCCTGCCCATCTGTGACCTTGAATATATTTAGTGCAACCGAAGCATCTCTAGTACTGACCGCGCTTAAAGCAACGCCAATATCAAAATGACTCCTCACAGCATGAGTGATAGGCACATCTTGTTCAGTAGCAGAGGCACTAGTAGCCAATATAGTAGATACCAACAGTGCATAGATCGTCTGTTTCATGGTCTATCCTTTAGAAATACCGTAGATATAGGTATTATTATACAGATATGCATTTAAGATGTTCTAAAATTGGATGTATGTAGATAGAAAGTTCAGCTTTTAACGCTTTTTAGGAGTGATAAAGAAGTGAGACATTGCTGTCTCGCTTCTTCTTTAGGAGATATTGACGACAATCTCGCCGTTTTGTACGTCGAACTCGACGTTGCTGCCCTCGACGACTTTGTCTTCGAGGATGAGCTCGGCGAGTCTGTCCTCGACCACTTCGTAGAGTGCTCTCTTAAGCGGTCTTGCACCATACACAGGGTCAAACCCTGCTTCGGCGATGTAGGCTTTGGCAGCCTGTGTGAGCATAATGGTAATGTCACGCTCTGCCAGTTTCTTCTGGATACTTCTAAAGAGAATATCCACAATGTTGGTGATCGCATCCAGATCGAGCGGATTGAAGATCACGATGTCGTCCAGACGGTTGAGGAACTCCGGTTTGAAGTGGAGTTTCAGCTCATCTTGCACCGCTTTGCGTCTGTCTTCAGGATCTTTGAACTCCATGATCTTGTCTGACGCGATATTGGAGGTCATGATGATAATGGTGTTCTTAAAGTCCACCGTCACCCCTTTGTTGTCTGTCAGACGTCCGTCATCGAGCACCTGCAACAGCGTGTTGAATACATCCGGATGCGCCTTTTCGATCTCATCGAAGAGTACGACAGAGTACGGCTTTCTTCTGACCGCTTCGGTCAGCTGTCCACCTTCTTCGTACCCGACATATCCCGGAGGCGCACCGACGAGTCTGCTGGCGGCATGTTTCTCCATGTACTCGCTCATATCGATACGGATGAGTGAACGCTCACTGTCAAAGAGAAACTTCGCCAGTGTCTTGGCAACCTGTGTCTTACCGACACCGGTAGGTCCAAGGAACATGAAGCTTCCGATCGGTCTGTTAACATCGCTAAGCCCTGCTTTGTTACGCTTGATGGCGCGTGCAACGGCTTTGAGCGCTTCCTCCTGACCGACGACCTCCTCTTTGAGAACCTCTTCGATATGCAGGATCTTCTCTTTTTCACTCTGCAGCATCTTGTTGACCGGAATGCCTGTCCAGCGGCTGATGATGCTTGCGATCATCTCCTCATCGACAGAGTTTTTGAGCAGCGTGCCCTCTTTTTGCATGCTGTTCCACTTCTCTTCAAGGGCTTTGAGCTCTGCTTCTTTGGCAGGGATCTGTCCATACTCGATCTCGGCAGCTTTGTTGAAGTCTCCTTCACGTTTGACGGTCTCTGCCTGATGCTTCAGCGACTCGATGGCTTGCTTGATCTCTGCGATCTGACTGAATACCTGCTTCTCATTCTCAAACTGGCTTTGCAGTCGCATACGTTTCTCTTCGAGGTCTGCAAGCTCTTTTTCGATCTCTTCAAGACGAGAAGCGTTCTTGTCGCCCTCTTCCATCTTGAGTGCCTCTTTCTCTACCTGAAGCGTAGAGATCTCACGTTTGACACGCGCAAGCTCAGTCGGCTCACTCTCGATCTGCATCTTCAGCTCCGCAGCCGCCTCGTCAATCAGGTCGATCGCCTTGTCCGGCAAAAATCTGTCGGTAATGTAGCGGTCGGAGAGTTTCGCCGCCGCTACAAGCGCACCGTCTGTGATCATCACGTTGTGGTGTGTCTCGAGACGCTCTTTGATCCCTCTTAGGATCTGCAACGCTTCGTTGATGCTCGGTTCATCGACTTTGACCGGCTGGAAACGGCGCTGAAGTGCGGCATCTTTTTCAAAGTACTTTCTATACTCTTTGAGTGTGGTCGCACCGATGGTATGCAGCTCTCCACGCGCCAAAGCAGGCTTGAGGATGTTCGCTGCATCCATGCTCCCCTCACTCGCTCCCGCACCTACGATGGTGTGGATCTCGTCAATGAAGAGGATGATGTTGGATGCCTCTTTGACTTCATCAACAACCGCTTTGAGTCTGTCTTCGAACTCACCACGGTACTTCGCACCGGCGATCAGTCGGCTCATGTCAAGAGAGATGACACGCATATTCTGAAGGCTTAGCGGCACCTCTTTGTTGACAATACGCTGTGCCAGCCCTTCGACAATGGCAGTCTTACCGGTACCCGGCTCACCGATGAGGATCGGGTTGTTCTTGGTCTTACGGATAAGAATCTGCATCACACGCTGCACCTCTTCGTCACGCCCGATGACCGGATCGAGCTCTCCGTCTACGGCTTTTTGTGTCAGGTCAATACCGTACTGGCTAAGTGCTTCAAGTGTCTCATCGGCAGTCTGAGAATCGATGGTCTTACCGCCTCTGATGGACTCAAGCGTCTTTTTAAACTCGGTTATGTCGACATATTTGCCAATGACATCCTTGATGTAGCTCTCATTCAGGTTTGCCATCAGCCATGTATCGACAGCAAGGTACTGGTCACCGTTTGCTGCCATGGCTCCTTCGGCGTTCTGAAGGGAGCGGACAAGGTTCTGACCCAATTTAATATTCTCTTTGGTTACAGTAGAGACTGTCGGCAGCTTGGAGGCGACACTCTTTGCCTCAAGCTCAATGGCAGCCTTCTCGGCACTCATTTTGTTGAGCGCCTGATTGAGAATGGAGTTGCTGTTGGTCAGCAGTGCCCATACAAGGTGAATCGGTTCTACTTCCTGATTTTTATTGTGCAGTGCAAGGGAGACCCCCGACTCGATGGTCTCTTGCATTTGATTGGTTAACTTCTCTAATATACTCATAGCTGTTTCCTTCTTTCTCTTATTTGGACGTATTATACCAAGTTTAGTCACTTTATGTCAAGTTTCTTTAAAAAATTTATTTAATTTGTAATATTTCGTAAAAACAAATTCCAAAAAAGTGATTTAACTATGATTTACTCTATCGTACTATAGTTATACGACAGCAACCTCTTAGTGAGATTTCTATAAAATATTACACCAATTTACGGAGCACTTCATCCTATGATACAAAAAAGCAGAAAAATCATCGCCGCAGGACTTTTTTCTACCTTGACGGCTGCTTATCTTTTCGGATCTTTCGCACAGGCAAAAGAGTCTGGTGAATCATCTGCAAAAACAAAACTCGAAGCCTACATCAAATTTACCCAGATACTCAACATTATTGAGCATGAATATGTCGATGATGTAAACACCACGACACTCATCGACAAGGCACTCAAAGGATTGATGACAAACCTGGATGCCCACTCTGCCTACATGGACAAAAAATCCTATAAGGATTTGACCGTTCAAACCAAAGGAGAGTTTGGCGGGCTGGGTATTTCGGTAGGCATGAAAGAGGGTGCACTGACGGTCATTGCACCCATAGAAGGTACACCTGCGATGAAAGCCGGTGTCAAAGCCGGTGATATCATTCTCAAGATCGACGACAAGGTGACACTGGGAATGAACATCGATGAAGCGGTCAAACTGATGCGCGGCAAGCCTGGTACAGACATTGTGCTTACCGTAGTACGTAAGAATGAACCAAAACCACTCAAGATCAAGATCACCAGAGATATTATCAAGATCGATTCTGTCTATCCCAAAACCATAGAAGGTGAAAAAGGCATACTCTATCTTCACATTTCATCGTTCGACCAAAAAGTGGTCAAGAGCGTTCAAAAAGCCCTTGCAGACCATAATGATACAAAAGGTATCATTCTTGATCTAAGGAACAATCCGGGCGGTCTGCTCGACCAGGCAACCGGACTGGTAGATATGTTTGTTCCCAAAGGGGTTATTGTCAGCCAGCGCGGACGTGACAGCAAAGAGAACATCGAATACAAAGCGCATGCAGAAAATACCGATACAAAGACCCCTATCGTAACACTGGTCAACGGCGGTTCGGCAAGTGCCAGCGAGATCGTCTCAGGTGCACTTCAAGACTTCAACCGTTCTGTCATCGTCGGTGAAAAGACATTTGGGAAAGGCTCTGTCCAGATCGTCATCCCTGTAGGCAAGGAAGAAGCACTTAAGCTGACCATTGCACGCTACTACCTGCCAAGCGGCAGAACCATTCAGAACAAAGGGGTTACACCGGATATCATTGTACATCCCGGCAAGATCAAGTATGTCAAAGATGCAATGTTCCTGAAAGAAAAAGACCTCAAAGAACACCTAAAAACAGAACTTGCCAAGATCGATGACAACGCTACAGCCAAACAGCAGTGTGAAACCAACACCACTGTCACTTCCAAAGAGAACAATAACACAATCGGAGGACCGAAGGTCATCACAGAAAAAATGCTCTATGAGGATGCACAGCTTAAAAGCGGTGTAGATATTCTAAAAGCTCTGATCATCACACAGAAAGGGAAACAATAATGGAAAAAAGATCACTGGTTTATGAAGGTAAAGCCAAAAAAATATGGAGTACGGACGATGAAAATCTCTATATCTCCGAATTTAAAGATGACCTGACGGCATTTAACGGCGAAAAGAAGTCCAGTGAAGCCGGCAAAGGGGCACTCAACAACAAGATCTCTACAGAACTCTTCAAATATCTCAGTAACAAAGGGATTCCTACTCACTTTGTCAAAATGCTCGACGACAACCATATGCTCCACAAAAAAGCAGACGTCATTCTCATAGAGGTGATCGTGCGCAACATCGCTACAGGAAGCCTCAGCCGCAACCTCGGCATCGAAGACGGCAAAGTACTGCCATTCACACTGGTAGAGTTTGACTACAAAAATGACGAACTGGGCGATCCAAAACTCAATGACCAGCACTGTCTCATTCTTGAACTGGTCAAAGATGCATCGGAGTTAGAGTATATCCGATACATGGCACGCCGTATCAATGACCTGCTCAAAGCATTTTATGCAGAGCGCGGATTGACACTCGTAGATTTCAAGCTTGAGTTTGGACGTGATGCGGATGGCAACATCATCCTCATCGATGAACTGAGCCCGGACAACTTCAGACTCTGGGACTCCGAGAGCGGCGAGAGTATGGACAAAGACCGTTTCAGAAAAGGTCTTGGCGGGCTGAAAGTGGCGTACGAAGAGGTACTCAACCGAATTCTTGGAACAAATAACTAACAAAGGGAAAACATGACAGCGATCGTAAACGTATTTTTGAAAGAAGGCGTACTTGACCCACAGGGAAAAGCGGCACACCATGCACTTGATTCACTTGGATTTGAAGGCGTAGAAGATGTACGTATCGGAAAGCAGATTGTTCTACAGCTTAGCACGGATGACAAAGCCAAAGCCGAAGCGGAAGTCAAAGAGATGTGCGAGACACTGCTTGCCAATACCGTGATTGAAGACTATACCATAGAGATCAAGTAAGATGAAAGTAGCAGTATTACGATTTCCCGGAACAAACTGTGAGTTCGATACGCAGTATGCGTTCGAAAAACTTGGACACACGACTGAACTGGTATGGCATGAAAACGATACTCTGCCTGAGAACATCGACCTTGTTGTCGTACCCGGCGGCTTCTCCTACGGAGACTACCTGCGTTCAGGCTCCATTGCACGTTTCTCCCCTGTCATGAAGGCAGTTAGCGCCTATGCCAAAAACGGCGGTAAAGTGCTTGGTATCTGTAACGGTTTTCAGATCCTCACCGAAGCGGGTCTGCTTCCCGGCGCACTCAAGCGCAACAACAACCTGCACTTCATCTCCAAACACCAGACACTCCGTGTAGAGAACAATGACAACGCCTTTTTGAACCAGTGTGAGAAAGGTGAAGTGCTCAACATCCCTATTGCCCATGCAGACGGCAACTATTACATCGACGATGAAGGACTTGCCAAGCTTGAAGCCAACGGACAGGTACTTCTGCGCTACTGTGACGCCGAAGGTAACCGTGTTGTGGTAAACGGATCGGTAACCTCCATTGCCGGCGTATGCAACGAAACAAAGAATGTCTTTGGGCTCATGCCGCACCCTGAACGTGCACTTGAAGCGATTTTGGGCAGTGAAGACGGCATCAAGATGCTAAAAGGTTTTGAGTCCTGATGTCCCCGTTTCGCGCCTTTGGACTTCTTTGGGCTCTTTTGCTTCTGACAGCACCCCTCCTCCATGCCGAAGGCGGATTTAAGTATAGCTATATCCCAAAAAAAGTCTACCAGAAACAGCTTTTCCCCATTACCATAGTCGATACACGCACACAAAAGAGCAAACCCCTCTACCGCTTCGATACCAAAAACAGCATAGCACCGCTTTCAAAAAAACCGCTCGTGATACGAAACGGCAATGACAACTTTTACACCTTCTACTTCAAAGCCTCAGATCAGAGCGAAGTGGTCACACCAAGAATCTTTATCAATGATGGGGACCATTTCACTGTGCTTGATGCACAGAGGATTCCTGTTGAGACACTTTCGTCACCCAATAATTATTGCGGAGTACTTGCAGCAGATATGAAAATCAAAAGTACTCAAGTCTCACACTATGACGGCAAGAATTACCTGGTAACCCTCTCCATAGACGCCTATGAAGCAAACCTTGAAGATATGTATCTTCCCGGAGCAAGCGAATACGGCATAGAGGAGATGCACAGAAAAGGTGCCAAAACATCGGCTGAATTTTATGTGGTCGTACCCGATACGCAAAACCGTATCCAATTTACCTATTATAACACGATTAAAGAACAATTCTCTTCACTCTCCGTTCCGGTAGAACTTATAGACACTGCTGTCACGACACAGTCAGATCTCAACCCCAAAGGGGACAGCTTTGACAAACTGAAGAAATATACCTTTATGGCACTGGTCGGTTTCTTTTTCCTGATGTTCCTGCTGCATAGAGACTTTTTCTATCTTGTACTGGGTGTTGTATCACTGATCACACTGCTGACCTTTTACATTCCGCATAAAAAGATATGTGTCAAACAGGGTGCACCACTGTACATACTACCGACAGAGACAAGCGGTATCAGCACACGGCTGGCAGAAAAGAGTGAAACTGCCCTGCTCAACAGACGCAACGAATTTAACAAAATAGAGTACAAAAACGGCATTATAGGATGGGTAAAAGATGAAGATCTTTGCAAAAATTAGATTTTACTGGGGTGCAGCGGTCATCTCCTTCGTTGTCGGTGCGCTGATGATCCCCGCTATCTACCTCTTCCCTAAACACAAGGGGATAATTATGCATACCCTCAACAGGCTTAACCTCTTTCTCATGGGAAGCAAAGCGGTACAGGAAGGGGAAATGGACCCTGAAGCTGATATGTTCCTTATGAACCATCAGGGGATTGTCGACATCATCGGCATGGAGGCACTCCAGACCAACCATCTGTGCTGGGTAGCCAAAAAGGAGCTCTTCGATGCAGTCTGGTTCGGACACCTACTTGAAAGAGGCGAAATGATCTCACTGGACAGAAGCTCAAGAGCCGGACTTGTCAAGCTGATGAAAGATGTCAAAGAAGCACTGGAGGTCAAACACCGTGCCGTGGCGATCTTCCCGGAAGGTACACGCGCCAAAGAACAGAAACTGCTGCCTTTCAAACAGGGTGCAAACATGATCGCCAAAAAGTTTGGTCTAAAAGTACAGCCGGTGGTCATTACAGGAAGCAAATGGGTACTCAACGAACATGACCGCACCGGGCACAGCGGTACGGTGCACTACAAATTTCTGCCGACCATCGATGTTGCCAATGCACCTGATGACTGGTTTGATACCCTGCATGAAACCATGCAAAAAGAGATAGACACTATTTACGAAAAAGAACATAGAGCCAGATAAAGAGAACCGCATAGGTTCTCTTCTCTTGCCGAAGGCAAAGCTTCAGTGAAAAGAAGAGAGAAAATCGATAAAAGGATCATTGTGGCAACACTGCAAGAAGAAGTTCAAAAACATATCAACAAACTGGTACGCCCGCTTAAAGAGGAAGAGGAACTCAAAGAAGTACTCAAAGTCAAACTGACCAAAAAAGAGTTCAAACTCCTCAATGCATGGGCAGACCAAAGTGACCTTGAGGCACTCAAAGCAAAACTCAACCTCGATGAGGAACGCTACAGCGCACTTGAGACCAAACTGGTCAAAAAGCTCAATCAGGAACGCATCAAACAGGCGATGTGTCTGTAGAAGCGGCTACCTAACCACACGCCCCGCTGTGTTCATCGCAGGGGAACTCTACATACTTGTACGCTCCCAACCGCTCCGATGCAAAATCCCAGTTGACAATGTTCCACCACTTTTCAAGATAGGATGCACGTGCATTACGGTAGTCAATGTAGTATGCATGTTCCCAGACGTCACAGACAAGCAAGGGGTACAGCCCATCTCTAAGCGGCGACTGCGCATTGGAGTAAGGTACAATGGTCAGTCTGTTTTGATTGTTAATACAGAGCCATGTCCAGCCTGAGCCAAAAAGACTTGCAGCCGTGTCAGAAAAGCGTGTTTTAAAATCTTCCATCGAACCAAACTCGCGCGCTATCCAATCCTGAAGCAGTTGGGAAGGTTCACTCTTATCCCCGCTTAGAGAGCGAAAATAAAAATCATGATTATAGACCTGCGAAGCATTGTTAAAGAGTGCTCCCTCTGCCCCTTCTATGATCTCTTCGATCGTACTGTTTTCAAATGGTGTGCCTTTTACCAGTGCATTGACCTTGTTGACATACCCCTGATGATGTTTGCCGTAGTGGTATGAGATCGTTTCAGCTGAGATATAGGGTTCTAATGCATCCTCTTTGAACGGAAGGTTCATAAGTGTATGTTCCATCATATCTCCTTTTTTAATCTTTTGTTTACTATATAACACATCACTATGCACTATATGTGTAGTGCAGAGCATAAGATTGACTTTTTCCCAAAAATCTGTATAATCGCACAAAAAAACGGAAACGCCTTTGAAACTGACAGATAAAAAAGCGATCTTTTTTGATCTTGACGGTACCCTGATCGACAGTGTGCCAGACCTTGCCTTGGCGGTCAATGAGATGCTTGCAACACTTGGCAAAAAAACATTTGACGAATCGGTCATACGCTACTGGGTCGGCAACGGTGCACAGACACTGGTCAAACGTGCCTTGCTTGGCAAACGTGACGTTGACAATGAGACAGTAGAGACAACGCTGTTTGAAAAAGCACTCAATATCTTTCTGCAAGCCTACAAAAGCCACCTTTGCAATGCCACTCGCCCCTACCCGCATGTCCCTGAGACCATTAAAGAGCTCAGCCAAAGAGGCTACCGACTTGCCATCATTACCAACAAGCCGGAACCTTTTATTGTGCCCATACTCGAGGGGTTGGGGCTTAAGCACTATTTTGAAGCATGGCTTGGCGGAGACTCCCTCCCAAAAAAGAAACCAGACCCGCAGCCTTTGCTGCATATGTGCGAAACGTTCAATATTACTGTTGAAGATGCGGTAATGGTGGGGGACTCCAAAAACGATATCCTCGCTGCCAATGTCTGCGGTATGGCGTCAGTGGGTGTTACGTATGGATATAATTACGGTGAAGATATAGCGGTACATCACCCCACTGTTGTGATTGAAAGATTTGAAGCACTATTAAATATCCTGTAGGGGTACATCACCCTACGGAGGAAGGAATACACATGTCTGGCACACAAACAAAGATAGCCATCATCGGCGGCGGCATTGCAGGCAGTACAACAGCACTGCTGCTTGCCCATGCCGGGATGCGGGTCACACTCTTTGAGGCAAAGCAGAGCCTTGTAAGCGGCCCGCCGTTTTGTCACCTGCATGCGGGAGGCAACCTCTATCCCGATATTTCCGACGAGCAGTGCCTGATACTGCTTGAACAGTCTATTGACTTTGCCAGACTCTACCCAAATGGGGTAGATCACCGTCCAACCATCATCGCACTACCCAAAGCGTGCAGCAAAAACACACAGCATCTGCTGCCACGGCTTGAGAAACTGCGCGGCCGATATGCAGAACTCATTGCGCAAGACCCAAAAAACCGTGTACTGGGAGATCCTGAAACCTATTTCAGACTCTATGAAAGAGAGACCATAGAACGCATCGCAAAAGAGCCTTTTGAAACCAAACCCCATACACCAGAAGCATGGCTTGTACCTTTTGCAAAAGAGGTCGATCTGGATACGATACAGTTTCCCGTCATCATGGTACAGGAGTACGGACTCAACCTCTTCCGCATCGGCGCAAGGCTGATGCTCTCCTTGCAGCAGCACCCCAATGTATCACTCAAGCTCTCTGCGGCTGTAAAGCGTGTATCACGTCAAGGGAACATGTGGCAAATTGGTACCGATATAGAACAGTCTAAAACAGAAACCTTTGACTATCTGATCAACGCAGCGGGGTATCAGACAGGTAAGATAGACGATATGGTCGGACTTTCATGTGAACGTATGGTAGAGTTCAAAGCTGCTTATGTTACACGTTGGGAGAGAGAAAGCGAACACCTCTGGCCGGAAATCATCTTTCACGGAGAGCGCGGCACACCGCGTGGCATGGGTCAGTTCACCCCCTACCCCGGCGGTCACTTCCAGCTTCACGGCATGACCAAAGCCATCACCCTCTACGAAGAGGGGCTTGTTGCCAACACTCCGCAAAGCTGTCAACCGCAGCTTCCCCAGACACTACTTGAGAAGATAGAACACGACTGGCAGTGGAGCGAAACAGTTGAGCGCACCCAAAACGCCATTACCCATCTGGCACGCTTCATCCCCTCCTTCGCTTCGGCTGATGTGGCTTCAAAACCACTCTTTGGCGCACAGCAGATCCCAGGCAATGATCCCTCACTGCGTGTTGCGGAAGTCGCCTTCCCCACATCATGCTACGCACGCTGCGAGATCGTCAAAGTCTCCTCTGTGATTGACATGGCAGAAGCGATACTGGACGATCTTGCCAAAGAGAAGCTCTACACAGCCACCATGCCAATGCAGACTCTGTTAGAGCAGATACCCCCTGTCGAAGAAGAGACCGTCACCTCTCAGGCAGAAACCCTCTGCCTCGAGAGAGACTACCCAACCGAGCTTGCGCATCTTTGTGTGCCCAAAGTATAATATTAACTCATTCCCACTCTCCCAAGTGGGAATGTATACAGCATCTTTTTTCCATAGATAAATATAATTTATATTTTGTGTCTGGGTATGCGTTCACACGCAGAGCGTGGGAACGAGCGTAACCAACAACCGCAATATCTATTTCACGTACAATACACAAACTTTTTGCTATCATTACACAGATATTTTCCAAAAGGCATACGCATGCAAAAAACGCTGCTTTTACTTACATTGACACTAAGCTTGCTTTTCTCAAAAGCGACCATTGAACACTTCACGGTAGGATACAACGACTTTACTATCATTACCGAAGATTACGAAGTCTATGACAGTAAAGGCAGGGTGATGAAGCTCTACAGAGATGAGCAAAACTACGACCTGACCAATCTCTTTAACTTCACCCTGCATGACAAGACCGGTACCTGTGGGGCACGCAGTCTTGAAGATGGCTATTTTGAACGAAATGGAAAC
The DNA here is from genome assembly GCA_027082955.1 of Sulfurovum sp. Classification (GTDB taxonomy): domain Bacteria; phylum Campylobacterota; class Campylobacteria; order Campylobacterales; family Sulfurovaceae; genus Sulfurovum. The sequence goes on along the minus strand of JALWTA010000020.1, from coordinate 63,274 downwards.
AAAATCACACTCTACACCATGTGGGACAGACAGGGACATGCCTACGATGTTCCCTACGGTGTGCGCATTACGCGTTACCAGATAGAAAAGAGTGGCAATCTCAAACTCCTCTCAAGCAAACTTTATATAGAAACAGCAAGAAAAAGTTTTGATAGAGAGAGCGGCATGCGCTTTTTGTGGCAAACACCCAAAACTGCTGAAGAGAAAGCCCAGTTCAAGGCCTATATTGACAGTGTAGAACGCCAGTACAAGGGGACGTTTGTCTTTGGAGATGAAGCAAAAGCGCTCATCAAAGAGGTTAAAGCAGCACTCAACAGGAAAATAAAATCGGTATGGAAAAAGAGCGCAGCACTTCAATAGAAACGCTTACTGACAGCCACACCCTCTACCAAATACTCCAACAGCACAATCTGCTCACACACAGACCCGAGTGGTGGTGGCCCAATGCAGGCACGTTTGAAGTAGTCATTGGTGCAGTACTGACACAAAATACCACATGGAAAAATGTGAAAAAATCTCTTGCCCATCTTCAGGGACACACCACCCTTGAAACTTTTTTGAAGCTCGATGAAGCAAGCCTGAAAGAGCGCATACGCCCCAGCGGCTTTTACAACCAAAAAGCACCAAGATTACGAGCCATAGCAAAAAATATTAAATCGGAGTTCGGCACCTTTGAAACGTTTCAGAAAGAGGTATCACGCAGCTGGCTTCTAAAACAGAAAGGCATAGGAGAAGAGACCGCCGACAGCATCCTCAACTACAGCTGTTTCAGAGCGGAGATGGTGATAGACACCTACACCAAACGCCTGCTGGCAACCTATGGCATCATACTCAAAAACTACGGTGCCTACAAAGCCTATTTGCAAGAAGGTTTGCAACCGCATTACCATCAAGAGGAACTCGCCCTGCACTACGCCCGTTTTCACGGGATGATCGTGGAGTATAATAAATGTAAATTATCCCCACCTGATAAGATAAAGTAGTTACCCGATTCGTAGGGTGTTGTCCCCCGACAACACCGAAACATCAAACAACAACATAACGCCAATCACCCCATACACATTAAAGCATTGGAACAAAGAAGGTGTTGTGAGGGCACAACACCCTACACGAAAATTCCCATCAGGGATGATAGAATGCAAAACATATTCCAATTGTCACCTGACGGTTTGAAGGTGCGTGATTACGCACCCTACGTGAAATTGACACCATTACCAATCAAAAATGATGGCTTTTACAAGGAAACCGAGTATCATTCTTGGCAACTTTGGCAAAGACACTGACGGTTGTCTCTGACTCCCTTGCAATCTTCTCTATCTCTTGAAAATGTTCTTTGGGAAACGCAACAAGCATCTCATACTCTTCACCGCTAAATCCCTGTGCATCATCAATCTTAGCCAGTATCTCCATGCCGGCATTGTTCATGTCAAGCAATTTGTTAACATCGCAGTAGAGCCCGTCGGAGATATCCATCCCCGCATGCAACAATGGACGGGCGTTGTAGATAAACTCGGCTCTGAGTACCGGTTCATAAAAGCGGGAGTTTGGGGCGATAGACTTTCCGTTAAAGAGGCTTTCAAGGTCTCTTTTACTCTCTCCAAGCAATCCCGTATAGGCAAGCAGGTCACCCATTTGCAACCCCTTTCGCAGCAGCGGATACTCACTCTCAGAAATGAGCGCGATGCTGATGTGAAGCTTGTCACTCCCGATGGTATCACCTCCGATGATCTCACACCCATACTCGGCAGCAGTACGTTCCATGCTTTGCATCAGGGCATCTATCTCATCAGTGGTCATCGATTTGGGAATGGAGACAGTCACCAGAGCATACTTGGGCCTGGCATTCATGGCGATGGCATCGGAGAGGTTGACCAGCATCGCTTTGCGCCCAATCTGTGCCATGCTCATCCATTCGCGCTTGAAGTGCGTCCCTTCAAAAAAGGCATCCATGCTGTAGAGCATCTTTCCGACCACTGCCGCATCGTCACCGACATATTTTGATTGCAGTTTGCTAATGAGGTAGGCTTCCTTGTCCATTTATACACTATCCGTCAAGTTCTATCTTCTATCCATACATTGTACCATAGATAAGTAAAGTATTACAATAAATTATTTTTCATATCATAACATAAAATAGTATTGCTTCTTAATATGGAAAATGCGTAACAATAGCAGCGAAAAATAGCCAACCTACGGTTTTAATTAATCCGTTTAATATCAAGCAGACGCTATAATCGAAGCAAATCTGACAAAAAGGACGCAAGCGTTATGGATGTTAAAATCTACGAATATGATGCTGTGATCGTCGGTGCCGGCCTTGCCGGTCTTGCCGCTGCCAAGGAACTGACCGAAGCAGGAAAGAAAACAGCTGTCATCACCAAACTTCACCCGCTACGAAGCCACTCCGGAGCCGCACAGGGAGGCATCAACGCCGCTCTGGGCAAAGACGACTCAGTTGAACTGCATATGTTTGACACAGTAAAAGGTTCCGACTATCTCGCCGATCAGGATGCAGTAGAACTCATGTGTACCAAAGCACCGGAGACCATCCGCTGGGCTGAACGTATGGGTGCAGTATTTTCAAGAGATGAAGAGGGGAACATTGCTATCAGACCGTTTGGGGGACAAAGCAAACCCAGAGCCTGCTATGCCAAAGACAGAACCGGACTTGCGGTTCTTCAGGCAATTTACGAGCAGGCGTATCGCGCCGGTATTGAAGTATTTGATGAGTGGTACTGTGCCGACCTGCTCTATGAGAACGGTAAAGCCTACGGTGTAGCGGCATACAATATCCGCAACTCTGAGCCGGCAATCTTCAATGCAAAACTGGTCATGTTCGCTACAGGCGGTCATGCAAGAGCATTCCGTTTCAACTCCAATGCACATGCCAATACAGGAGATTCTCTTTCTATCGTTGCACGTCATGGACTTCCTTTGGAAGATATGGAGTTCGTACAGTTCCACCCAAGCGGGCTTGGCGGTTCAGGTATCCTGATCTCCGAAGCTGCACGTGGGGAAGGTGGACGCCTGTATAACTCCAAAGGTGAGCGTTTCATGGAGAAGTATGCACCCAATGCACTTGAGCTTGCGTCACGTGACGTTGTCAGCCGTGCCATTATGGAAGAGGTACGTCAGGGGCGCGGTGTCGGTAAAGATGGACAGTCAGTCAACCTCGACCTGACACACTTGCCTAAAGAGATCATCCTAGAACGTCTGCCGGAACTGCGTGAGCTTGCCATCGCATTCCAGGGACAAGATATGCTCAAAGAGCCTATCCACATCTCTGCGACCGCACACTACTCTATGGGTGGAATTCCGACCAATATCAACTGTCAGGTTAAGAAAAACGCCAAAGGTGACCTCGTAGAGGGCTTCTATGCTGCTGGTGAATGCAGTTGTGTATCTGTACACGGTGCCAACCGTCTTGGAGCCAACTCCGTCCTTGAAGCGCTCCTCTTTGGACGCCATGCAGGGGAGAATATGGTCAAAGCACTCGATGAGGGTGTCGAGCTTAAAAAAGCGACCAAGGCAGATGCAGACAGAATGCTTGAAGAGCTGACACGCGTTAAAACCTCAAACGGTACCGAGAGTGTTCCGGGTCTGCGTGAAGAGTTGCAAAACGGTATGACTGCCAATGCAGGTGTCTTTAGAAGCAAAGAGTCACTCGAAAAACAGCTCAAACTTATAGATGAGTTGCTTGAGCGTTACAAAAACATCCGTATAGATGACAAGTCAAATACCTTCAATACCGACCTTCAGGAAGCATTGGAACTTGGACATATGCTGGAGTTCAGCAAGTTTATTGTTGTCGGTGCGTTGAAGAGAGAAGAGAGCCGCGGGGGGCACTACCGTGAAGATTTCCCAAAACGTGATGACGAACGATTCCTTAAACATACCTATGCCTATATGGATGAGAACTTCAACATCACCACTGAGTGGGGAGAAGTGACACTGGGCATGTTCGAACCAAAAGAAAGATCATACTAGGAGATCAAGATGAGTACACAAGCAGAAGAATTTGAGCCGTTCAAAACAGATGAAGCAGAAGTGACACGTCCGGACACCGTCACTGTTACACTGAAGACCTTCCGTTTCAATGCCGAAACAGACTACCTGCCCCACTACAAACACTACACCATGGAAGTGGGTAAAGATGAATTGATACTCGATCTTCTTAACCGCATTAAGTGGGAACATGACGGATCATTCTCCTACCGTCGTTCATGCCGACACGGTATTTGCGGTGCATGCGGGATCAAAGTCAACGGCAGAGCAACCCTTGCCTGCAAGCAGAATGCACTGGAATTGGTAAAACTCTTTGGCAATGAACTTCTTATAGAGCCGCAAAACAAAAAACGCGCAGTCAAAGATATGATCATCGACAAGAAAGACTTCTGGGAAAAACACGCAGCGGTCACACCGTATGTCGTTGCCGATGTCGATCCGCATCCTGAGCATGAGACAAAACAGAGTATAGACGATTTCCATAAATTCCTCGACTCTGACCTTTGTATTCAGTGTGGTAACTGCCACTACGCCTGCCCTGTCGTAGAAGTGAATGAGGACTACCTTGGGCCTGCGGCATTCAATGCTGCCTACCGCTTTACCGTTGATACACGTGATGAAGCCGGTAAAGAGCGTCTTGAGCTTACTTCACAGATCGGTCCAGGAGTATGGGACTGTGTCAAATGTTTCGAGTGTGCAGAAGCCTGTCCAAAAGAGATCAACCCTATCGAGAAAATCACAAAGTTACATAATATGCAGTTTGAGCAGGGTGTTGCCAAGCCAAACGTTGCGACCAAACATGCCGAAGGTTTCCTGCGCGGTATGAAGAAGTACGGTTATCTTGATGAAGCCGATATTGTCTCCTATTCAGAAGGGTATCTTGGTATGTACAAGCACCTCAAGACTGCCATGAAGATGATGAAAGCTGGCAAAATCCACTGGCATTCAGGCATTCCGTTCATTGACAGCGTACCGAAGATCAAGAATCTCGACGAAGTCCAGAAACTGATTGAAATTTCACAAACGAACACACTGTAAGGAGAAATGATGAGCCAACTACACTATGCACTATTTACCGGATGTACTGCCAAACAGTCCACACCTGAACTGCTCTCCTCTACCCTTGCAGTAGCGGACAAACTGGGCATCAAGATCACTATTCTTGAAGAAGCAAGCTGCTGTGGTGCAAGCCACCTGCAGGACTTCGACGAATTCCTCGCACATGTACTCAATGCACGTAACATCTGCTATGCAGAGAAGCTTGGTCTTACGATGATCACCATCTGTAACACCTGTCAGCTCAACTCTGCGATGACCAAACATGCACTTGATACCGATCCGGATCTGAAAGCACGAGTCAATGAAAAGCTTGCAGAGGTAGGATTGGAATATAAAGGAACTTCAGAGATCAAACACTTCCTCTATGCACTCATTGAAGACTATGGTCTGGAAAATATCAAAGACAAGGTAGAAGTACCGTTAAGTAATTTTAACATTGCACCGTTCTACGGCTGCCACAACATTCGCCCGTCCGAACTGCACCACGATGCAAACGGCGGTGAAAATCCGTATAACCCAACTTCACTCGACCAACTCATCGATGCACTCGAAGGTCATCCGGTTGACTACAGCCACAAAAACAAATGCTGTGGTTTCCACGTCGAGCTTCAGGCAAACCACACTTCAGAGGTACTTGCAGGTAATGCAATGGTAGATGCCATTGATAACAACGCAGATCTCATGGTTACTCCATGTCCTCTTTGTCACCTCAAGATGGATACCTATCAAGATGATGTGGGCAAGGTCATCGGGCGTGACATCGAACTGCCGGTACTACACATGCCGCAAATGGTCGCACTCGCACTTGGCTGTACGCCAAAAGAGATTGGACTCAATTTCCACGTTCAGAAAGCGACACAGCTCTATACAGAAGCAGTATAACCTATCTGCTTTGACATTCCCGCTTTTAAAGCGGGATCTCTGCCTTGTTATTAAAAATCTTCTATAACAAGTAAAAAACTTACGCTGTAAACTCACACCCTATCACACATTTTCTGCCAGAGGCTTTAGCTGCGTAGAGCGCTTCATCTGCCTTTCCAAGTACCATTTCAAAGCTTGAAGCCATTGGCTGATAAACAGATACACCACAACTGCATGTAAGGTTTATTGCGTGTGTTCCCATGGGTATCATTGCTATTTTATCACACAGTTTTTCTGCGATCGTAATGGCTTGATCCAATGAAGTATCCACCAGTGTCACGGCAAACTCTTCACCACCTATACGTCCTTCAATGTCTGTCGCACGAAGATTCTCTTTAACAATCGCGGCACACTCTTTAAGGACAATGTCTCCTTCAGCATGTCCGTATGTATCGTTGACATGCTTAAAATAGTCTATATCGAGTATGATCACCGCATAACCACAGTCTCTGTTGCGTGCGTTGATGTCGATAACATGGCTCTTTTCAAAAAAAGCACGACGGTTGTTCAGCCCTGTTAGAGTGTCCACATAGGAGAGGCTCATGGCACTTTCTTTTTCCTCTTCCAGTTCGGCGGTACGCTTGCGTACCTGATCTTCAAGGGTTTTGGCAAGATGGGCAAGCTGTATCTCATTCTCTCTGCGCTTTTTGTTCTCAGCCTCAAGTGCCTCCTGCACCTCTTTGCGTTCGGTAATGTCCCTCCCTACACCGATTAGACCACTGAATGTACCATGCTTATCATAGGAGGGTACCTTAAAGACTTCGTAAAAATGGAGGTTCCCTTCTGGGTCACGTGCACGCTCCTCTGATTTGCTGATGCTCCCTTTGGCAACCGCCTGTCTGTCACTCTCGATACATGACTGGGCAAACTCTTCGGGCAGAAGCTGGTCTTCTGTTTTGCCCACATAGTTGTCCGGATCAATGCTGTAGAGGTTTAAAATGACTGGATTGCCGTAGATCCACCGAAGATTCTCGTCTTTCATAAAGACAGGATCTGGGATGGAGTCAAGCAGGGTTTTGAACTGACTGATCAGATGTTTGAGCTTTCGGTTCTCTTCCAAAAGTGTTTCATAGTTTTCTCTCTGCATAAGTACCGCCTTTAGCGTTGTGCGATACTTCAGTCTACAGCCGAGTGCTTTAAAATAAGATTAATTTATTTTTTATGATAGTTTGGTAGAAATTTTTAAGGAGAAGAGATGCCTGTCACAGGGGAAGCATCAATACTTCTCTAACGGATCGTAGCGTACAACTGTTGCTTCGGAGAAGTTTGGCACATCATCGTAGGCAAAGACGGCATAGAACTTCTCTTTGTCAAACGATCCGAAATTGTCGTATGTCCATGTATCTTTCCCGCCATAAAGCTTGACACCGTCCATAAAGTGTCTTGGTGGATGGAAGCTGTTGCGCACCACATAATACCCCTTGAGTGCACTGTCATCGACCTTGTCCCATATCAGCTTGATCATTCGGTTCTCTTTGCTGATACGCAGATTGTTCACAGGTGCGACAGGATGGCGGCGTTTTGGAATGTACTTGACCACCAGTTCTGCATCATCCGCCCACTCGATGATGCGGTTTTTTGCTCCCAGTGCAGAAGTGGGTTTGATGACAAGTTTGAGGGTTTTGCCTTCCTGATGCATCTGATCAAGTGCGTTCTTGGAGAGTGTATCAAAGTTGAAATACTGATACTCTTTGGCACCCAGATCACTCTCGGCCACTTCATAACCGATATATTCGATCTTCTCACGATTCTTGATATCTTCATAGGTACCTACTTCATCAAGTTCCACCAGTTCCACATAGAAACGTACATCAGATTTCTTTTTGAAGACATTTGTGTTTCGGATGCGCAGTGCACACTGGGTGATCATCGTCTTGTCGTGTTCTGGAAGCTGAGAAAGGTCAAAGTTCAGATAACCATACACCTTCTCACCGTTGGCATCAAACCCGCTTTTGAGTACCTGCTCCTCTACCCCCTCTTTAGCGATGGTCGCCCTCTCCTGTGTCGGCAGCTTGATCTTCTCGTTTTCGATGGTGTACTTGATGTCAAGCATCGGACGGTAGTGGATGCCGCCGCCAAATTTCCCATACCCGATGTCAAACTGCATCATCTGGCTGTCTTCACCGTCAGGCAGATACTTTGGTCCATCTATGCGGAATACAGCCTGTTTGTTTTCGATCTCCTCCTGAAGCAGCTGACACTCACGCTGTGAGAACTCCCAGAAATTCCAGATGCCCTGTGTCAGCTGACGCGATTTGATCGCCTGTCCGATGATCCCCTTGGCTTTGGCATTTTCTATCTCTTCAAAATCGCTGATCTCACTAAAGCTGTCCGGTTCAAGCAGGCTCAAGTCCCACTGCCCGAACTTTTCGATCTTTGCACCCACACGGTTCATCGGGTAGAGGTAAAAACGTGCCGATTTGATCACCGCATTGTCAGGGATGGAGCTTAGATCGAAGCTTACTACTGCATCGCAGATGCCTTTGGATTTGTTGATGCCGACAAACAGTGAGTTGAGTCCAAAGTGGGAACGGTTGGTCTCCTGTGTGTACTGCCCCACATAGCCCGTACCCTCTTTGGTTGCAAAGAGGAAACGGAAAAACTCATCTTCTGCCAACGCTGTACGTGCCTTGACTACCGGTGCAAAGGCGGACTTGTAGCCGGTCTTTTTGCTGACTGCGCGAATGGTGTAGTGGTAGTTTGTCGAACTCTCAAGATCGGTATCGGTAAAGATGTGCTCTCCGGCAATCCCGATGCGTGTACGCTCGTTGCAGGCATCTTTGTCTTTGGTGCTGCGGTAGATCTCAAAAAAGATATCATCGCGTTTTTCGTACTTCCATACCAGTGTCACGCTTGTATCACTGACACTTTCAACCTTGAACTCTTCCACACGGCGCGGTGCATACTCGGAGAAGTTTACCACTTCTGAAAAGGTACGGATGAGTGCCGGGATGTTTTCATGGATACTGCTGCTCATACTCTTCATATAATCAGGAATGTTCTTCGTACCCACTTCCACCACAAGCGCTTTGATACCGCGTGAGTAGTAGTACTCCCGTCCACTGCCGCTAATGAGTGCTGCGGGCGGTTTACCGCGGTGGATACCGTAGCGTCTGCCTGTGATCTTTTCGATCTCATCATTCATATTGGCTGCAATGACATTCATGTCAGTACCGTCAAGCTCCGCTTCGTGCTTGAACTTGTGTGCAGGGAAAAAAACATTCCCCTGTGAGTGGTAGTCAAGCGCAATGGTAATATTGGGGTGGGCATCGACAAATTCTTTGATGGCACGTGTTTCCGCTTCACTGAAAGGTGCTTCCCCGCCATAGACATTGGAGGTGGTGTTGCTGATCTTCTTAAAGCCTATGGAGAAGTTGCGGTTGAGATCAACCCCGTAAGTACCGTCATGGTTCTTTCTGCGGTTTTTTCGCCAGAAGGAGAAGTGTTTACGGGAGTATTCATAGCCATCGGGATTTAGACATGGTACCATGTAGAGTGTGGACTCTGCAAGCGCCTTTTCAAGTACCGGGTCGGTATGACGGTTCTTGGCAGCATGTTCAATGAACGCCAAAGCAAGCTCATGCCCTATCCACTCACGCGCATGGATCGTACCAGTATAAAGCAGCGCGGGCTTTTCATCGGCGTGTACAACATCTGCAGAGATCTTGGCAAGGACAATATCACGCCCCTCATAGGTTGTACCGATCTTGACGATCTCTATCAGATCGGGGTACGCCTTTTCCATCTTATGTAAAAAAGCGAGACTCTCTTCATAAGACCTGTATTGGTTTTTCATGCGTGCAACCTTTGTTGGCAAATTGGAGCGGGATTATATCCAAATCTCTCTACAGCTTCTCTTTTAGTGCCTTCCACTCTTTTTTAAGTCTTTTAAGGAACTTGTCCTTGAACCAGCCAAACTCTTCACTGATCTTCTCAGGAGCCGTTTCGAGTGTATGCACCAGCTCTGTGGTATCGAACTTTTTCATGATCTTTTCTGCTTTCTTCTCCCCGATACCTTCGACAGAGGTAAGCAGTTTTTTGATCTTCTTTTTGGAGAGTGCATCCACTTTTGGAGCTGCAGCAGTTTCGGCAACTTCATCGTCATCTTTGTATGTCGGGTTGCTCTTTGCGTGTACCTTTCTTACTGTATGACCGTAGTTGTCCTGAAAGTTCCACTTTTCGCTTGGCCACTCCTCTTTGGTTCTGGTGTAGGTATTGAGCATCGGATAGAGGGCATCGAGTTCATGCAGATACATTTCTCCTTTTTCGGTCTCTTTGGTCTTCTTATCAAGGAAGAATGCGCCGTCATAGCTTGGTGTGTAGCGTCCAAACGTGATGTAACGCAAAGTTCTGAGGACACTGGAGTCCATCTTGCCAAGCTCTTCCCAGTTGTAGAGCGGAATATTGGGCAGAGGGAAACGTCCGTCTGAGAATTTCCACATCAGGTACTGCCCTATCCAGTCACGAATATACGGGAATGCCGCAAAGGCTGTCGCACACTCAAGGATGCGGTACTTGCCGTCTTCTCCTACAGCCACATCACATGCCCAATATTCGGCATTGGCAGCTTTGGAGACTTTGACAGCCAGATCGAGCAGCTCTTTGGGCACATCCATGTAATCCATGCTTCCGCCCTGGCTTGTGTTGGTAAGCCACTCACCCTTGGGCGGTCGTCTCCAGAAGGCACACACAGGCTTGTGCCCAATGAGCATCACACGCACATCTGCTTCCATCGGGACAAAATCCTGCATATAGACCGGGTGGTACTTCTTCTGTGCCAGCAAGTTGTGCGCCTCCTGTGCAGAGTCCACTTTATGGACAAAGTAGCCGCCGTAGTTGGAAGGACCATAGCTCTTTTTGATGATCTTTGGAAAGGTCGTCGTATCGATGAAACGTTCCGCTTTTTTGTGATCGTAAAAGATATAGGTTTTGGGTACAGGAATATCATACTTCCATGCAAAACGGGTCACATTCTCTTTGGACTTGTTGGCAAACTGTGTATCGAGCGAAGGAATAAACTGCACATGCGGCAGCTCTCTTGCAATTTCACGGAAAGTCTCATACGCCGTTGCAGGAATGTTCCCAATGAGCACATCGATCTTCTTGCGCTTCACCTCTTTGATGAAACGCTCTTTGTCATTTTTCCAGTGGTAGACAACTGTTTCAATCTTATCCGGCCAGCCTCTGAAGTTGCTCTTATCAAAAAATCTCAGGACGTGATCTAAGTAGAGCAATCCGAGTTTCGGTAGTTTCTGTTTTTTATTCTTTTTTGCCATATAATACTCCTTGTTATTTAAATTTTTTCAAAGATACCGGAATCGGAGACTTCAGTCCCGCACAAGCGAGGCTAAAACCATCGGTTCCTATCTCTTTGCACTATTTTTTATTTTTCAGCCAATCATATCAACGATCAGTTTGATCTTTGTTTATGCTTTTGCAACATTTTGGAATCGGAGACTTTAGTCCCGCATATAACAAGGCTAAAGCCTTCGGTTCCTATTTGTTTTTTGTTGTGCGGTCAATCAGATCAACGATCAGGTCTATTTTTCGGTCATTGAAGTCCAGTCCCATCTTCTCCTGTTCAGGTGTCGCAAAGGCAGGAATACCATTCACCTCAAGCACCACATACTCCTCACGCTCCAGATCGTAAATGATGTCCACCCCGGCAATATCCGTACCGCACACCTTTGCTGCCTTGATCGCCAGCTCGATCACCTCGTCATTGGGCTCCCTGAGGAAGACCGAACCGCCGCTGGTTACGTTGGTGCGCCAGTCACGTTTGCTTGCCTTTCTGCCGTAGCAGCCCACAAACTGCCCATCGACAATATCGACACGGTAGTCTGTGTTATCATACTTGACGAACTTCTCCACATAGAAAAAGCGCAAGTCCGCCTGATTGAGAAACGGCAGCAGCATGTTGAGCGACTCTTCGCTCTCTATCTTGGTCAAACCTACCCCGCCCCAGCCATCTGTAGGTTTGTAAACCATCTTCTTCCACTTCTTCATAATGCGCTTGAGGTGCTCTGTATCGTCCCGGTGACAGAGCTGAAACTCCGGTGTCGCGATACCATGCTGCTGAAGCATATAGGCAGTCTGAAACTTGTCCTCTGTCAGCGCAAAGGCTTCGTAAGAGTTGACGGTAGGGATAATGCGCCCCAGTGCCTGATACAAAAAGACCTGATACTGCGTCTGCTCCCCTGCATTATAGGAGAAAAAGAGATCAAGCTTGTCCATTTTCCGCTTTCCATGGTAGATATGCCCTTTTTTGGCTATGGCATGCCGAAGGTTTAGTCCTGTGACCGTCTCTATCCCTCTTTCTTTCAATTTTTTAACCATTTTGGCTTCGATCTTGTCACCACCGCCGTTTTGGTACATCCACATTCCGATCTTTCTTCCCATTCTACCTTCCTTTTAAAAGATTAAGGGAATCTCTAACAATAGGTAATATCCACAATGGGTTTTGCAAATGTAAGATTGTGCAAGAGACTTCCGAGTCCTAGCAGTAGCTAAGATGAAGGAAGTGTCTTGTGCAAGATTACGTTTGCAAAGCCCACCCTTCGGGCATCACTAGCTTTCCTCTATGCGTTGTTACGCTTTTTCGACTTAGCTACGACTAGGACTTCAAAAGCGTGCCTAGCCTAGAGAAAAGCTAGAGATGTTGTGGGTATCACCTATTATTAGAGGTTCCCTTAACCTCCAATTCTACAATATTTTACTAAAATATCTGCCAAGAATAACAAAAGGATATCAAATGTCCGATACCTATCAAGCACTCAAAGAGATCATCGAGATCAACTCATGGACCAAAAACAAAGAGGGTGTCGACCGAAACGGTGAGATCTTCGCCTACTGGATGGAGGAGATCGGCTTTCAGCTTACCCGTTATCCCAGAGAAGAGATTGGTGATCATCTCCATCTCACCTCACCTCAAAAAGAGGGAAAAAAACTGCTGCTTTTGGGACACCTTGATACCGTTTTCCCTCCCGGTACGTTTGAACAGTTCAGAGAAGATGATGCATGGATCTACGGACCGGGGGTATGCGACATGAAAGGGGGAAACTATGTCGCCCTTGAGGCACTGAGAAATATCTACAAAAAGCATGGTGCCATCCACAACATCGACTTCCTACTCGTCAGTGACGAAGAGACCGGAAGTGACGACAGCAAGTATCTCACTGCCAAACTTGCCAAAGCGTACGACTACTGCATGGTCTTTGAAGCTGCCGGGGTACATGACGAGGTGGTCATAGGACGCAAAGGGGTCGGTACCTTCTTCATCGACATTGAAGGCATCGCCGCGCATGCGGGCAACCACTACGACAAGGGAGCAGATGCCAACCTCGAAGCGGCTATGAAACTGCAAAAACTGGTCACACTGACCGATCTTGAAAAAGAGACCACCGTCAATGTCGGCAAGATCGAAGGGGGTATCGGTGCCAATACCATCTCACCCAAAGCAAAACTCACCTTTGAACTGCGCTACACCACCACAGAGGAGCGCGACAGGGTACTCAACGCCATCGACACCATCGTCAATACCGCCTATGTAGAAGGAACAACATCAACACTCAGCGGCGGCATCCAGCGTGATGTGATGCAACCCACCCCCCAGCAGGCCGCCTTTGTCAAAAAGATAGAGGCACTTTGCAACATCACCCTGCCTACCGAAAAGCGCGGCGGAGTGAGCGATGCCAACATTGTTGCCTCACAAGGCGTACCCACGCTTGACGGCTGGGGTCCTTACGGAGACGGAGACCATACCGTGCATGAGAGAGCGAGCAAAAAGAGTTTTGAGGAGCGCATTGCGCTGGTCACTCAGATATTTGAGCATTTTATGGCGGGGGAGATATAGCTCCCATCTTATTACATACTAAAAATAAATATCAATGACCTTTTTTACACTCTGCATGCTCTTTTGCTATTTGAAAATATAAAGCCACTCCATCACCAAAACCGTTGGCAAAACCGGCAATGGCTTCTGAAGTCTTACCAATGGCAGTTGTGCTTTTGCTACCTCTTAAACTACCGTAAATACCTATCATTTTAGATCTTTTTGCATATCCTGTACATCCAAGAAAAGTCGATTTAATCCCTAAAACAGAGGCTCCAACAATCCCTCCTCCAACTGCTACACCACACGCAATGTTATTTGCCGTATCTTCTGATGCTTTTAATAATTCACAATAATCTTCTATATGCATATGCATTACTACACTCCACTCAGAAATACCTACACCGGAGAAGAGTCCAATAAAATAGTTTGAAACAGAATCAATCGCCATATCAACTTCGGATTTTTCTGCCATTGCTGCATACATACCGTTTTCATATACAGTTCTTGTTTGATACGTCTTAGGATCAATTTCAAGCCAACCTATCTCTTTCTTGTCATTGAGTGGATAGAGCCATACTTTATCACTGTTTTCATAGCGTTTTATTATCAATGACGGCACATTTTTATTTTTTAGCAAAAGGATGATTTGCTTTTTTTGTTCAGGGAACATGAGAGTCAAATTTTGATCTTTGTGGCTCTTCCAAATATCAAAAATACCTTTTCCCTTTAACAGAGCAGATGCTTCAGCCTGTGAACTGAAAATACCATCCATAATATGAAATGCTTTTGTAGCGTTTTGCTCCCCATATACATCAGCAAAAGTACTTCTAAGATCAAGGTGGCGTATCATTTTTTTATTGGATCGTTTTTCAATAACAGCCATCAGTATTCGAGGGCTCTTATGCCGTTTCACATTCACCTTGAGTAAATTCTGAAGACGTTTTTCATAAGTACTTTGAAGTGCTGTAAATCGATATAGTGTACTTCTGTTTACCCACTGCAACTGCGACAGCGGTGCCACCTTCGCTACATGCTTAAACCGTTTTTCTCTCTCCTTATCCATCACGGCAATGGCATCTTCAGAGATGTCAGGCACGGCAAACGCAAACGTAAAGAAGAGATCTTCAAGTTTTTGCCCCTTTTCAAAACGGAAAGTGTAGGTATCGGCATACTCCATACCGTTGTAACACTTGATCTCAAGACGTTTGGGAACAATGTCGCCCCCCACATAGGTCTCTTCCTCCTCCAATCCGTCCAGACCATACCATCGCGCAGTGTAAATGGACTTTCCATCTCTGTTTTTACCTTTGGTAAAGAAGATATCGACAGGCATATTGGAGAGTCCGTCCAGACTGAACGACTTGGAAAAGAGTGTTTCATATTTCTCTTTCGATCCCTCTGCACCCCCAAGTGCCGCAGCCATACCGCCCATTTGTACTGCTTGGGTTGTTTGTTTGTTTGTAAAGTAGAGCCTCATTTCTATCTGGGCATTTCCACTCCCAAGAGGGCTACTGCTGCTTTTGTCTTTGAACATCCCTCTAAGCATGGCTTCATCCTGCAAAAACGGTATGACGATGCTATGTCTCTCCCCCTCCTCTTCCCATGCAAGATAGGGTACTTTGTCATATTTTAGAGGAATACTGCCGGCTTTGGAGGCAAGTGCCTTTTTGCCCTCTTTGCTCAGATAGTAGTACCCCTTTTCTATTTTTAGGTTACGCATTTTCAATATGCGGTAGAGGTAGTTTGTCATGGCATACTCCGTCCCCCACCCCTGTGTCACCATCGCTTCGGGCGAATAGAGTGCACCATCTGTAGCCGCAGGTACCCAGGTGATATGTTTCAACATCTCAAGCGCCTCACTGAAACTTTTGATCTGTTGCAGCTTCTGTGCCCCGGCGAAGGAGGCACTCAACGGTGCGATGCGCTGAAGCATATCTTTGCTACTGTCAAGCGATATGACCTGCTTGTGTGAACCGCCCACACCCTTCCCTGTAGCAATGCGTTTTTGACGTACTTTTTCAAGTATCTTTTGCACACTCTCTTCCCAGCTGCTTCTCTCAAGCTCCTGCCTCTCTGACAACAAAGAAGCGGCTTTGTCATTTAGAGGTTTAAGTTTTGGGGGTTCAACCGTGTAGGTAAAGTCTTTAAAGATGGAAGAGGTAAGGTAGAGCGGTTTATTCTCATCCAGACCGTGCAGATCAAAAAGCACCAAACAGCGTTTTTTATATCCGTCCGGTGCCATACCGTCACACCCCAGTACCCGTGTAACTGTTTTGCTGTCCTGAGAGCGTACCTCCCAGCTCTTGCTGCCTCCCTCTTTGCTGCTGAAGTTGCCAAGCCCTCTGTGTGATACCTCCTTAGAGGTTTCTTGAGGCTCTTTTGATGGCACTTTTTTTAAGAGCTGCAGCATATCACGCAACCTTGCGGTACTTCCATCCTCTTTTTCATCCAGTGTGACATCGGCAAGCAGGTAGTCTCCGCTGTAGCCGTCAAGACCATCGAGGCGGTACACCCCGTTGAGTACCAGGTCAATCCCTTTGGCCGTGCCCTTGGCAAGCGGATCTGGTATCTTTTGGGAAGTAGGCTTTTTGATGACAGCTATCTCTTTGTCTTTGCCTTTGAGTGAAACGATGAGACTTTGTGGAGCATCTTGAAGCAATGTGGGCACCTGAAAGACCAGAGCAAAACGGTTATGCGATCCCGGAGCCAAAGAGAGTGCATCATACAGTCCAAGCGGTATGACGCGTGTGATTGGTGCGGGTTTGAGCATCCAGCCGCCGTATGGAGAGTCTATGTTGAGTCTGAAGCGTTTTTGCGGGTCGAGTGCCAGCAGGGCATTGACCTTGCTGTCAATAGCAAGAATCAGTGTCTCATAGCGTGTCCCTTTAGGCGCTTTGATACCTGCGAGAGTATCGTCAAAATGTCTGCCGAGCACACTGATACTGAAAGCATCACCAAGTTTTTGCGGTGCCTCTTTTGGCAGTGCCTCTACACGGGCAGACAGCTGCTTCATCGTTCCAATGATCGGAAGATCGATATGTCCGTAGGCAGTATCGTAAAAATGAAGCGAAAGTGACTTTAGACTCTCATCTGGAATGCGAAAGAGCAGCATCCCGGACTTCGTACCGTTACCGTCAATCGTAAGCGAGGTTGCATCCATTGGCAAAAGCGGATCGTTCAGTGCCCATGTCATCGGGCTTATAGGCATCTCATAGCTTCCGTTTACACGGATGAAAAGATGGTTTGCAAAGTTGGGGATTTCGTAGGAAGGTACAGCCTCTTTGTAAGTATAGTTCTCATTGCTCTGTCCAATCCAGCTTGAGGGGTGACTGCTGCCGTCTTTGCCGACCGCTACCTGCTGTACGGGGAGGATATTGCTCAGATTCATATCGAGTACCAGATAGGTATGGCCGTGTCCAGCCTCCAACCCTTTAAGACGGCTTAGCAGATAGGCTTTGCCTACGCTGATCTTCACCGCCCTGTTCTTTGCCGAGATTGTACGGTTGTGATCATCTCTAAGCGGTATGATCTTGCTGATGCGTACATCTTTTACAGGCATATCGTCACCATAGATACTTCTGGCTGTTTGGGTATTGTAGCTGCTGCTGTCCGTTTTGAACGGACTGATAGTATGGGCAACCTCTGTAACCCTCTTGGAATGGGTCTGCTCATACAGTATCGGCAGACTGAGCGTACTCTCTCCGACTGCTGCTACCGTCAACCCCGTTTTTGCATCTCTTTTTTTCAGTTTAACCAAGACAGAGGAGACACTCTGGGCTGTGTTCGTCCTTTTGCCGACTTTTCGGGTTACTGCGAGAATCTTCTCCTTGATCTTCTCTATGTCTGAGCTCACAAACGATTCACCGCCACTGAGTTTTGCCATCTTTTGCATGTGGGCAACGGTTTTGGGATCTTCCCACATCCCAATCCAAAATGTCTGGATACCGCTGTGCTTAAATGCCATCAGCAGTGCTTTAAGCTCTTTTTGCTGCTCTTTGTCAAACTTGAATGCATCTGCGGCGGCATCGGTAGTGAAGATAAAGTAGCGTCTGTTTGAAGGCTGTACTTTACACAGTGCCAGCCCTTTTCTGAGTGCTTTGATGATCTCGGTACCGCCACCCACATCGATTGCGCCAATTCCGGCAAGAAGTTTGGCTTTGTCTTGTGTGAGTATCTGTACCGTTTTGACATCTGATGCAAAAGTGCTCAACTGCACAAAAGTACCTTTTGGCAGTTCCTCAATACTCTGTGCCAGCATCGATTTGAGTGGTTCAAAACGGTTGGCACACCCTTCACAATCACCGTAAAAAGAGGAGCGAAGATCCATAGAACCGCTCACATCAACCATATAGTTCACTACCGGCTGTGATCCCTGCAGCGGTGTTCTCCCTCTTTGGTACGTGACACGGTAGGCAGAGGAGAGCGTTTGGCGTATATCTTCAAATATGCGGTCTATCTGTGCCATATTCTCTCCATGGTAGTAGGCGGTTTTTGTCATACGGGCAATCGCACTCAGTGTCGTTGTATCGGCATGTTTTCCAAAGGCGATAGGGTAGATGGAGAGATCCGCATCCTGAACCTTGGCAATCATCTGATCAAAGGTTGCCTTGCTGCCGCGGCGTGTATCGTTGTAGTTGGCATCCTTGCCGTCTGTAAAGAGAATGATGCTTGCACGCGATTTCCCCGCAAGCAGTTCTGTACCTTTGATGATGGCATCGTAGAGTGCCGTTGCACCGTTGGCACGGATACGGGAGAGTTTTTGCAGCACCTCGGACTTACTGCCTGTTTTGAGTACTTTGACCTTTGTATCGAAATCTACCAGCGTGATCTTTGCATCTTCGGGCAGCTTCTCAATAAACCTGCGTACACTTTGCAGTGCGGCACGCATGCTGTGCTTCATCGAGCCCGAAGAGTCAAGCAGCAGTACAATCTGCATAGGTTCATGCAGATGTTCTACATGAAGCACTTTTCCCGGTATGTTTCCATCCTCATAGACTTCAAAATCCTCTTTTTGCAGCGTGATTTCTTTTGGCATGTGGGAAAGAGAAAGATCGACAGTGACGGTTTGGTTGTCTTCACTTCTTGTTCCAAAAATCGCCATCTGCGTTGTCGCTTTCTCTTTTTGAGATACTGTTTTATTTGTCATTGTGACAAAGTATGACGGCCATGTTACTGTGGTAATATGTTCGGCAAGTACAGGTACGAGGTTGCTTCGCAAACCCTCTTTGACAAAATTGTAGTATCCGTTGTTCAGCCAGTAGAGGGCATCTCCGTTTGGCAGGTAATCCCCCTGGGGAGTATTGTAGCTGCCCGATATATATCCGAGACTCTTCAACTGGGGCAGAGAGCCAAGAGCGTTCTTGAGCTGAAACACCCCTGCTTTGTCAGAAAGCTTCCCAAGGGGTACAACAGGAAAGTCTGTCTTGACAAGTGTCAGCCTCACTTTTTCCTTTTTCTCTCCCAAGCTCGTGATTTTAAAGTCATGCATACTTCCATACGGGTCAAGAGAAAGCATAGTGTAGTGTCGGTAGTATTTGGATTCACAGCGCATCTTCTGCTCATTTTGAATGGAGACACCATCACCTTCCGGATAGGAGGTTGCTTTGATGTCTACCCCGTTTTTGGAGAGTACATCGATCTTCAGATAGTAGTAGTGCTCTCCGTCAAACGGTGCGCGCAACATCACTTCGGAGGGGATGGTATCATTGGATTCATCCACTACAACATCAATAGGAGTATTAGGGGGAAGATACTGCTCTTTATGGATATAGACTCTAAAATGACTCGACCATCCATAGGTAATGCCTATGTATATCTTCTGATTTTTTTTGGGGCGGTTCCAGACCAAGGAGATATCACTTTTTTCTTTGTTATACTCCAGCACTGTCGCACCTTTGGACTGAAGCAGCGATAAGAGTGTCTCTATCTTCTTGGGTTGCTCTTTCTTCTCAACCTCACCCCTGAACTGCCAATAGGCTCCGTTAAGC
Source organism: Sulfurovum sp. (assembly GCA_027082955.1). Taxonomy (GTDB): domain Bacteria; phylum Campylobacterota; class Campylobacteria; order Campylobacterales; family Sulfurovaceae; genus Sulfurovum. The sequence goes on along the minus strand of JALWTA010000020.1, from coordinate 43,468 downwards.
TCAACGGTATGTTTGGTACCGTTACTGTCATGGTAGGAGAAGCTTGTATCACTAATATCAAATCCACTGAAAAAATGATATATCTTGTCTACCTTTACCAAATCAACAGGTGGTGCCGGGTAGGTATCGTTCTCTCCATACCCGTGTACCAACTGCAACAACACTGCCCACAGAACAAACCATTTTCCTATCATTCTCATGCTATCCCCCTACTCCAGAAATTGCCACTTCAAACGCAATCCTGCATTTTCTGTACCGTTTTTACGTACAAAACCGTCAACTTGCATTTTGACATAGTGCCCCTCTGCCGTTTTGAGCACAAAAACGGTCCCACTGTGTATTTCTCTTCCAAAAAGATCATAGCCGTACAGCCCCATATGCATGGCATACCGACGGTCTACCATTCTGTAGCCAACGCCTTTTGCAATGCCGTAGCGTGTACCGTTGAGAAAAACCATCCGCTGCATATCAGTCTTGTATGCATCCCCATACCAGCCAATATCTGCCGTTGTACTTCTTCTGCTGCTTACAGAAGCATTTTCAAAGTCGAGCATCTCACCCCGCATCATGACAGCATGACCGGACATGCCCCTCTCCACTCTGCTGTTACGGTCTTGCTGACGTTCAAAATCGACCATAAATGTAAAGTTTTCGTTCAGACGTTCGGCAACACGTTCACCCAAGCCCTGAAAAAGCCGTCTTCTGGCATCGTCATAGGCATCAACTGTTCCTGATGTGCGGGCATCGAGCGAAAGCGAATAGTCCACACTGCCATGATACACATCATAATCCCAACGGTCTTTAACCCAAAAATAGGCCTTGATCCTTGTTTTCAGCCGGTAGCGGTGTTGTGTACCGCGGTGTGGATCGGGTCTTTTGTAGTCTGTTATCCTGACAGTCAGAACAAAAGGCGCATCATACATCAGTTCGATGTGACCCCGCATCCGAAGTGTATGTCCAAGTCCGTTCACAAACTGCTCTTCCTCCCAACGGTTTACGCCGTTGCCAAAAACAGCATCGATACTTAGCGGCAACACCGGATACGTTTTGCTGTAAAGTAATGTGATCGTCAAGACAAGATATATCCATATCTTTTTCATTTGATGTTCCTCATTCAAGGTAACGCCTCAACACATCCCTTTTTACGGTAATGTTTGAGTGTTGTGCTTTTAACCTTTTTTCCATGTTTGTCAAAATAGTCAAAGTGTTCATCATAAATGCAGAAGTTGTTCAGCCCTTTAAAGTGAATGCGGTAAAGACCGTTGACTTTTTTCCAGCCAACCAGAAAATAGAGTTCGCTGTAAGAATAGACAGCCTTCAACCATACATGCAGCTCAGCAGGTGTGTCTATTTCACCAAAAATGTCGAGAATATCCTGCTGTTGGGTTATCGCTTTGAGTCTATGGTCATTGCCTTCCCAAAAACGCAGTGTAATGAAAGAGTACTCCCATAAAAGCGGTATGACTCTTTTCCAAAAGTACTCTTTTTTCAAGATAGCATGTGCCAAATAGTCAAAATCTCTCTCTTTTCTCCATTGCGAAAAAGGGAGTTTTCCCACTCTCAGCAGTGTTTGAAACATATAGTTCTTGGGAAGTTGAAACCTGTTTCCATCAATGTCACCTTTTGCACCGAATGTTACGATATCCATGTAGACTATCGGTTTGGCAAAATGAAAATCATGGATCCTGTAGCTCTTAAGTGCTCTGAACTGATGCTCACCCTTTAAAAGTCCGCCGGACAGAAGTATGGAAGCAGATGCCATCCATACGAACAGAACCTGTTTTACCACTCGTTTCACCGCTTGCCTCTTAGAATGGCATAATGCTTCGTACCGTAAAGCTCACTCCCTTTATAGCGCACTATCTCCACACAGCTTGCTTCGCCATGAGCCGTTTTTTTAAAATACTTTTTTGTACTCTCGGCTTTAAAGTCTCCTTCCTTTTCACTCTGTACGATTTTTCCCTCTTTGTTTTTTTTGCCGTAGAGTACAAGGTTCTGATACATCTCTTTCGATGTAAACCCGGCATCTTCACAGCTAAAAGCAGGATTTTCAATAAGCCTTACATCCTTTTGGGGATGCTGTTTCATAAACTGCTGCATGAACGTAAAATCTTTGTCATTGTGGTAGTGGTCTATCGTGATATCCTTGTAGTACTTCAGATTTACCTCTTCTGAAGCATTGGATATCGACCCCCATATCATACCCGTCATACATACCGCTGTCATGATTTTTTTCATATCTATTTCTCCTTTAGCCATTTGGGGTGAAAACGTTCCGGATCGACCGAAACATTCTCCTCCACTTTGATTGCGATTCTCTCCGTTTCAGGTTCAAAACGCACCTCTTTTCCGTTTTTCTGTTTTGTAGCGTAGTTCACTTCACGCAACACGATACCGTTGTAGAGATAGTAATCGCTATAGGCACTTTCACGGTAGTGTCTGGTCATTTTTGTTGCAACCGTTTCACTGTTCAACATGACAGCCTGTGGGTAGATGACACCAAACCAGCCTGCAAGCTGATAGAACTTTTCTGCCTCAAGACACGCTTTTCTGATGTAGTATGGATCATCCGAGAGACGATGTTTTTTTACATTGTAGTAGTAGCGATGTGCCCCTTTCCAAAGCTTTTCATACTTCTTGACCTTTTTAGGCAGCGGTTTACCGCCAAAGTCTGCAACACGGTAGGCCTCCTCAAAAGCTATATCACCGTAATTGTCCCAGTAGTAGACAATCTCTTCCTCCACGTAGTAAGGATTGCTTCGGCTTCCCTGCACATTGGTGTTTGCGTCGATATGCAGTGTCGTATGGATACCGTAACGGCGTTTTTCAAAAGTGATCTTTCCCGATTTCACACCGTAAGGATGGAATGCTGTTGCCAACAGCACCCCCGTTCCCACCAACAATATGAATGCTATACGTCTCACTCTCTCCTCCTCTATACTGTCCAGCGGTCTCTGAGCAGACCCACCACATACCATTTGCCCCGATACTTCTCAAAAATGATCACCAATCCCAGCCAGTCATTAGAGACTTTTGGGTCAACCATCCAACGTACCTCGTACCCTTTGCATGTTTGTGTTTTGTCACACTGAAAACCTTTGAGATCTTGCAGTTTCTCTATCTTGGTCATATCCAAAAGAGGTCGGCTCAACATACGCATATAGTCCAAAAGACTCATGCGGACAGCTTCACCGTTACTCTCCCTCGTTCCCCAGTAGAGTGCGTTGTTTTGATTTTTTTGCGCCTTTTCTATCTCTGTACGGCTAAAGTGTCTGTTGTAACCAAAGTGTGTGTACCATGTCATGGTAACCCCTTTAAGCGGGTGCACATACGCTGCAAAGGCATTGGTGCTGCCATCTTTGAGTCTGTTGAGTGCTGACACCACATCACGCACTTTTTTTTCTAAAGCACTATCTGTTTTTTTCTCTTTTTGGGTTTGTAAAAAGATATTGATCTTTGCGTGTATAGTACAGTACCCTGATGCATCAGGGTCATCAGGCATTGCATCAAAATAGTTCGATGCCCTAAGCCTTTTTCTGTTGACCCAGCGTGTTTTTAACGAAGTGATATCGCCACTTTTCTCATCTGTTGTATAGTCATCAACCACTTCACACTGCTGCACTTTGCATCGTAGTACATAATCACAGTTTGGTTTATTGTCTATGATCACATAGCCACGGTCGGAAAACGCTAAATAGCGTGCATTGACCCATCCTCGCTTGACATCTGAGCCAAACCCCTCATAATCTCTCTGTGCAACGTGAAAGATGTTGCACCATGTTGATTTGCCTCTTTTTTTGCAGTGGTCTACACCTACATAGGCATCAAGAGGCAGTGCAGCCGTTTTTTTAGCATGATAATCCGGTGCTTCTCTGACATTGAGTGTATCGTTTTTGGCAAGATTGACAACCGTACCCAAAAGCCCCGGATAGATATTCTCTGACGCACCAAGCCAAGCAGACAACAATAGTACTGTCACAATCGGATTTTTCATCATAACACTTTGTCTGTTACCACTTGATCAAAAAGGCAATCGACTCGGAACCGGTGTCATAGACCCTCTCCTCACATAGTGCTTCTATATCTTTCTCTATCTCTTTTTTGTAGGTATACTCCACATACCCCATAGGAGGGTTTTGAAACGTATCGGTTTTTGCCAAACCGAGACTTTTACAGTCAAAATCCACATCTGTAATGACCTTTTCAATATCGTTTCCAAATTCGAACTTTATCGACTTGGTCTCTCTTTCAATCGTCTTTTTTGAAGCATTTTTGACGATCTTTACACGATAGTTCTCAAGGTCGACCTTTTGCGTTGCGTAAACGGTTGATGTACCCAGTACGACTACAGCTATTGCCCATACTCCACTTTTGTTCAAAAACATTTCTACTCCTTTTGATTTACTGCATACACTGCTGCATCGCCTGAGCTGTTTTGGCACGCTTGGCACACGCCACACTATCAAGCGCCCTGTCTATCTCTTGCAGGGCCTGTTGTTTTGTCTGTGCATCCCATTTGTCAAGAGGCTCACCGGATTCCCCCATCATCTCATCCACTCTTTGGGCACATTTTTGCGCTTGAGCAAGTGTATCGGCATCGGTTAGACACGTTTTGGCAAACTTCATTGCCTGCTCCTGCTCAATCAACTGTTGTTTCATCTGCGGCATCAAGGCACCTGCAAGAGCCGCACCCATCGCCTCACCCATTTTTTGCCGATCCTCTTGGGACATTGCAGGCATCTGTCCATTGCCACTGCTCTTTTGCATCGCTGCACCCATTGCTTTGAGTGCTTCTTCCATTTTGGACATATCCTGTGCGCTGGGTGGCGGTACCGCCATTCCGCCTCCTTGGCTTCCCATAGGGCTTCCCGTCACTCCTGTACCCTCCTGTACCGGAAAATCAGGCAGCTTGAAGTCACTGTCAGAGAGTGAAATGCCAAACTGTACATCGGTCGCAACTTCTTTGTTAACTACCCCCATCACATTAGACTCGACTTTCAGTGTCACCCCCTTGTAGATACACTGCTTCGTCCCCATCAGTTCCCAGACATCGCAGGTATAGCCAAGCACCTTGTCCGTACCGGTTTTCCTGCCGCCCATCTGCTTCATCATCGTAAGACCTTTTTGCTTCATATTGCCGCCGCCAAGCATCGCTGCCCCGACATTTGGCATTTTCGTAATGGTCTTATGGTTAAAATCTGCCACATACAGTCTCTCTCCGTCCATCAGTGTCAACGTATGGGTTTTGGTGGTTTCATTGCCGCCCATTCCGCTGCGCTTCTCCACTGTAACCGTTTCGGTAAGGTTCCGTGCACCATACTTGTCAAAGACCAACCGTTTTTTCCCTTTGGTCTGCATCTGTACTCCCATCATGTTGGCTGAACCGATGACAGCATAGGTCACCTTCCCGCTTTTGATATCGAAAAGATGCATATCTCCTGCCGATACAGACGGAACATATCCGAATCCTGCCACTACTGCTGCTATGAGCACCTTCTTTTTCATATTCTCCTCCTGTGTCGTTCTTGTTTGCTTCACACCATATGTTATCAAAGCGTTGTGACAAAGATGTGACAAAATAATATTTACGTGATATTTTGATACAATTGTTTATGCCAAGATATTTCCATACCATGCTGCCTTTGCTGTTGTCACTCTTTTTATGGCTGCAAACAGCCAATGCCGACGTGAACCCAGTCGCTGTTACACCGGCACAGCACGCACTCCCACTGCTAAAGAAGAGCGAAGTCTGCTTTGACCGCAACCAGCTTGCCTTTTCAGAGATCAAACAAGGAAGTTGCTTCAAACCCTATGGGCGCACCTATATCAATACCGGTATGCAGACACATACCATCTGGATACGCTTTGCACTCGAAAACCCAACAGACACACCTGTAGAGCGTGCACTTGTGCTCACTTCTCCGCTGCTTGAGTACATTGCACTCTATACCGAAAAAGATCAAAAGGGTGCCCTCCACAACGGGGTAGGAAAGCTGCATAAAAACAGAGAAACACTTGTGCCTTACTATATGCTGACCCTGCCGCCGCATACAGTCAGCAGATTCTATCTTGAAGTCCGTTCTGCCTACACACCTGTCGAATTTACACTGATGCTTAAAGAGAGCAAACACTTTCTTGCAGAAGACAGGCGGCAGCAGTTTACGAACATCCTGCTTGCAGGGTTCATCCTTGCACTGGCAACCTACAGCCTTATCATTTTTTTCTATATCGGAGACAGGAGTTATCTCTACTACAGTATGTACCTCTTTGCGCTTGTATGGCAGCAGATGACCTATCTGGGACTGACACATATCTATCTGCCGCCTGCATTTGTTGCGATCGATATGAAAATCCCTGTTTTCAAGATAAACCTGCTGGTGATCACCTCCGCTCTTTTTGCCATGCACTTTCTGAAAGTAGTCCGTTTTGGGAGGCTGTGGTACGGATATGTGCTCTTTATCGCTGTATCGCTTCTTGAAATTCTCGTCTTAAGCAGCCCGCTTTTCTACAATCTCTATGTCGTGATCTTTACCGGTGCACTCTTTATCACCTTCAACCTTGCAGCAGGCATCATCTCCTACCGTAGAGGAGAGAAGCAGGCACGTCTCTTCATCGTCGGATTTGCGATCGTCTTTCTCTCCTATCTTTTCATCATCCTCGATGCTGTTGGTATTACCACATTTATGCTGCATGTTAAGAACATTCTGATGTTTGGTACGGCATTTGAGGCACTTGTGCTCTCCCTCGCATTTGCAGACCGATATCGTATCCTTCAACAGGAAAAGGCGTTTGCCGATGCACAGATACTCGATGAGTCAAGGCGGCGTACAGAACTGGTAGAGAAAGATGTAGAGGCAAAGACCGCCGAGCTCAATGAAACACTCAAGGCAAAAGAGCTGCTGCTTCAGGAGGTACACCACCGTGTCAAAAACAACCTCCAGATCATCCTCTCCATTATCAGAATGCAAAATGATACGGTAAAAGATGCACAGAGTGCGGCTGAAGCTCTTTTGGATCTTGAAAACCGCATCAATGCCATTTCACAGACCTACAATATGCTCCTTGTCAAAGAGCGTCTTGAGGAGATCGACATGCAGGAGTATCTCGATGCGCTGCTGCATGATCTGAAAAGATCACTGCAAAAAGACAAAACAGTGCATATCAACCTGCACACCAATGCCGTCATGCCCCTGCGTCAGTCTGTCTATGTCGGGCTGATCATCAATGAACTGATCACCAATGCCTACAAATACGCATTTAGTCACGAAGGAACGATAACGGTCACTCTGCTGCAGGAAAATACAAGCTATATTCTTACCGTTGAAGATAACGGCAGAGGACTGGAGAGTGCCAAAACAGGCAAATCCCTTGGACTGCAGTTGGTTGAGACTCTTGCGCGTAACCAGCTTGGAGGAGAGATCAATATCGGCACAAACCCACACACAAAATACACCATAAGGTTTACACTGTGAAAGAACTGAATATACTGATTGTAGAAGATGAAAGCATTGTCGCGATGGAACTCGATATCTATCTCAAATCACTCGGCTACCATGTAGCCGGTATGTGTGCCGATGCCAACTGTGCATTCAAAACCCTCGCACAAATCTCTGTCGATCTGATTTTGATGGACATCTGCATAAAGGGCAATATTGACGGGGTCGATGCCGCCGCCCACATTCAACAGGCACACCCAGACGTTCAGATTATCTACCTGACCGCCCATCTGGACAACTACAATGTCGACCGGGCAATTGAGACCGATCCCGTCGCCTATCTCTCCAAACCCTTCAACCGTGACGAGCTCAAAGTCTTTCTCAAAATAGCACAGCACAAACGCTCACAGCATCACGCCAACACCCCTGAAACAGATCATATCATACTTGATGACGAATTTGCCTACACACCGCAGCACGATACGCTTTACTGTTGCAGTGAGCCCATACCTCTGACCAGAAAAGAGCATGCGCTGCTGGTACTGTTTATCCATAACCGCAATATATTGCTTGATCTCTATACCATCGAAGCGCATGTATGGCCAGACAAAGAAACCAGTGCAAACACCATCCGTACCCTTGTCAAAAGACTCCGCCAGAAACTCAAACACAAATTTATCAAAACCATCCCCTCACGCGGATATATGTTTACCGCATAACTCATTCACGGGCACTTGCCAGTGTCAAAGCAAAAAGTACATCAACCCCATGGTTTGCAAGTGTTTTCTGCGCCTCCTGAAGCGTCATGCCGGTGGTTACAATATCATCGACCAGTATGGCACTGATATTTGTTTTTCCGGTATAAAGAAAGTCTCTTGGGTTTTCCAGCCGATACTGTAACGGCTTGCCCGAATAGTTTACCCTGTTGCGTGCCCGAAGCACACCGTGCTGCACATGCACACCAGACATCTTCATCGCATGGGTCAGCTGCGCCACATGCGAGTAGCCGCTGTGCACATTCTCATCTACCCCGATGACATGTACCGCCCCGTCATCATGTTCCAAAAACTCCTGCATAAAAGGTCTAAAGAGCATCCTGCCAAGTTCACGGTATATTCGCCACCCCTCCGGCTTGTGCTTGGTCAAAAGCAGCGGTTCGAGGGTTGTATAGCTGTAAAAAGAGATCACATCGAGCGTACCGATGCGGCGTGTCTGGGTTGTGGGGATAAAAAGGGTATTTTTACAGGTTTCACACACTGCCCTGAAACTCAAACCACCACAGCTGTAACAGCGCATAATATCCTCTTAGCGATTGAAAAACCACATTATGAGTGAAACAACTGCCGAGACAAGCAACATCGAAACAATCGGAATAAAAACAAAGGTATGCTCTGTCTGATACTTGATATCCCCGGGAAGATTGCCAAACCAGTCAAGCAGACCGTACTTGTAGGCAATGCCTGCAACGATCAGCCCAATACCAAGATAAATCAGTAAGTTACCGTTCATGTTTCATCCTAACGGTGCGTGACTACGCACCCTACAAGAAAAGAAGCTTTCCAGAGGAAAGCAAAACAAAATTTTAATTTTTAATTTTTAATTTTTCAAGCGCTTCCCCCGCCCCCATCGCCAGACCAATCTCCGCCCCATGTGCTTCACGCGGATTGATGCGTATAAGCGGTACGCCAAAGTGACGTGCCACATCTTCACTTGTCATGCGTACCGTCGGCACTGCCGTACCCGCTCCTATCTCAATAACAGCAAGTTTCGCGCCAGCCTCCTCAAGCATAGCCAGCCAGCTCTGGAGTCTGCTACTCTGTGCATCGCTGCGGCTGCTCTCCCAGCTCCAGTCACCAAACATCAAAATGTTCGGACGTGCCAAGGCACCGCAGTCGGGGCACCTTGGCAGCGGCTCCTGTGCTCTGAAATTTTCATCTATTTCTATCTTGACACCCTCTGCTGACCAGATTTTGCCCTGGCAGTTTTGGGTACACTGTAGATGGTGGATCGACCCATGACACTCCATAATGCATGTGTCATCGAAGCCGGCTTTCTGAAACTGTCCGTCAACATTGGACGTAAAGACAAAATATTTATATTTTTTAGTATCACCCCACTTTTTAAGTGTTTCAAAACCTCTATGCGGCACAGTATCACGATAAAGATGCAGCCTGTGTCCGTAAAACGCCCATGACAAAGCAGGATCTTTCTCAAACCACTGCGGGTTGGCCATCTCTTCAAAACGAAGCCCTAATTCTTTAGCTTTGGGGTACGCACGCCAAAACCCCTCTACCCCACGAAAGTCCGGCAGACCGCTATCGACTCCCATCCCGGCACCGGCAGTGATGAGAAGTGCATCGGCTTTGGCTATAACTTTTTTTGCTTCTTCTATTTTCTCTTGCATGGTATCCATTGTAGCATATTCAATTTTAGCATCGAACCTTACACAATGGATTTTAAGCCCAATTCTTGCAAATAGTCATTATGCTCAGCGGCATATTTTTCAATATCTTTCTCTATCTTTTGCAACTCGTTATATACCTCACCCAAATCTATAATTGGCTCAGGCTTAGCAGTACTTACATAGCGGGAGATATTGAGATTGAAGTCATTTTTCTCTATCTCCTCCATACTTACCCGTCTTGAGTATCGCTCTTCCTCTTTTCTGTATTGATAGGTATCTACTATTTTATCTATATGTTCAGGGAGTAATCTGTTTTGTCGTTTACCCTTTTCAAAATGCTCTACCGCATTGATAAATAGCACATCATCACTCTTTTTGCACCTCTTTAATACCAAAATACAAACAGGAATACCTGTAGAGAAAAAGAGCTTAGAGGGCAAACCTATGACGGTATCTATGTTGCCATCTTGTAGTAGTTTCTTTCGTATTTTAGCCTCTGCTCCACCACGAAACAGTACACCGTGAGGCAAGATAATAGCCATCGTTCCCTCTCTGTCCAGATAGTGAAATCCATGAAGCAAAAAGGCAAAATCCGCCGCACTTTTAGGTGCTAAGCCGTAGTTTTTAAATCGAAAATCTTTTTTCATCTCATCACTTGGGTCCCAACGAAGTGAAAAAGGAGGATTGGCTACCACAGCATCAAAATGTTTCTTATTAGCAGGATTCTCATCTGATAGCATATCCCACTCATTGGCAAGTGAATCGCCGTGAAATATCTCAAACTCACTATCTTTTACTCCATGCAGTAACATATTCATACGAGCGAGGTTGTAGGTAGTGATGTTTTTCTCTTGTCCATAAATTTTACCGATGCCATACTTGCCCATCTGATGGCGGACATTCAGAAGCAAAGAGCCGGAACCGCACGCAAAGTCAAAGACACTCTCAAGCCTCTTTTTCTTACCTGTGCTTGGGTCTTGACTATCAAGAGAGACGATATGAGAGAGTATCGTCGAAACCTTTTGCGGTGTATAAAACTCTCCTGCCTTTTTACCGCTTCCTGCGGCAAACTGCCCTATAAGATACTCATAAGCATCGCCCAGCACATCGCTATCGGTAGAAAACTTTGCAATCCCTTTAGCAATTTCGCTAATAATTTTACAGAGCTTTTTGTTTCTGTCGCTATAGCTTTTCCCCAGCTTTTCAGAGTCAAGGTTGATTTCTGAAAAGAGTCCGCTAAATGTAGAAGAGAAAGATTTGTTTTCGATATATGTAAAGGCTTTTTGCAGTGTTTTGAGCAAATCTTCACTTTGCACCCTTGCAAGTTCTGCGATATTGCTCCATAAAAAATCAGGCTCTATGACATAATGCACTTTACGACGCATCTGCTCCTCAAAGGCACTTATATCATCTCTGTTTTGCACATACCACAAAGCCAAAGGTGAGACAGTGCTTCCCTCTTCTACATGTGGATAATCTCTACCAAGCTCTTTTTTAGCTGCTGCTTCATAGTTGTCCGAGAGATACTTCAAAAATAAAAACGAAAGCATATAATCACGAAAATCATCTGCATTCATCGAACCTCTTAGCTCATCGGCTATATCCCACAGTATCTTACCTAACTCTTTTTGTTTCTCTTCGCTCATGATTGTCCCTCTTGGTTAAATTTTCTCTTTTAAACTTTACTAAGGATTTTTATAGTTAAAGTTAAACCTCTAACTTTTACTATGGATTTTTATAGTTAAAGTTAGACTCTTAATTTTTACTATAAATTTTCAAATATTCATCAAAAACATATATTTTATTTCTTTTATGTCCTGTTATCTCTTTGAGTATCCCTTTGTTTTCAAAATCTTTCACTAAATTATTTATTGTAGGTTTTGATAGTTCCAACTCCTCGACAATATCACTTACAGTAACTAAAGGTTGTTTGTATAGTGTGTCTATCAGTTTTTTTGCATTTTGTGCTTTTTTGCCAAAAGTTAAAATCTCTTGTTCCATTCTGTTTTTTAACTCTAACACTTTTTTGAAAGAAGTGATTGAGCTTTTGGAAGTTTCAATAATCGCTTCTAAGAAAAACTCTATCCACCCCTTTAAGTCATTTTTTTCCCTAACAAAAGTTAGCTTATCATAATATAAGGTTTTGTGTCTTTCTATGTAGTCAGATAGATACAAAGATGGTTTGTCCAATATTTTATTGCTAACTAAATATAAAGTTATTAAAAGCCTTCCGACTCTGCCGTTTCCATCTAAAAATGGATGGATAGTTTCAAACTGATAGTGTGCTATTGCAATTTTTACAAGGTGTGGAACCAATATCTCGTCATTATTTAAAAATTTTTCTAAATCATCCATAAGTTCAGCTACTTCACTATGGTGTGGAGGTATAAAATATGCATTATTTAAATTGGTTCCCCCTATCCAATTTTGTGATTTTCTAAACTCTCCGGGAATTTTTTTCTCGCCTCTTACACTTTGCAGTAAAATCTCATGAGTTTGCCTTATGAGTCTATTGCAAAGTGGTAAAGTTTCCAACTCTTTTATGGCAAAATTAATCGCCTCTATATAATTTCTTACCTCTTGCCAATCATCCTTTTTTTCAGGCTCTAAATACTCTTTATCAAGCAGCACCTCATCGATTTCGGTTTTTGTTCCTTCGATTTTACTTGAAGTATTTGCCTCTTTTGCTATATGCATTTGTATAAAAATATCTACATCAGGTATGATTTTGGTAAATGCATTAAGCTCGCCTAAAACTTTCATAGCAGATTCCAACAAAACATTTATCTTTGCATCTTCCCAAGTAAATGTTTGATTGATAAATGTCGGGCTAAAACTTTTATACTGGTATTGAGTTTTATAAACTCCAGCTTTAAACTCTTCTATCTTCATTTAACTCTCCTCACTCACAAACATCTGTTGCATTAAGCCCTTTTTGTGCTTTTTAAGAGCTTCTACCTTTTTCTCCCCAGCTTCTATGAGGTTATCGAGAGAGCTTAGGGTATTAGCGATTTTTTGTTGTTCTTTTGGGGTTGGGATATAAATTTTTAAATTTTTAATATCACTACTATTAACAGAATCAAATGTTCCACCTTGCGAAATATTAGACCATTTATCTTCAAATTGTAAGAACCATTGATATAACCATTCTTGATAATTATTTTCTTTTACTCGAATAGAAGCAAAACCTCTACCTATACAAGCATTATGTTTTGATTTTGCAACTACACCAACAGGAGCTCTAACACTTAATAAAATATCTTCTTTATTGCACTCTTTTGTTACTTGAGTTGTATAAATTCTAGGATTAGATTTTCTATTTTTAATATCTGCATTACCTTGAAGTAAAGGTATTCCTTTTTTATTTTCATTATAAAAATGAGATTTTGGAGATGAACCCATAGTAATATTAGCTATTTCTTCTAACCTCTTCTCCTCCCACTCCCCACTAAACTCTTCAAACCTCAGCTTTGGAGTCTTCTCTCCTTCTTGTGGGAAGAGTTGTTGCATCAACCCTTTTTTGTGCTTTTTAAGAGCTTCTACCTTTTTCTCTTGGGCTTCTATAAGGTTATCAAGAGAGCTTAGGGTATTGGCGATTTTTTGTTGTTCTTTTTTGTCTATTGGAAAATATGTAGGTAAAGATTTTATTATATCTGCATTCAAGTTCCTGATTCCACCACCGGAAGCATTATCAATAAAAAACTTTTGACTATATGGTGATAAAATCATGTAATATAAAAAATCTGTTTCTATATTGCTATCAATATTGGTTATTGCTATCCATCCATCATGGATACAAGATTTTATTTTCATGATATAAGGGCGTCCAAAACTCATCGAATTTGACAATATCAGGTCACCTGGATGCACCTCTCTGGTTTTAGTCAATGCAGAATGCTTAACTCTCTCTTCTGTCTTTACAACATATTTTGAATTTTTATCAACATCCCCTATCTTTAACCAATTAAGACCTTTTGGATCAGAAGTCATATATTTGTCAATAGGTCGAGGAGATCCTCCTCTAACAATATCTGATACTTCATTTAACCTTTTCTCCTCCCACTCCCCACTAAACTCTTTAAATCTTAGCTTCGGCACTCGTTCGCTCATCTCTTCCTCGTTATTGATTTTTATCATCTACTATGCTATAATGTATCCATCTTTAGCCTCTGTGGCACCCACCTCTGCTTTAGCAGAGGAACTCTTAAAATATCTCCTACTCATCATAAGCCTCCAAACCCGAAATCTCCTTACCATTAGCAAGTTTTCTAAGTAACGGTGCTAACACCTCCATAAGTGCAAGTTCTTTAACCCTTCGCTCCCTCCAGCCAAGCTCCAAAGGCTCTAAGAGGTCGGTTAGCTTCTCTCCGTCAAAGATTGACCGTTCAACTATCTCTTCTACAAAACTTTTAAGTGCTTTTGTTTCTAAGCCGTGCTTATGTGCTATTGCCTCAATCTCTTGCTCTTCTCTTTGAGCTTTAAATGCCTCATACCCTTTTTTAATCTCCTCTTCATCTAAAGCGGTATTCATCTCCAAAGTATTGATATAGGCTATCATGGTCTCTTTTTCATCCGAGAGATTTGCAGTGGACTCCAGCAGTGAGATAAGTTGCTCTTTGGTTAATTTATGCTTTTTGCTTTTAGCTCCCGAAGACCTTGCGATAAGCCCCATAATATAGTCATAATCAATCAACGCCGATGCAAAAAGCACAAGCTCAAAGTCAAGCTGTTCTAGCTCTTCTTGGCTACTTTTACCTTCTGCTTTTCCCTGCTCTTTCTTGAGGCGGTTTGCTGTCTCTATATAGACACTTCTAAAGGCTCTAAGCGTGTTTTCGGGCATGGTTTGCTCTATTTGCTCTTTTTGCTCTGGATTTAAGTCGGTATATTGGTCGAGTTTGGTTTTGAGCTTTTGCACCTCTTTAAAAGTTTTGATAAACTCTATTCGTGCAGTGTCTCCTTTGAGGTTGGCTATCTCTTCAGGCTTATTCTCTAAGCCGTGTGAAGCCATAAATCTCTCAAGCTCTTTTGTCGCCTCTTCAAACTGCTCTATCACTTTCGGTGCAGAATCAACCAGCCATATCTCTTTTGGCTCTTTGGTATGTTTACCGCTAAAGAGGGCTATCGCTTCATCGACATTTGTTTGCTGTGAACGAAAATCGAGAATATTCCCATAAGGCTTAGTATCGTTAAGCACTCTGTTGGTTCTTGAAAAGGCTTGTATGAGTCCATGGTATTTTAAATTTTTATCGACATAAAGCGTGTTGAGAAACTTAGAGTCAAAGCCTGTTAGAAGCATATCGACAACGATGACAATATCTACCTTTTGCTTGTGAGGCAAATCACTGTTTGAGTATTTTTGATTTTTTATACGGGTTTGGACATCTTGGTAGTAGGTGTCAAAGTTGTTAATATCGTGATTTGTGCCATACTTGGCATTATAATCGGCAATAATCTCTTTGAGTGCCTCTTTTTTCTTGTTTGGCTCTTTTGTGTTGTCAAATTTCTCTTGAGGAAGGTCCTCTTGAAGTTGTGCTACATCTTTGTTGCCCTCTGCTGGAGGAGAGAAGACACAAGCGATATTAAGAGGGAGATACTCTTCATCATCTTTTAGCTTTTGCTCTTGTATCTCTTTAAAGAGTCTAAAGTACTCTATAGCATCATCTATGCTACTTGTAGCAAAAACAGCGTTAAACTTTCTGTTGGCAGTCGCTTTGTCATGCTTTTCTATAATGGTTTCTATGACCGCTTTTTTAGGAACGGTGGTAGATTTTGGTGTATCGGTATCTGGTTTGTAGTAGTCTATATGAAATCGTAGCACATTGCCATCATCTATAGCATTGGTGATAGTATAGGCGTGTAACTCTTTTTCAAAAATATCATCTGTGGTTTTTAGGGTAGCCTCTTCTCCCTCTATCTGTGTATAGGTTGCATTTTTTTCAAAAATTGGTGTACCTGTAAATCCAAAGAGTTGAGCTTTTGGAAAAAAGTTTTTAATCGCTTTATGGTTCTCTCCAAATTGTGAACGGTGGCACTCATCGAAGATAAATACTACCCTTTTGTCTTGTAGCGGTTTGAGCCTCTCTTTGAAATTATTTCTGTTTTTCTCATCGAGTGCTAAACCTAGCTTTTGGATAGTGGTAACAATAATCTTATCTTCATAGTCATCACTTAGCAATCTCTCAACTAAAGTATGAGTGTTTGTGTTCTCCTCTACACAATTTTCTTGAAATCGGTTAAACTCCTCTCTGGTTTGACGGTCGAGGTCTTTTCTATCGACTACAAAGAGACACTTTTGGATATTTGGGTTCTCTTTAAGCAGGGTAGAGGCTTTAAACGAAGTTAGTGTCTTCCCGCTTCCTGTTGTATGCCAGATGTAACCGTTGCCTCTGTTGTCTTCTATGCACTCTACTATCGCTTCAACGGCATAGATTTGATAAGGACGCATCATCATAAGCTTCTCTTCACTCTGCACTAAAACCATATAACGGCTAATCATCTCGGCAAGATGGCATTTGGTCAAAAACTTCTCTATAAAATCATCAAGATGGGTGATTTTACTGTTCTCTTTGTCTGCAAACTGATAGATAGGCAAAAATCTCTCATCGGCATCAAAGCTAAAATGCTTTGTGTTGTTGTTGGCAAAATACCAAGTTGAAGTGCGGTTAGAGACAATGAAAAGTTGCATAAAGCTTAGCAGTGTTGTGGTGTAACCATTGCCAATATCGTTTTTATATTTTACTATCTGCTCCATCGCTCTTCTTGTGCTTACCTGCAAAGTTTTAAGCTCAATCTGCACCAAAGGCAGACCGTTTATAAGCAGTATAACATCGTATCGGTGGAAGCTGTTGTCGGTATTGATACGCAGTTGGTTAATCACTTCAAACTCATTTTTGCACCAATCTTTGATATTGACAAGTGTGTAGTACAAAGGAGTTCCATCTTCTCGCTCAAAGTAGTTTGTCTCTCTTAGAATTTTGGAGGATTTAAAGACATTGGGGGTAACTATCTGTTCTAAAAGTCTGTTAAACTCACTATCAGTTAATTTAACACGATTGAGTGCTTCAAACTTTTCTCTAAAATTTCGCTCAAGTGCCTCTTTAGTTCGTATATCAGGTCGATAGGTATATTTTAAGTCAGTTAGCTTTTTGATAAAATCGGTTTCGATATCACTCTCTTTGACATACCCCGCACCTTTATTTTTGACCTTATACATCCCATCTGCCCCATCACTTTCTTTTTGTGTTAAATTATAGCTTCTTTAACCTATAAGAAGCGCATTTTTTAGAAAGATGCAAAGACCTCTCATGACATAAGCTTTAACCCATCTATATATCTGAAATCTTTCTTGTTATACGTCAACAACATGGCATCATGATGTAATGCAGTAGAGGCTATCAGACTGTCAGGTATATCAAGTGAATGGCTTTTGGCATATTGTTTGATGAGTTTTGTTGCCGTTCTTGAAATATTTTCGTTCAGATGGATAATGTTAAAAAGAGAAACGAATTTTTCCAGTTTGTTCACTTCAGCTTTATTCAAAGCGCCATAGTAGAGTTCCATTACCGTAATAGACGAGATAGATAATCTTTCAGTAAGTGACTCTACCCTGTCAATGGTTTTTCTGTCACCCTTGAGTATCTCAATGAGAATATTGGTATCCAGTACGATCATTTCCAGGCTTCTTCTCTAAGTGATTCCTGTGTAATCTCTCTACCTTCCCACATACCCGAAAAGTTCGATAAGTCAACTGATGAAGGCTTTTCCCTATTCTCTTCAAGGTTTTTTTTGAGCGTTTCACGTATATAGGCAGAGAGTGACATACCGAGTTTATTCGCCTGCTGTTTCAACTCTTCGAACAACGGCTCTTCAAAATAGATTTGTGTTCTATGCATGACTCACCTTTATACATCGTTTTTATACATTACTATAGCAAAATTTCTATTTGATGTAAATACAAATTTAGAAAGAGAGATATTCAAACAGTAACATAACATAAAATTATGATAAAATAGGCTACACAATGCCATACGAAGGTCTGTCATGCTTAAAAACATACGGATGAAGATACGTACCAATATCCTGCTCCACTTCTTTGTGATCATCATTACCTTTGCCGCAGTACTCATAGGTATGCAATACTACTTCAATATCAAAATGGCAAAAGAGGCGATAGACAAACTCTTTCATGAAACGGCACATCAGGTTGCACTCCAATTAAATGAAAAAGATACTCTCTCCAAGGAGATTCTCTACCAAATCGAGAGCTATCCCGACATAGCAGATGCATCGTTTCAGAAATCTCGTACAGCCGTGATCAAAAACTTTATCCATACACTTGAACGGTATGAACAGATGTATGCTATCTATCTTGGGTATCCAAACGGAGACTTTTTCGAGGTAGTTAATATGCATATAGACCCCTCACTCTACAGCCACTATAGTGCTCCGGAAATGACCCGATAGATGCTTATTAAAATATACAATTTGCAAAATGGCAAGCGGATAAGAGAGTTTATCTATCTTGATAAAGCACTCAAAACACTGAAAACAAAACGAGAACCTTCAAACTATCATGTAAACGAGCGTCCATGGTACAAAAAAGCGCTACAAACATCTATACCCGTCCGTACAGCTCCCTATCGTTTCAGCAATCTTGACAGAGAGGGAATTACCTACGCCAAAAGAGTACCTGGTACACAGACGGTATTGGCACTTGACTATACGCTTGGGAGTATTGACAAAATGCTAAACGCCTTAAAGGTACTTAAAACAGGAGAGATCTACCTCTATGGAGAACATGGCAGGCTGATTGCTGCATCAGGAGAGAAACAGAGTAAAATCAACACGATATTACAACAAATGCTCACAAACAAAGAGGTCGATACTGTTATACGTGCAGAAGATAAAAACGCAACAGCATACTATCTCATATTGATTCCACTTGGAAAATCTATGGGCGAGCAAAGCTACCTTGGTATCAGTGTTGAAGAGTCCGAAATGCATGCACCCTACATAAAAACCATCTATTATGCACTTGGGATTGCATTTATTCTGCTGCTCATCTTTCTGCTACTGACCCATTTTTTAAGTGGGCAGATTGTCAAACCGGTTAAAGCACTGATGGCAGAGAACGAACAGATTAAAAACAGGAATTTTGCTGCTGTCAAACCGATAGAAACCAATATTATAGAGTTCTGTGAGCTCTCTGCATCTCAGATACGTATGTCCAAAAGTATACAGCACTATCAAAAAGAGATGGAACTGCTGCTTGATGCATTTATCATTTTGATCGCAGATGCCATCGATGCCAAATCCGCCTATACAGGTTCACACTGTAAGAAGGTTCCTGTTATTGCCGAAATGATCGCAGAGGAAGCACAAAAAAGTTCCGAGGGGATATTTTCAGATTTCTGCTTCGATACGCAGGAGGCACTCGAAACATTCAAAAGAGCTGCATGGCTGCATGACTGTGGCAAGATCATAACACCGGAGTATGTCGTTGACAAGTCAACCAAGCTTGAGACCATCTACAATCGTATCCATGAAATCAGAACACGATTTGAAGTGCTCTGGCGTGATATTGAAATTGCATACTATCAGAAAATACTCGAAGGCGAAGAGCAGGCAGATGCGTCGGCGTGGATGCAGCAGGAGCACAACAGACTTCTTGATGAATTTGCCTTTATCGCATCATGCAACCTCGGCAGTGAGTATATGGAAGAGGATGCTGTAGTACGTATTGAACAGATTGCACAACAGACGTGGCTGCGTCACTTCGATGACAGACTCGGACTCTCAGATGAGGAACTTGAGCGCTATCCTGACACGACTGTGCCCCTCCCGGCAACAGCATACCTGTTGGAAGATCGGCCAGAACATCTAATACCCCGCATCGGGTTTGACAAAGATGCCTTTGAAGCTGACGGATTCAACATGGAAGTGCCTACATATCTCTACAACCGCGGTGAACGCTATAACCTCTGCATCAAAAAAGGAACCCTGACTGAGGAGGAGCGCTTCAAGATCAATGAGCATATCATTATGACCATCAAAATGCTCGAACGTCTTCCATTCCCTGATACTATGAAAAGCATTCCAACCATTGCCGGAGAGCATCATGAAAAGATGGACGGTACAGGCTACCCAAGAAGAAAAAAGAAAGAGGAGATGTCCATTCCCTCACGCATCCTTGCCATTGCAGACATATTCGAAGCTCTCACCGCTTCCGATCGTCCCTACAAAAAAGCCAAAACACTCTCGGAAGCACTACATATTATGCACAAGATGAAAAAAGAAAACCATATCGATCCTGATCTATTCGATCTTTTCATCAAAAAGAAGATTTACCTTACTTATGCCAAACTACACCTGTCCGAGGAACAGATAGATGAAGTAGATGAAACATCTCTGCTCGATTTGTCCTAAAAATTTCATTTAATAATATATTTTAGATAATCTTATTTTATAATACGCCTGAATATGGAGAAGCATGTCCATAAATAGACTACCTACAGGCAGTATAGAACACTATGAAAATATTGATTGCAATACCCGTTTTGACACTCTATCTCTGGGGAAGAGAATATGAAACAGTTGCAGATGATGCACTTTACCTTTATGCCTTTCTTGCATTGACTTTTTTGTTGCTTGGGTTAAGTGCCTATTGGATCAAAAAACACTTTGAAACGATCAAAACACGACTTCTCTCTTTGAAAAACAAACGCAAAAAGAAAACACGAAAAAAAACGGTGGAGAGTCAAGAGATACTTGAAAATTATCGCATTGAAACACAACAGATCCCGTTGGATAACCAACCGTTTCGTCTTAGCGGTATGTTACATATCCTGACTAACAAGGTAAGAGATGTACTAAAATCCAATCAACACCGTATTTACTATGAAATAGACAGAGAAGTAACACGCTATATTGTAGGAGACAACGACTATATAGAACAGGTACTCGAGATTTTGGTAGATGAGGCAGCAAAACTCAATACAGAGAGCGAGATCATACTCAAAATCGGCAAACATAAAGGGGATGCACTGATTTTTGATGTGGGTAACCCAAAAGCTGTTATAGACAAAGAGAAATATATTGCCCAAAAACACGATACATTTGTCAAGGCACAGCAGATCGCTGCTGCTATGAAAGGCAGCGTTGAGCTTAAAAGCGGAAGGCTTGGCGGTACACACTTCATTTTCACTATGCCTTATATCAAAGACCCAAAGAGCCGGTCAAACCAAGGTAAACTCAGGAGTATACTTGAAGGGAAGAAAGCGCTCTTTATCGGTAAAACAAAAGATGAGATGAAACGTGCCGAATATATCTTTGAAACCTATGGTGTCAAGTTTGATGATATGCTTGCAGAGACATTTGAAAAGAGAAAACCGGAACTCAAAAAGTACGACATGGCAATCCTTCGCTCCGCCAATCTCACACCCACACAGATCGAATTTCTCAAAAAAATACGTTCCAATAAAAAGAACAATCTAAAGATCATCATTATTCACGACCTTTTTATACCCGAAACACAGATCAACCGATCTAAAGAGATTGCAGATGCAGAGATCTATGCGCCTATGATCATTGGGGATGTCGAAGAGATACTCTATCAGATCTATATACAGAAAAGCAAAGCGGTGAAAGGTATTAACAATATTGAAATTTTTGATCCAAAAACTTTTACACTGCATGGAAGCAGTATCTACACCGAGGAGATACTCGAAAAATACAGAGGTGCCCGTATCGCCATCGCTGAAGACAGTAAAATAGACCAAAAAGTAATCAGAAATATCCTCACACATGAAGGTATTGAACTCTTCTGTCTCAATAATGGGCAGGAGGTTATAGATCTTCTTAAAGCAGAGCCGATCGATATTCTTTTTACTGATATCAATATGCCTGTACTTGACGGTATCAGTCTGGCAAAACGAATGCGTTCTGAACAAAAATGGCAACACATACCTATTATCTCAACATCCTCTATGGTTTTTCCCCATGAGATCAAAGCAATGCAGGCAGCCGGTATCAGTGCTGCTGTATCCAAACCTATCGTTGCACAGGACATCTATGAAGCACTTGAGAAGTTTTTGGAAGTGCACCCGGAAAGAGAAAGAAGTAAACATACCAAAAAGCAGATACAGATAGACTATGCACAGTTTGACAGTAATATCCTCGATGTAAGAGCAGGTGTAGAGCATGCAGGCAATCCCATGCAGTACAGAGAGCTGCTTCAGGAAACACTCGATGTTGTACAGCATACACCGGAGAAACTGCGTATGCTTATTAAAGAAGAGAAAGTTGAAGAGATCAAAAGTTTCTCGACCTCAATGAAACGGATCTATGATAATATCTGCGCACAAGACATGGTACATATGTTTACAGAGCTATCCCATGGGCTCGAGAGAGATACCAATCTCTTTTTGCATGAGTATATTCTCCTCTATCTCAAAAAAGTCAACCAGCTCGAACGTGAAGTTAAAAGATATTTAAATATGACTAAAAACGTATAATCTACTTCCAGTGTTCAAACGTGAGTGACGGCATCTCCTTGCGGACATGTGCCATCAACTCCGGGAAAAATGCCAAGAACATCGATTCAAGCTCTGCATGGTGCATCTGGATTAACGAGAGATAATACATCATCGTATCTTTGCTTTTTGCCCGTTCACTAAGACGGTTGTCTATGCGCATAAAAGCTCTTTTGACACCATCCATCGTCACATAGCTGTCAAGCTGTCTGTTTTCTACCACACGCATGACCACCTGCTTTGCATGGGTCGGGTAGCCGCCACTCTCTTTCACCGCCCTTTTGCGAAATCCCTCAAGAAAACGTGCCCTGTCACTTACACTGAAACGCTGCCAATGGACACTGAGGAAATGGTCATAGAGAATGTCAAGCACTACCCCTTTTAAGTGTCCCCGTTCTGTCAAAAGGGCTTTGGACGCTGAAACAAGCCGATGGCTGTCGGTATAGGTGTCTATGATGTTATGCAGTGCAAGACCGGTTACAAACGCTTCACTTGCACCTTCCCACGCTTTACCTTTTAGCGGATCGGCCAAGAGGTTGCCAAGCTGGTATTCGATCTGTTTGGGAGAGAGGAAGACGTGGGCAAGCCAGTTCATAAACTACAGAATGTTTCTCAGTACGATGGCATAATGCATCACAAAAAGGTTCAAAAAGAAAATCAGCATACTTGAGCCGCGTGAGAAAAACTGCTGCAGCGGTGTACGCTCTTTACCATTTGTTCTGTAGGCGATGACAAAATGTACCACGGTTGCCACAGTCAATACAGCAACCATGATAACCTTTTTATGTAAGGCATCGGAAATCGGTGTACCATTGGGATGCAGCAGAATATCAAAGAGGTGATATTCCACTCCCATGATGATCCCCGTACTCAATAATAACACAAGGGAGACAACCTCAAACCAGCCAAAAATGGGACCGATGTGCGGATAGACCTCTTTTTGTGCCTGTTTGTCACGCAGGGATACCCCCAGTACAAACATAAATACTGAGCCGCCTATCCAACTGATCGCCATGATCAGATGGATATGAAAAGCCCATTTTGTAATCCAGTCCCAGATCAATATTTTACCTTTTCTTACTAACTATCAAGTTTCAACACTGCCATAAAGGCTTCCTGCGGCACATTGACTTTACCGATGGCTTTCATACGCTTTTTACCCTCTTTTTGCTTCTCAAGCAGTTTACGCTTACGGGTAATATCTCCGCCGTAACACTTCGCCGTGACGTTCTTGCCCATCGACTTGACATTGGTACGGGCAATGATCGTGTTGCCGATGCTCGCCTGGATCGCCACTTCAAAGAGCTGTCTTGGGATGAGCTCTTTGAGCTTCTCTACAAAGGCAAGCCCGCGTGAACGCGCCTTGTCTCGCGGTACGATGATAGAGAGCGAATCCACCACCTCACCCGCCACACGGATGTCAAGTTTGACCAGATCACCCGGACGGAACTCGATCGGCTCGTAGTCAAAACTCGCATACCCTTTAGTCACTGTTTTGAGGCGGTCGTAGAAGTCCATGACGATCTCGTTCATCGGGATGTCATACTCCATCAGAACACGCGACTCATTGAGGTAGTCCATCTTCACCTGCACCCCGCGGCGGTCATTGAGCAGCTTGATCAGGTTGCCCACATACTCTTGGGGTGTGAGGATGGTCGCTTTGACATAGGGCTCGTAGATGGTGTCGATCTTCTGCACTTCCGGCATCTCGGAGGGGTTTTGGATGGTGATCTCCTCACCGTTTGTCATCTTGATGCGATACACAACTGTCGGTGCAGTGGCGATAAGCTCCAGATCAAACTCACGCTCCAGACGCTCCTTGACCACCTCCATGTGCAGCATCCCAAGGAAACCGACACGGAATCCTGACCCCAGTGCCATGGAGCTTTCAGGTTCAAAGCTGAGTGCAGAGTCATTGAGCTTGAGCTTATTGAGCGCGTCACGCAGATCTTCGAACTTGTCTGTCTCGATGGGGTAGATACCCGCAAAGACAAATGGCTTGGCAGGCTCGAAACCGCCAATGGGCTCAGGAGTAGGGTTTTTGGCATCAGTAACGGTATCACCTACCTGAAGCCCTTCTACACTCTTAAGCCCCGTGACGACAATGCCCACTTCACCTGTATCGATACGCTTGGTCTTGATGGGGGCGATGGGGTTAGGATACATGAGGTCAAGCACCTGATGCTCCTCTTTGGTACCCATGATCTTGATACGCTGCCCCTTCTCGATACTGCCTTCAAAGACACGCACCAGTGCCAAAGCTCCCAGATAGTTGTCAAACCAGCTGTCGTAGATGAGTGCTTTGGTAGGTGCCTCTTCATCGCCTGTGGGCGCGGGAATCTTCTCGACGATCATATCGATAAGTTCGGGCACCCCTACCCCTGTCTTGGCAGAGACAAGTGCATGCTCTGTCGCGTCGATGCCGATAGCCTCTTCCAGTTCTGTCAGTACTCTGTCAGGATCAGCTGCGGGGAGGTCTATTTTATTCACAACAGGAATGAGCTCAAGGTCATTCTCGATGGCGATGTAGACATTGGCAATGGTCTGTGCTTCGACACCCTGTGCGGCATCGACGATGAGCAGTGCGCCTTCACACGAAGCCAGAGAGCGGCTTACCTCATAGGAGAAATCAACGTGACCGGGAGTGTCAATAAGGTTGAGGATGTAGTGCTCCCCATCTTTGACATAATCCAGACGTACCGACTGCGCCTTGATGGTAATGCCCCGCTCTTTTTCGATATCCATCGTATCCATCACCTGTGCGGACATCTGACGGTCACTCACCGCCCCACACTCCTGGATGATGCGGTCAGCCAATGTAGACTTGCCATGGTCAATGTGGGCAATGATAGAAAAGTTACGGATATTTTTCTGCGGTACTTTCTTTGTCACGCGGTTCCTTCTTGGTATATTCTGGTGATGCAACTGTTTTGGTGCTGTGAGGGCGACTGAAATAAGTGCCTTTGGTGCACAGCACCCTACAACTTCTGAAAATATCACATGCGATATTTTCCTCTTAATCCTTAGCCCTTAAGCCTTAAACCTCATTTTAATTGGTCTCAAAAAGCGAATTCACACTCTCATTGTTGTAAACACGTCTGATCACCTCTCCAAGCATCGGTGCAGTAGAGAGCATTTTGATCTTATCTGAGGGCTTTTGCATCGGAATGGTATTGGCAACGATTAGTTCATCAAGCTCTCCCTCTTCAATGCGCTCATATGCCGGTCCTGAGAGTACCGGGTGGGTACAGCACGCCATGACCGAGGTAGCACCAAGCTTCTTGAGTGCAGCGGCAGCCTTGACCATGGTACCGGCAGTGTCGACCATATCATCGATGAGGATGACATCTTTACCATCCACATCACCAATGATGTTCATCACTTCAGACTCGTTGGCACGTTCACGACGCTTGTCGACAATGACCATATCAAGTCCCAGTTTGTTGGCAAAGTAACGCGCACGTGCCACACCGCCGATGTCAGGAGAAGCAATGATAGGGTTGGCAAAGTTTTTAGCCTTGATATAGTCGATAAAAAGGATCGCACCGTAGAGGTTGTCGACAGGGATGTCAAAGAACCCCTGTATCTGAGAGGCGTGCAGGTCTACTGTTACCACACGTGTAATACCGGCTGTCTCCATGAGGTTGGCGACAAGTTTCGCTGAAATTGGCACTCTCGGTGCTGCTTTTCTGTCCTGTCTTGCATAACCGTAGTAGGGTACCACGGCAGTGATAGACTTGGCAGAAGAGCGTTTAAGCGCATCGGTCATGATGAGCAGTTCCATCAGGTTGGCATTGGCAGGCGCAGAGGTTGGCTGCACAATAAAGACATCTTTCCCGCGTACCGACTCTGCGATCTGCACGGAAATCTCACCGTCGCTGAAACGGTTGATGTTCGCTTTGGAAAGTGGCATCTCAAGATAGGTAGCGATCTCTTCTGCCAACTGCGGGTTGGAAGTTCCGGAAAATATCATATATCCGCTCATGTCATAGCCTTTAGGGGGATTTAAATTAGGCGTATTTTACTCCAAAGTTGATAAAAAGGGGATTTAAAGCAAGGGGGTATTACACTTATGCCAAACAATTTGACAGATGGATAGTAATGATACGACAATTTTTCAGGAAGATCGCCACACACAAAGACAAGTTCGACCATATTCTCGACAAATACAAGATCCCCAGAGAGTACTTCAACATCAACCGCAAAATGATCACAAAAGGGATACTCGTCGGACTCTTTTGGGGGTTCATCCCTATGCCGATGCAGATGGCGGGGGTGATGATCACCACTCCGCTGATGCGATTCAACGTCCCTATCGGACTGGCGACGGTATGGCTCTCAAACCCCGTCACCTACCCGCCGCTGTGGTATCTGGAGTATCTGACCGGCAACCTCATACTCGGATATGACGGCATCGACCATGTCGAACTGACCATGCAGTGGTTCAAGGACAACTGGGACAACATTGTTATTCCCCTCTATGTAGGTACAGCCTTCTATTCGACTGTCGTGGCATACCTGATCTACCTGCTGCTCAACTGGCTCTGGAGACGTTCTGCTATCAAAGAGTGGCGTGAAAGGAAGTGCAAAAAGTAGTGTCACGATGACTATCGGACAGATGCTTTCGCAAATACGCGAAAAAAAGAAGCTCACAAAAGATCGTATTGTAGTCGGCTCTCTCGATGATGCTGTTGTGGCTTTTTTTGGAAAAAAGAGGTATACCAGTATATACGCAAGCGATATACCTCAATCATAAGGGTTTATCTCATTTGTCAAGGCGGAGAGACCGTCACCCTCTCATATCGACGACGTAATGTCCTCGCCGGTGGCAAGACGGATTATTTCCACACTCTCACCTCTTACAGCATGATTATAGCATAAAACAAATGGACTTTTCAACCCAAATCTCGGAACCCAAATCTCGAAATAGGATTCTTTGAATTTGCGTTATGCTCGTATTTACGGGGTTTGTAGAAAATTGTGCAAGTGTGGATTCCGCTTCGCTCCATGAGTCGCACCCGTAGGGGAGGAGCGTAAAATAAAAGCAAACTGCTTTGCTTTTATAGCTCCGCACGACGCTGCGTTTATACCTAAGGTATAACAGACGTCCGAGTAACATTATGCGAAGTCCGTGAATGCGATGATGATGCAAAGTCATGAATTTCTATTTCGAGATGTAGGATTATATTCTATACGTCTTGTCTTCACGGAAAGCTGTGACAGAAGAGATAGTAAAGTGTTGGAATTATGTGCCGCCGCATTTGGAGGATACTCCAAAAATAGTCAACACATCATCAAAAACTGTTTATTTTCATGATCTTTTTTGTTATTATTGCACATACAACAAAAACAAGGAGACCACATGAAAACACAAACCAAACTGACCCTGACCCTTGCCGCTGCTGCGGCTCTTATGCTGACCGGCTGTGGCGGTGGGGGCGGAAGCTCTGACAGCGCGAATAACGGAAACAATGGCGGTGATTATACCGCGCAATATGTGCCATTTGACGCACCTCCGATCGATGAGGCTACCAAAGCGCGATACCTGAACGCGATCAACGCCGCGCGTGCGGTTGGTCGTACCTGCGGGGAGTACGGTTATTTCCCTCCCGCAGCTCCTGTGCAGTGGAGCGACGGGCTCTACCGTGCCGCTGCGGAACATAACGCGGATATGGCATCTGCGAACATCTACGAGCATGACGGAAGCGGTACCGCGAGCGACTGGACGGCACAGGTGCTGCATTTGGGCAGAGGGAGCAATCCGGGAGAAAGAGTGGAGAACAATACAAAGGATGCTTTAACTGGCAATGGCGAGAACATAGCAGCCTCTTATGCGGGTAGCGATATAAGTTTAGAACGAGCTATCAATGAGTGGTTGAATAGTCCGGGACATTGTGCGAATCTGATGGATACTTCAAATAGAACAATAGGACTCGCCAAAGGGTACGCTCAGTCAGGCGGTACCTATGGCGCTTTTTGGACGCTTGTTATATCCGTGCAATAATCCCTATTTGATGACCACCTCAAGGTCGTAGGCAAATGGTCTGCCCCACACAGGCTGCGCCATTTTCGGTGTGCATTGAATCTTGTGACCTGAAAAGGTTCTTCCACAAATAAAGTTCGTCAGAGCAGCCGCGCCGGACGGTGCAGTAAGACTCGCAAACAAACCTGCGTATTTCTTCCCTTGATGTCGGGTAGCTATTGGGATTCCATAGAATAAACACTTTAGCTGCCAACCGTTTTTTGCCTGACCGCAGCGTAACCTAATGTACGGGAGTGTTGGGGGATAACCCCTACCACCCCCGCCGCCGTTTCCTCTGCCTCCGCCGGCTCCTCCTCGCGGTGCAGGCGGTGGCGGTGGTGGCGGCTTCTTGTAGATGACCTTGGTCGGCAGTTTGACCGAGTAGGTCACCTTTTCGCCGTTACCCATCCATATCCCTTTCGCTTCATGGCGTGCTTTCCATGCGTCGATCTGCCATTCATCCACTTGGAAAAAGTGTTTGTACTACAGACTAACAGATCACCCCGCCGCCAAGCAGTTTGTCACCATCGTAAAACGCAGCCACTTGCCCTTTGGCCAGTCCAAATACCGGCTCATGCAGTGTCACTTTGGCTTGGTCGCCGTGCATCTCTACATGGCAAGGAACGGCTTTGGTACGGTAGCGTACTTTGACGTTACACTCAAAGCTCTCTGTGGCATCGATAAAGAGATTGATCTGCTTTACCTCAAAGTCATGGGCTTCGAGCTTCTCTCGTGTACCTACGACGATCTGGTTCTTTTCGGGTTTGATGTCAAGCACAAAGTGCGGGTCGTGTGCACCGTTGACAAAAAAGCCGCGGCGCTTGCCGATGGTGTAGTGCATGTACCCTTTGTGGGTACCTACCACATTCCCCTCTGTATCGACCGTTTCACCAAGCTGGTCGATGTTCATATGGCGTGCCAGTACTTCATCGTAGGTGTTTTCCACAAAGCATATCTCGCTGCTTTCTGGCTGTGTCGCAAACTCTTGAAGTACATCAATATTTGCCGCATAGGCTTTGACATCGGGTTTTTTCCATGTCCCAAGCGGGAAGATCAGCCGTGGCAGTACCTCTTTTTTAACCTCACACAAAAAATAGCTCTGATCTTTGTTGGGATCATCCGCCGCGTAGATAAACTCGCCGTCACACTGTATGTAGTGACCTGTTGCAACATACTCCGCACCCACTTTGTCGGCAAACTCTATCATCTTGCCAAACTTGATGGTACGGTTACACATCACACAGGGGTTTGGTGTAAGTCCCTGTTTGTAGCTTTCTACAAAATACTCATAGACATTTTGGTTGAAGGCTTCGCTCAAATCATAAAAGTGTACTTTGATACCCAGATAGTCTGCAACCTTCTGTACCTTTCGCCAGTTCTCTTCGTGGTATCCGGGCTTGTTGTGAAGTTTCATGTAAACACCTTCGACCTCGTAACCCTCTTTTTGCAGCAGTACCGAGGTGACTGTCGAATCGACCCCGCCGCTCATCCCTACCAATACTTTCTTTTTCATTTCAATATACCTTTGTAATCTTCACTGCGATTTCATTGTTTACATTGACCAGTATACCTCTGGCAATCTCTTTGCGATCATGGACAAGGATGGCGTCAGAGAGGTCGATGTCGGAAATATCCAACGACTCCTCTGCACTTAAACGTTTGCTTCGGATACTTCCAAGCGCACAAATCAGCATAGCCTTCTTTTTCCCTTTTGCACGCTGTTGTGCCGATGGCTTTTTGAGCGAAATCGGCAGCATCAGTTTAGAGGCACACCGAACAGGCAACCCTTCAGCTACGGCAATGCCATTATCGTACACTTGAAGCCGTAAACGATTTTGATGCAGCAGTATGACATCACCTTCTTTTAGACGCTTCAGCGCTGCGTGCTTTATCTGTACACGGGGCAATCCAAGCATGTAGTCCCTCAAGAGATCCTGCCGCAGCATCATCTCTTCAAGGCGCTTGAGCTGGGTGTCACCCTTCATGCACATCCCCAATGAAACGTTCAAGCAGATACTCTTTGTTCGCCACCATCAAATCATCGGGTACCTCCTGCCCGATACAGAAGTAGCTCATAGGAAGCTTGTAGAGCAGCATAAAGTTCAGCAGCGTACCAAAATGGCGTGTTTCATCAAACTTGCTGATGATCACCGAGTCAAGGTTGAGAAACGAAAAGTTCTGATAGATATCATCCATATCTTCATATTTGACCGTCGCGGGAAGTACAAGGTTGACCTCCAGCTTTCTCGGTGTTTCAGAGGTAACGAACGATACGGTTTTGACAAACTTGTTGGTATCGTACGGTGACATACCTGCGGTATCGACCAGTACAATATCGTATGATTCCAGTGCTTCCAAACGCTCCTGAAACGCTTCCGGGGTCGGTACGGCAAAGTGCTCTATCTGCATGATCTCAGCATAATGTGAGAGCTGTTCTATGGCACCTACCTTGTAACTGTCAAGGTTGATGAGCGCTACTTTGTAGGGGCGTTCGAGCAGATATGCAAAGCGTGCGGCGAGTTTGGCGATGGTGGTACTCTTTCCTACCCCTGTAGGACCGACCAGCATCATGATCTTCGGTGAAGAGAGATCCTCCTCTTTCGTCTGAAGGGTCTCGTCTATCTCTTCGAGCAGATAAGAGACAAGCAGCGACTCATCTGCAATAATGGGCGTACCGATGAGTGTCGCGAAGATAGTGTCAATCCATTTGGGGGCAATACCCTTTTTGACAAACAGATCTTTGATCTTTTGCGCAACACTCTCCTCTTTGATGAGATCTTCAGTCAGATTCTCCTTCATACGGTCGATCTCGGTTTTCAAGGCACCTATCTCGTCAAGCATTTGTGCCTCTTCGGTACTCTTTTTCGGACGGAAATTCTCTATGCCGAACGACTTTTCCCGAAAGAGCGCTTTGTCCACTGCAATAACCACTTCGGCACGGATCTGTCCGTCATCATACCTAAGCTGTTTTGCCGAAACGATCTCAAGATCATCTGTTCCGTACTTCTCTACTGCCTGTGCAAATGCCTCTTTGGGACTTGAAGCTACAAATGTTTCGTTGATCATCATCCTGCCTTTTTCATCATCGAGAGCGGTATGAGTACCGAACTGCGCACATGCCATCCCGGATGCGGCAGCGTCAGTCGTTTGCTCTGCATGGTTATATCATCATAAAATATCAAATCAATATCGAGTGTTCTTGGAGCATCTTTAAAGAGCCGCTTTCTGCCAAAACGCTTCTCCGTACGCAGTGCATACGCCAACATTTGTGCCGGTGTCAGGTCTGTCGCTACCAGCACCACCGCGTTGTAAAAGTCTGGCTGCTGGGTATAGCCAAATGGCGGATTGCGCAGTATGGGCGACGTTTCAAGCAGCTCCACAAACCCGCTCTTTTGCCAAAAGACAAAGAGATGCTCAAAACGACGTACTACATCACCGATGTTTCCGCCAATGCCCAAAAGCACCTTGTGACGCTTTTTAGACTCTTTTTTTGCATTATAGGGAAAATGCGGGGTAAAAATCAATGTCAATGCATCATTTAGCTTTTTTCTTTTTACCATATTTCCCTGCTTTATTTATTTATTTGGTGCGTGGTTACGCACCCTACTACCTAAAACCTAAAACCTGCTCCCTGTCACAGGACTTCCGCTCTTCCGTCTACCATCGCAACCATATCTTCAATGCGGATACCAAACTCTCCGGGAATATAAATGCCCGGCTCAATGGTAAAGACCATGCCGTCCTCGATGATCGTGTCGGATTTGGAAGCGATGTAGGGCATCTCATGGATGTCAAGCCCCACACCGTGCCCGGTCGAGTGGACGTAGTACTTTCCAAACCCCGCTTTTTCAATGAGGTCACGCGTCAGCGCATCAACCTCTTTTGCCTTCATGCCGCTGCGCGCTTTGGCAATGGCGCGGTCGTGGGCTTTGAGCACGGTATCGTACGCCTTTTGTATCTTCTTTTTGCCAAACTGCTGTGCAGTACCAAAGGCAAACTGCTTGTCTGCATAAACCGTGCGCGTTCTGTCAGAACAGTAGCGCTTGTACTTCAGCCCCGCATCGATAAGCAGCAGGTCATGCGTTTGTAGCACACTCTTTGTCGGTGTGGCATGGGGCTTGGCAGCGTTGGCATTGATGGCAACGATCGGATCGAAACTAAGGTCGTACCTGCCGTAGTCGCTCAATACCCCCTTTGCCATGTAGGTCAGCGCGTATTCATCTTTGCCAAACCCGTTGGCAGTGATCTCTTTGGCAAGCTGTTTGAAGGCTTTGCGTCCAAGCTTTGCCGCTTTGGCAAGTATCTTGAGCTCTGCATCACTTTTGATGATGCGCTTTTTGTGTGAAAAGTCAGGCTCGGGTGAGAGCTTGCACTTTACCGCTGATGCAATGCGTTCAAAACCAAACACCGTCCACTCTTTGGGGTCATAGACAATCTTTTTGATCTTGTGCTTTTTGATCAACTTTGCCCCCTCGCCGTAGAGATCGGCAGCAATGACCACCTTGGCACCTTTGACATGCGCTTTGGCATCGACCGTGTAACGTCCGTCCGTAATAAAATATGCTTCGTTTCCAAACTGCAGATAGAGTGCATTGTCACAGCTGTAGCCGCATTCGTAATAGATAGCGTTTTCATCTTTGAGCATATAGTTCATGGCTAACCTTTTCAGATTGGGGTATTGGGACGGACGGTGCACAGAGAGTGCACCTGCGTTTCAGGGGAAAATGTTACTTCTGAGCAGCCTGTTGTGCAGCTTCCTGTGCTTTTTTCATAGCAGCAACCTCATTGAGGATCTGTGCCATACCAACCATAGCAAGGTGGTATCCAAACGGTCCCATACCCACGATCTGCCCTGCACATACCGGTGCGGTCAGAGAGGTGTGTCTGAACTCTTCTCTGGCATGGATGTTGCTCAGGTGTACTTCGATCGCAGGGATCTTCACTGCCGCAAGTGCATCACGGATCGCGATGGAAGTGTGTGTGTATGCAGCCGGGTTGATGATGATACCGTCCGCATCGCCCATACACTCCTGAATACGGTCTACGATCTCACCTTCGAGGTTGCTCTGGAAAAATTCGATCTCCAGATTGTTCTGCTCTGCAAACGCCTTCATCTGTGCATGGATATCCTCAAGTTTCATAGGACCGTAGATATTCTGGTCACGAACACCGAGCATGTTGAGATTTGGCCCTTGAATAACGACTATTTTCATTTTACTACCTTCTTCATGTATAATTTAGGGTATTATTTTATCCAAATAGGTTTAAACCCAAGGAACGTTATAGATGAAAATCATTATCGCCGATTATTTGTACATAGACGGAAACTTCGTCGAAAACCTCGCCATTGCTTTTGAGAGCCGCATCGAAGCGGTCGATCTGCCCGAAAACCTCATTGCCCGCTACCCCGAGGCAGAGCTGATCCGTGCCAAACCCTACACGGTTATTTACCCCGGATTTATCAACACCCATGTCCATCTGGAGTTCTCCGCCAACCGTACTTCGCTCAAATACGGTGATTTTATGCCTTGGCTTGACTCGGTCATCGAACACCGTGACGATCTGCTGCAGGCATGTGACAATGAGATGATGAGCCAAGAGTGTAACCAGATGCTCCGTTCGGGTATCACCTGCTTTGGTGCCATCTCCAGCTTCGGTACCGAGCTTGAAGTGTGTGAAAACACTCCCCAGCGTGTGGTCTTTTTCAATGAGCTCATCGGCTCCAATGCCCAGTATGCGGACATGCTCTACAACGACTTTCTCGAACGTGTCAAAGCCTCTCAGAGCTGCGATAACCAAAGCCGCATTACCCCCGGCATCGCCATCCACTCCCCCTACTCGGTACACCCTGTCATTTTGCAGCGTGCAGTGACGCTTGCAAAACAGCATGCCATGCCGCTGACGACACACTTTCTGGAGTCTCAGGCAGAGCGAGAGTGGCTTGAAAAAGGCAGCGGAGAGTTCAAAGCGTTCTTTGAAAAGTTCTTCAACACCTCCACCCCGGTAACAAACATTGAGGAGTTTCTTCACGCTTTCGACACCTACCCTGCCCACTTTGTCCACTGTGTACAGGCAAACGAAGCGGAGCTTGCCCACCTCAAAGCCAAAGGGCACACCGTAGCCCACTGCCCGCGCTCCAACCGCTACCTTGGCTGCGGACGGCTGGCACTGGAGAGTCTTGAAGCGTTGGAGCTTCCCTACACCGTTGCCACAGACGGGCTCAGCTCCAACGACTCACTCAACATCTTTGACGAGTTTAGAGCGGCGCTGATGTTGCACCACAAAGCCCCGGTTGACCTGCTTGCACGCAAACTCATCAAAGCCTCAACCGAAGATGCCGCCAAAGCACTGAGGCTCAACAACGGCTCGCTCAAGGTAGGCAAAGATGCCGACTTTGCCCTCGTCACCCTGCCTGAACTGCCCAAACGTCCTGAAGAGATCGCCCTCTGGACACTGCTGCATACCAAAGAGGCGGATGCCGTATATATTGAAGGAGAACAGTATGTTTAAGAGACTTAGCAACGCTATCAAATGGATCGGTGA
The DNA here is from genome assembly GCA_027082955.1 of Sulfurovum sp. GTDB lineage: Bacteria > Campylobacterota > Campylobacteria > Campylobacterales > Sulfurovaceae > Sulfurovum. Next base: position 8,533 of record JALWTA010000020.1, on the reverse strand, counting down.
GCACTTCAAGGGACTGCTCTTTTTGCTCATCCTTTTTGTTGTCCTGATGCCCTCAGCCGAAGCACCGCTGAAAAAACCGAACCTTCAGGAGATCAAACTCTTTGGTCCGATCATGAATGCGGAGAAGATCGTCAAACAGATAGAGGATGCAAGCAAAGACCCAAGTATCAAAGGGGTACTGCTCAACGTCAACTCTCCCGGCGGTGCCGTACCACCCTCCATTGAAATAAGCTATGCGATCCGTAACCTGCAAAAAAAGAAACCTGTCATTGCCTACGCTTCAGGCATCATGGCAAGCGGCAGCTACTACAGCTCCATCTTTGCCAACAAGATCATTGCCAACCCCGGTGCGATCGTCGGTTCCATCGGGGTGATCATGGAGAGTGCGGACATCGAGGAACTGCTTAACAAAATAGGTGTTAAACCGCAGATCGTCAAAGAGGGGAAATACAAAGAGGCAGGAACACCCACACGCAAATGGACACCCGAAGAGCGCGCCGAACTCGAACGCCTGACAAAAGATACCTACAAGCTTTTCGTCAGTGATGTTGCCAAAGCGCGCCACCTCGACATCAACGCTTCAGAAAACTATGCCAACGCCCACATCTTCCTTGCCTCACGTGCCAAAGCAGTTGGACTCATCGATGCGGTGGGTACCCTCAGCGATGCAAAAAAAGAACTGGAAAAAACCGCTGGTGTCAAAAAAGCTGTCTGGAAGCAAAAGGATAAACTGGAGTCGTTTATGCAGAAGCTCACATCTCAAGCGATGTTTCAGATGCAGAGCTATTTTTACGGATTGAAGGCGGAACTGCAGTATTAAACCGCTTCTGCTGCCTGCAGGAAATCTTCTGCGATGGCTTCGGGATCTTCAAGCCCTATTGATACACGGATAAGCCCCTCTGTCACACCGTTGAAACGGCGTGCCTCCTCGTCAAAGTCGCTGTAGATGGTACTTTGCATATGGAGTGCCAAAGTACGGTTGTCACCGATGTTGGCGGTGAGTGTGGCAAGTTTGAGGTTGTTGAGCAGTCTGAAGGCACGTTCAGGGGTACCGCACTCGAGTGTCAACAGCGGACCGCAGCCGTTGGAGAAGTCTGAGAGGTAGCGTGCATGGTCTTCGCTTTTTGCCAAGGAGGGGTGGTTTACCTCGATGCCTTCCGGCAGTGACTCCTCAAGGATCGCCGCTACTTTTGCGACAGAATTGTTGATGCGCTCTACACGCAGTGCCAGTGTCTCAAGCCCAAGCATGGTCAGGAAAGAACCAAAGGCGTTTGCTGTCATCCCCATATCACGAATGGCACGTTTTTTACAGATGGGAATGAAGGCTTTTTTGCCCGCTTTTTTGACAAATTTGTGCACGTCGGCATACTTCTCGTTCAAGAGTTTGTCACCCTCCTCTTTTACCGCCCTAAAGACAGCAATGCCGCCCAGTGCGGTCGAGTTGCCAGACATATTTTTGGTCGTCGAGTGCACCACAATGTCCGCACCAAGGTCAAGCGGACGTACCAGCAGCGGTGTGGCAGTGTTATCCACGACCATCAGGGTTTCATACCTGTTACACAGGTCGGCGATAGCTTTGAGGTCAGGCAGTCTGAGACTCGGATTACCTACACTCTCAAGCAGTACCATCTTAACCCCTTCGGAGAGTTTCTGCTCCATATAGTCGAAGTCATTGATAGTACAGAAGCTGTTGCTGATGCCAAACCGTTTGAGGGTTTCGTTTACCAGTGTGTAGGTACCGCCGAAAAATCCGCCCACACAAAGTATCTCATCACTGCTTTTAAGCAGTGCCGTGGTTACCATGGAGAGCGCCCCCATACCCGAAGCGGTTGCGATGGCACCAAAGCCGCCCTCTATCTTTGCCACAATGCCCTCAAGCTTGGCATTGGTCGGGTTTCCTACCCGTGCATAGAGCGGCTTGTTCACCTCTCCTGAAAAGATCCCTTCTGCTTCCTGAGCATCGGCATATCCGTATGCTGCAGAGGGTGTGATGGTCGGTGCGATCGGCCCGACTTTCCCGCCGACACTCTGTACCAGCAGGGTATTGTAGTATTCGAAATCGTGGTTCATTCCTGTTCCCTAATTATAGATAATTTTTTACTTATATTGAATAATTGAGTGCGTAGTTGGCTTTCATCTGGTAGTTTTTCAGCTCTGAAAGCGGCATTTCAAACACGTCCATCAATTCTTTTTGGATATCTTCCCAAAAAAGTTTCAACGCCATATTCTCCGTACGGCAAATGTCTGAAAATGCGTCAGTCTCAAGGATACTTATCACCTCTCTTAGGGTAATATCTTTCAGATCCTTTGCCAGCTTATATCCGCCGTGTGCCCCTTTGATACTGGTCAATACACCCTGTTTTTTCAGCTCAAGCAGTATCTGTTCAAGGAAACTCTGCGGGATAGAAGCACGCAAAGCGATTTCTTTGATCTTCAGTACCTCATTTTCATGCATAGCACCAAGTTCATGCAGTGCGGCAACGGCATAAACCGTTTTAGTTGAAATTCCTATCATGTTTCATTACCTTCACTAATTGTAAAACGTAGTATATCTTACAACCTATACAAAAATCGAATAAAACTTCAAGAAATGTACAAATAATAAGGATCAGTGACACAAAAATCGCTGTTTTTACCAATCCTGCCACAGCAAAGAGCAAGATCATCGAAGCTGTGATCAATCCAAGATAAAGAGCGAACCGCTTTGGTGATTCATCTGCATATTTGGGTGCAGCCTGCCACTGTTTCAAAATGAACGATGCTGTAAGATAAAACGGACTCAATTTCTCCTGTCTCATAATACGCATGACAAAATCGAAAAGGATAATAACAACGAACAGCAAGCTGTGCGTGACCGAAAAAAGTACAGTAAACAAGAAAACCTGAAACGAGATGACCCGAACAAGATTTGTATCGATACGTCTTTGGGAGATGGGGCATGATGGAGACATAATATGTCCTTTGCAGAAACTAAAAGCACCTCTAAATACCCTATCGCATCACAACATCCGGTTTCCTTCTCAAGATCTAACAATATAAAGGGGAGACTACAACAATCTTAGAAACCAAATGCCCTTGTCCATCGTGATGCGATAGGGTTTTTACAAGTGCCTTTTCAATTTATGTTGCCAGTATACTCTATTTTTTCTTCTTTGTCAAGTAAATCAATAGATTTTATTGGTTTTTTCTACATTTTATACTTTTTCATGAAAACAAAGCCTAAATTCTGTCCCTTTTTCCAACGCTGAAGTAAGCGTTATATCAATCCCATATTTGTCACAGATACTCTTGACAATACTCAGTCCCACACCAAACCCACCGGAGTAGTCGGTACCCCGGCGGAACTTTTCAAACACCTCTTTCTGTTTTTCAGGAGCAATGCCGATGCCTTCATCTTTGATATGCAGTATCCCGTCATGGAAATGGATTGTAATCGTCGAGCGTCTTGGTGAGTACTTGATGGCATTGCCAATAAGATTGCCAAGCAGCAGCTGAAGCTGGGGTTGTGGCATGCGGTACATATACGACTCAACATCAGTTTCAAAACCTATCTGCTTCACCTCCGCAAGCGGACGGTAGTAGGCGATACTCTTCTCTACACTCTCCCCTACATCGATCACCTCATCGACCTCCTTCTGTTCAGAAAAGTTCAGATAGGTCAGCGAACGGTAGATGTCGTAAAGCTGACGGGTACTGATAGAGATGTTTTTGAGTGTTTTGGGTGTACACTCCTCCTGCTTGAGCGCCTGTTCGGTCGCCATACTCAGTGCGGAGATGGGGGTGTTGAGCTCATGGGTAATGTCGTTAATAAAATGCTCTATCTGTGTCACACGCTGATGCAAAGGACGCATGAATATCTTGGAAAGGATCCATGCGACGATCACCACCAACAAAAAGATAAGCAGCATCACTTCAAGGACAAGGGCTTTCAGAGCGTCAATCTCTTTTGATGGCATGGTCGTCTGAAGTACCACATATCGGATATTTAAATGGTCTCTTGGTGCATCCGATATCAATATATGGTATCCATGACGGTAATAATAACCGGGTTTCAATGCCATAGACTGATCGATCAGATTTCCTTGCACTACTTTTCCATTTGTGTTGATCATGACAATACCAATACCTTCCGGAAGCGGGGTTTGCTGCAAAGGTTTTTGCTGCATATGTGCCGCAATAATCTCTCCTGAAGTTGTATCTGCATAGTGTATCAGTTTATAATAGGTCTCATTCTCCAGCGCACTCTTTTGAGCGATGTAGTACCAGTATCCGACCAGAAGTATGAAGAACAAGGAGGAGATAATGTAGAGCCCAAGGAAGGAGTAGAACGACTTTTTCTCCAACTCATTCATAGCGGTAGCCTGCCCCTCTTTGCGTTGTGATCTTTTCGCTGCCTATGATCTCTCTGAGATTTCTGATATAGGAGCGCAGGGTCGCATCGCTGGGTATTTGTTCAAACTCCCAAATGTTCTGCACAAGCTCCTCTGTAGAGATGAGTCTGTGCGGGTGTGCAACAAAATAGGAGAGGATCTCATGTTCTTTTGGTTTGAGCAGTATTTCCTTGCCGTTTTTACGCACCATGCGTCTGGAAGGGTAGTACATCAAATCTTCTCCCAATGTCATCTTCTCTTCCTGTTCGATGTGAAAAAGTGCTTTGCTCTTGTCGATACGCAGTCTCAGCTCCTCAAGTTCAAAGGGCTTTTTGATGTAGTCATGTGCACCGGCATCGAAACTTTTTCGAAGATGTTCCGTATCGTCATAGGCAGTAATGATAATGGCGGGAGTTGTGTCGTTAAAACTACGAAGCTCCCTGATCAGTTCTATACCGCTTATCCCGGGGACATTGACATCGAAGATCAGAAGATCATACTTTTGGGCATCGAGCATCTCCTGTGCTTCCTGTGAATCGAAGACATGATCTACACTGTAGTATCCGTTCAGATAATCGGTAATGATCTCACCCAGTACCGGATCATCCTCCATCAGCAATATTCTCATTCTTTATACTCCTGTCATTCTCTATGCTTATTGTATGCCCTTAAAGCTTCAGGTTTCTCAACCGCAGCGAATTGCTGATCACTGACACAGAAGAAAAGCTCATCGCCGCTGCGGCAATGACCGGGGAGAGCAATATGCCAAATACAGGATAGAGCACACCGGCTGCTACCGGTACACCGAGTGCATTGTAGATAAAGGCGAAAAAGAGATTCTGACGGATGTTTCTCATCGTTGCACGGCTGAGTCTGATCGCTCTCACGATCCCCGTAAGATCACCTTTTATCAGTGTCACACCGGCACTCTCCATCGCGACATCCGTCCCTGTTCCCATCGCAATACCCACATGCGCATTGGCAAGTGCCGGGGCATCATTGACACCATCACCCGCCATCGCTACCGTTTTACCTTCCTTCTGCAGTTCCTCTATCACCTCCGCTTTGCGAGAGGGTGAGACTTCTGCTTCAACACGATCGATGCCGAGTTTTTGGGCAACCACTGCTGCCGTGTCTGCATTGTCACCAGTAAGCATCACCACCTCTATACCCTGCTCATGCAACGCACGGATCGCCTCCGGTGTCGATGCCTTGACAGGATCTGTCACACCGAGCAGTCCTGATACCTTACCGTCAATGGCAACGAACATAACCGTCTCTCCTTCCTGACGCAACTCTTTTGCAGCTGCCTGTGCCGATTCTGTCTTAATACCCAGATGTTCAAGCATCTTTCTGTTGCCAATCGCGACTTCTACACCATCCACAGTGCCTTTGACACCTTCGCCTGTGACAGACTCAAACGCCTCTGTCTGATGCAGCGGCAACTCCCGCTGCTGAGCCTCCTTGACAACTGCCTCGGCAAGCGGATGTTCGCTCGCCCGCTCAAGACTGGCTGCAAGGGAAAGCATACGCGCTTCATCAGTCTCATCCAGAGAGACAATGCTCACAAGCTTTGGACTCCCTTCAGTCAAAGTACCGGTCTTGTCCACCACAAGTGTATCGACCTTTTCAAGGATCTCCAGCGCTTCTGCATTTTTTATCAGCACACCGACAGTTGCTCCTTTGCCCGTACCAACCATGATGGAAACGGGTGTCGCCAAACCAAGCGCACACGGACATGCAATGATCAGCACTGCTACAGCCGACACCACAGCATACGCCAGCCGCGGCTCAGGTCCCCAGAAAAACCATCCGATAAATGCGATGATGGCAACGATCACAACAGCCGGTACAAAATAGCCCGATACGACATCGGCCAGTTTCTGTATGGGTGCGCGTGAACGCTGTGCGTTGGCGACCATCTCAACGATCTGTGACAGCAGTGTATCCGCACCTATCTTTTGCGCTTCAATCAGTAAAGAACCTGTAGTATTGACCGTCGCACCGATCACCTCATCACCTATGCGTTTGACAACAGCGACCGGTTCTCCTGTCACCATAGACTCATCGACATAACTCTGCCCCTCGATCACCACTCCGTCAACAGGGATCTTCTCTCCGGGTCTGATACGAAGTCGGTCTCCAACCTTAACCAGTTCAATACCAATATCCTCTTCAGTGCCGTTCTCTCGTACAATACGTGCTGTATTGGGTGCAAGACTAAGCAGTGCTTCAATGGCAGTGTTGGTCTGTGAACGCGCTCTAAGTTCCAATACCTGTCCAAACAGTACCAATGCGACAATCACCGCTGCCGCTTCAAAGTAAACATGTACCAGTCCGCCTTCGAGCTGCATTTTCGGCGGAAAGATATGCGGGAAAAGAAGGGCTATCATACTGTAGAGCCATGCGGCACCGACACCCAGAGAAATCAGAGTGAACATATTGAGGTTCCATCTCTTTACAGACTGGACACCCCGTACAAAGAAAGGCCATCCGCCCCACAGTACAACCGGTGTAGCCAGGAGAAACTCTATCCACTGCACCATTGACATGGAGAACCATTGCGGCAGCCACTGTGGTGCAAGGTCTGCTACCATCGCAAGCAGGAAAACCGGAACAGCCAGCAGTGTACTGATCTTGAAGCGGCGTGTCATATCTTTAAGTTCAGTATCTGACTCCACTCCTGCTGCTTTGCTGACAAGCGGTTCGAGCGCCATGCCGCACTTGGGGCAGGTTCCCGGACCGATTTGCCGTACTTCCGGATGCATAGGACAGGTATAGACTGCATCCTTGTCTTCAGCAACTTCTGCTTTGTGGGTATGCAGGTGTTCATGACTGACATTTGGAATTATCGGCTCACACTGCGTACATGACGCCTCTTTTTGAGCCGCATATTTTTGCGGGGTCTCCAGAAACGTTTGCTGACATTTTTCGGAACAAAAGAAGTACTCTTTTCCATCGAACATCGTATGAAATTCGGAAAACTCCGACACATCCATACCGCAAACCGGATCTTTGATAACATACTGCATCATAGCCTCCTTCTATAGGCATTTATACCATTATAATCAGAGAGTGTGCATAGTATGTGCAGATAATATCCATGCCAAATACGCTATAATGCCGCCATGACAACAACACTGCTTTCCATCCTTTTCGTTTATGTTTTCATTGCACTTGGCTACCTTGCCAAACGGATCTTCAAAGCGCAGATGGATCCCAAGACGCTGACACTCATGTCGGTCTATTTCATGCAGCCTTTTGTAAGTGTCTGGGGGTTTAGTACTGCAAAACTGCACTGGGAGCACTTTAGCGTTGTGGGTATCTATTTTGGGATTATCTTTATTTTGCTTATCCCTTCTATCTATATCGCTAAGATCATCTTTGACGACCCCAAAAAACGTTCCATCTTCTCCATCGCGGGCTTTGTGGGCAACACAGGCAACATCGGAATCCCCCTTGGCATCGCCCTCTTTGGAGAACAGAGTGTCATCTACACTACCCTCATCAACATTGCCAATGTGGTGGTGGTCTATGTGTTGGGAGCCTACATCTATTCACGCGGCAGTTTCGATGTCAAAACCTCACTGCTTAACATCGTCAAAATCCCCATCATCCCTGCTTCAGCCGTTGCCATGGTGCTCAACCTCTCACATGTCACACTGCCTGAGCAGATTTTGGAATTTTTCAAGATGGGTGCCTATGCCGGGATTGTACTGCAGCTCTTTTTGCTGGGTACCTTTCTTTATGGCATCAAGATACGTGAGGTACACCCCAAACTCTTTACCGGCACACTCAGCCAAAAGTTTGTTTTTGTGCCCTTTTTCAGCGCACTCATTCTCTCACTGACTGACCTGCCACTGTTTGTACAGGCGGTCATCCTTATGGAAATGACAACCCCGCTTGCCGTTGCCAACATCAACCTCGCTTCACTCTACGACTGCCGTCCGCAGGATGTCACAGCTTTGATTTTGCTCAGTACGCTGCTTTTTGTGCCTGTGCTTTTTGTTTTTACCGTCTGGGTGATACCACTCTACCCCTAAAATCGAAATAGAAAAAATGTAAATAAGCGGGAGTGTCGTAAAATACGAAGAAACCAGAGAAAAAAGTGCACTTGATTCTTTCACCCATCGGGTGCACTCTTTCCCCAAGGAGTGAAAGTA
>JALWTA010000019.1 GCA_027082955.1 Sulfurovum sp. | reverse complement strand
CTTCGTCTGCATCGGCAGAGAGTACCACAACAGCAGATACAGCTGCTACAACACCAGATACCAGCACGACAGACACAGCTTCAGCCGCTGCGATCGATCCGACCGTACAAGTAACGGTAGATGATTCAGTACAGGCTGTAGCGTAGGCTGCCGGCTGGTTAGGAAATATTTAGCGAGATCTATCTCAACATTTCTTCTCTTCTCCCTTTAGAGGGGAGAGCACTTACATATAAATTTGAGTCGTTTCCTCCATGAATGCTTAAAAAATACACATGAGACGAATTTACCTCTAAACCATGAAAGTTTGTTGATAGGGAAAAATGTTTTTTGGGATAAATGGGGATGGATAAAAGTAAAAAATCTGTTTATAGATAGGTGGTAAAGCCCGCATATACGGGCTTTGGATTACTCTGCAACTTCTACTTCAACAGGCGTAGATTCCCAGATACCATGTTTTGTACAGTATCCGTGTGCTACGAGGTTGAGTTTTTTCTTCATTGGTCTGATGTTGAAAGTTACTTCTGCGTGAGACTTTTCATTTCCGAGTGTTCCCGGTACGAATGTTGCCATTGCAAGTTTTGTGTCACCGTCAAAGAGTGTGATAGACTCGATGTAGTGGTCGAAATCATCCGGGTGAGTATACTCTTGACCCATTTTAACGTTTACTGCAAGCATTTCACCTTTTTTTGCTTCACCCTGAACAGTGATGAATGGTGAGTGTCTGTCGATAAGGTCTTTTTTCGCTTCTCTTTCTACAGTGTCGATGTCTACATATTTGTTGATCTTTGGCATGGTTAATCCTTTTTTAATTTGGTTTTGTGGGAGTATTATAACATAAAAAGTTAACAAATAGGAGAAAATAGATCTTAATTGTAAAAAAGTGCTTCCAAAGGTGACAGAGTATATTACAATGTGTCATGCTATAATACCAAAAATCAGGGAGGTGCATCATCGAACTTTCAGCATGGTCCATAGCAGGTTCCTACCTTTTCCTGCTGCTTGGCGGTATATTGGTATTTACGGCGCTGGGGCACATTGTTTACCAGAAACGCTCTTCTACCAGTATGATCTCATGGATGCTCTTTATTATTTTTATGCCCTATATCGCGGCGCCGCTCTATTTTCTCATAGGCATACGCAAACGGGATAACAAACATGCAAAAGAGCTGGTACAGTTTCCAAATATTAAAGAATATGAACACTATCATATCAACCATACCGAGCATGCACTGGCAAACATTTTGATGAAAAACGGCATTCCTCCGGCAAGCAGTGCAAACAGCTTTGAGCTCATTACCAGTGATACCGATGCTTATGAAGCGATGATGAAGGAGATAGGAAAAGCGACCAAAAGCATCGAGATCGCTACTTATGTCTTTACCTTCGATGCAATGACCACATCCATTGTTGATGCCTTGACCCAAAAGGCGAAAGAGGGGGTAAAGGTACGCCTGATGTTAGATACAGTCGGCTCGTTCGGTGTTTACATCAACCAGCGGGGATTTAAAGCGCTAAGAAGTGCCGGAGGGGAGGTTGCTTTTTTTGTACCGATGCTCAAGTACCCCATGCAGAGTTACATCAATCTGCGAAACCACAGAAAGATCTACCTTTTCGACCAGACCACACTGTTAAGCGGCGGGATGAACCTGAGCAATGAATATATGGGGCCAGATGACGGAAGCAAACGCTGGTATGATCTTCTCTACCGTCTTCAGGGGCCTGCGGTACAGCACTTTCGTTCCATCTTCCGTAATGACTGGGAGTATGCGACCGGCGAGACAATCGAACCCAATACTCCTACCGTAAAGGAGTTTGAAGGGGAGAGTCTTGTGCAGGTTGTTCCCTCAGGGCCTGACATTGCCAAAGATGCACTCTACGAAGCGCTGCTCAATGCCATCTACAGTGCCAAAGAGCGCATCTGGATCGTAACCCCGTACTTTGTACCCGATGAGAACATCACACAGGCACTGATCATCGCGCAGCATAAGGGGGTGGATGTGAAGCTCATTACGCCAAAACACTCAGACCATCTCTTTACAGACATTGTACGCAGCCCCTACATGCGCGACCTTTACAACAACGGGATCGATGTGGTGCTCTTTGAAGGGGAAATGCTGCATGCCAAGGCGATTTTGGTCGATACGCTTGGCGGTATGGTCGGTTCGCTCAACCTTGACAACAGAAGTCTGTTTCTCAACTATGAGGTGGTGACATTTGTCTATTCGCCGACATTCATTGAGGCGTTGGAGGGATGGATGAACACCCTGATGGAAACCTCTGTCCGCGGACTTGAACCCCCATCCAAAACACGTGAAGCTTTCGAGAATATCATGAAAGTCTTTGCACCGATGGTGTAGCAGATGTTCTTGCCCCAACAGGTGCACCACAGCCACTGCCTACGTGATGCGTTGCCAAACATACCGCTGCCGTTTTCGCTACTCTGCTGGAATGTCTACAAGAAAAACAGAGAAGATGGACGTTTCGCAGCCTTTGTGCAGTCCCGTCAGGCTGATCTGCTGCTGTTTCAGGAGGCAAACTTCAAAAACGGCGATGCCTGCAGGGTTGATGGCTACTCCTATGATGCAGCGGCAAACATCAGCTACAAAGAGAACAATTACGGTGTGCTTACTGCAAGCAGGGCAGTGGCGGAGGAGACAAAAGCCTACCTCTCCAAGCACCGTGAGCTTTTCTTTGCAACACACAAAAGCCTGCTCATAAGCCGCTACAGGCTGGAAAACGGTGACAGGCTGCTGGTAGTCAATGTACATGCGATCAACTTTCGTGAAGACCGTGCCTATGTGGAGGAAAAGTCGCGCATATTGCGCTTTCTGGAAAACTACGATGGGGCACTTCTGATTGCCGGTGATTTCAACGCATGGAGCCGGTCACGCAGCAAGAAGCTGCTACAGACTGCCAAAAGACTGGGGATGAAGCGTGTTCCCTTTGGAAAAAGCGACCCTGTCAAATCTGTCTTTGGCAACCATCTTGACTTTATTTTCTATCGTAAACTGAAGCTGCTTACGCATGAAGTTCCCGACGATGGCGGCATCTCCGACCATCGACCACTTCTTGCAAAGTTTGATATATTATAAAATATTAATATTTTTTGTGTTTGCCTCTGTATCCGCCACGATGTCTGCTATGGCTGCTGCCGCCACGCTTTTTGCTGCTGTGGCACGCATCGCAGATGGAGAAACGGTAGGAGAAGTCAAGCACCTTGCCGCAGCGGCGGCAGGTTTTGGTGAAGTGCCCCTGACGCAGAGAGTTTTCGATGTAGCTGTTGAGTCTCGCCCGTGCCTCGATGGCTTTTGGGGTATCTTCAAAGAGGTCGGGAAATTTGAAACTGAGCCAGAGGTAAAGGGAGATCTCACGCACACGGTCTTCGGCATTGAGCAGCATGTCGTTTGTCTGGGCAAAGGCGGGCAGGTCGCGCGGAGGGATGTAGAGTACTTTGTTGCCCGCTTCGATCTGGCGGATGTAGCGGTGAAAGACCGACTCGATGTAGGGTGAGGAGATGCTTGCCGGTGCGCAGCTTAGGTGGTAGCGGGTACGTAGGTCAAGGTCGTATTCGTCAACAATTGCGGCGATCTCAAGCATACTTTCGATGTTGGCAGCGATAAATGGGCCGTCAAATTCCATATTGTCGGCGAAAAACTCCAGAATGGTCGTGATGTTTTCTGTCTCAAGTATCTCCCCAATGAGCATCACATGCTCCAGACTCGCCATGACAGAAACCGGCAGTTCAATGTCACTTAGCGGTGTGTGGAAGGTTTTGTAGATGGTCTTGAGTGTTCCCTCATCGAGTGCGCCGACATAGCCCTTCTCTTCAATGCCGTACCGTCCGGCACGTCCAGCGATTTGGAGCACTTCGCTTGGCAGCAGTTCGCGCCGTCTGAGTCCGTCAAATTTGTTGTCTTTTGCAAAGAGGATGGTGCGGATGGGCAGGTTCAGCCCCATGGCGATGGCATCGGTAGCAACAAGCACTTCACTCTCTCCTTCTCTGAAGCGTCTTGCCTCTTGGCGGCGTACTTCAGGGGAGAGGTTGCCATACACCACAGAGACACTGTACTTTTGGCTCAGCTGCTGTTTGAGTGAAAGGACATCACGTCTGGAGAATGCCACCACGGCAGTCTGGGGTTTGATCTGCTTCATGGGTGTGGCACGCTTCATCACTTCAAGCGGATTTTTCCGTTCAAAGTGTTTGATCTCAAGCGGCTCTTCAAGGTAGTCACAGAGTGCCTTGACCGCATGGAGCGCATCGGTCGATCCGGTCAGGATGACTGTTTTTGCGGGCGCGCCAATGAGGGCGTTTGCCCATGCCCATCCACGGTCTCTGTCTGCGATCATCTGTATCTCGTCAATGACACAGACATCGACATCAACCGAGCCGTTCATCATCTCGATGGTGGAGCTGATATGGGTGGACTCCTCGTCGATGATCTCCTCTTCCCCGGTAATGAGCGATACATTGATCTCGTCGGCTTTGAGGTTTTCGTACCCCTCAAGGGCAAGCAGACGCAGCGGTGCGAGGTAGTAGCCGGTGGTTGCTGCTTTGAGTGCCTTGAGCGCTTCGTAGGTTTTACCCGAGTTGGTAGGTCCTACATGGAAGATGATCTTGCGTTTGAGCTGGCGTGCCAGAGGGAAAAGGCGTTTGAAGTCGCGGATGGTTTTGGCAAGCAGGGCTTCGCGTTTCTGCTTTTCGAGCAGGGGTTTGATGTGCTCACCAAAGTGAAAGAGGATGCGCCGTTTGGTCTTCTCCTTGAGTTTGAGGTTGCGTGAACTCTCTACCTGTGGCACGACAAAACGGACAATGAACTCTTCCATGACAGAGTCGTCAAGTGTCAGTTTCTCTGCCATCTGCTGCATCTGCTCCATCAGGTCATCGAGTGCGACACGGAAGTGGGCGAGCAGATCATCGTTGACCCGGTTAATGTCCTCTTTGACAGGTGGGGTCTCTCCTCTCCAGATCAGGTTGTACAAAAAAGGTTTTTCGTAGGCAACTGAGGTGGTATAGTAGAGCATGGTACCAAAGAGATCATGGAACTTCTCTTTTTCGATGATAATATGGTCGGTACTCTCGAACACATCATACTTGTCGCTTATATTTTTTAATATCTTTTCTACAGTATCAAACGGCAGTGGCGCATGGTAGAGCATCTTTTCTGGACGCATCTGTTTGAGTGCCCTGTGGATGGTCTCTTCGTCAAGATAGGGGTGGGGTCTGCTGTAGATGTCAGCAAGAAAGGTACGTATTTCCTCTTTTTTGGCTGCGATGCACGCCTCTTTGACCGACTCCAGATAGGCAACGGTGTCAGCCTCTTCCTGTTCCCACAGTGTTTCAAGATCAATAGGGTCGCTGACACAGAGCAGCAGTTTGCCAAAGTCGTAGATTTTGAGTGCAAAGGTGAAACTGTGGGTAAACTCGATTTCGTTGAGGGTATTGAAGACAATATTAAGCTTCCGTTCAAGTGTTCTGATGCGCTCTTTCATACGAAGATAGTAGAGCTTCTTTGCAATCTTCTCTTCAGTGATCTTGGCGCTCTTGGTGTCGATAAAGGCTTCGAGTATGAGATTCTCTTCTTCTCTGGTGTGCTCGATGTTTTCAAGCAGATGGAGTATCTTCTCTACTTTATCTACCGGAGGATTGCTCTTCTGGGCATGTACTGCTTTGTGGTTTTGGGTCAGGAAAGAGACGATGAGCTCTCTTGCACCTGCCTCTCCTTCACTCCAGACACGGCGCAGGGCGCGTATCATGTCGTCACGTTCAAAGTTGTCAAGCTGCATTTCAAGCAGCATCACCAGTGCCATGAGCTTGTCATCATCAAGCGTTGCAATACCCTCATCAAAGGGGAGTCCTTTAAAGTAGTTGCGTATTTTGTTGTTGAGTTTGATCAGATATTTCTTTTTCTTTTTAGCCATGTCAGATTATAGCCAAATGCAATTAATCAACCGTCCGAATATCTACGAGCTCCACACCTTCGCACTCCTTTTTCAGCCGTTTGTGGGTACGGGCATCCTCTTCGGCAAGTTCAAGCAGGTCTGCAAAGTCGTTCTTGCTGGCAGTGAAGGTGTGGATCTCTTTTGCGGTTTTGAGGGTAACGGGTGTATTCTCTTTGGCGGTTACTTCGATGTTGCGCAGCCCTTTGGCAAACTCGCCTTTAATGGCGCGCAGTACTTTTTCGTTGGCAAGCAGATCGTTGAGTGTGATTTCGATGCGTACATCTTGCTTGCACATCACTGTGTAGCTGACTTCTATGGTGCCTTCCATGGTATGCTCCTTATGCTTTTCTTGAATATATCATACGATAGAAAGCAGGAGAAAGATAAAAATATGTCAAATTGTCATATTTTTACTGCGGAACGGGCACATTTGACCGTACCTTTATCGATATAGTAGATATGTTGCTGAAGTTGGTATGACCTGCTATCCTCTATTGTTTTATAGTTACAGACTGTTTTCCATCCGTTGCTGCTTTTCTCAAGTGGTGTGCAGCTTAGTGGTATGATATTTTCAGGGTATTTATAGATCTTTTTCCAGTATTTTTTGACAACGTAGGGGGTATCACTGTCATGGTCAATACGTGGTTTTTTGCCAAATTTTTCAACGTATTTTTTATCGGATTCCAGACGTTTTCTCTCCGATGCAGGTATGGAAAGATAGGCCTGTTCTGCTGCTTCTTCTTTCTCCTTATCTGTCATGACTATGGATTTGTCAATAGTATGTTCTACCTGCCACATAGGTGCTGTGAGCCATAGAACAAAAAGAATGATGATTAATAAAATAAACTTCATAATCTTCCTCTTATTGCGTAAAATTTTTAAGATATTATCATAAACAATTTTCTTTTAAATTTTCAATTCTAGAAATTGATTATGAAGATTACATGAAGATATTTATGATTAGAAACATTGAAGAATTTGATTTAATTTAGTATAATTAGTAAAATATAGTATATAGGGAATACTACACAAATGAAAATTATGGGATATTTGAAGAACATCACAACAGAAGCTTTTGCGAAGGATGTCCAAGGTAATCTTCGCCCGCTTCATGTCGGCTCCTCTGTCTATGCGGGGGAAGTGGTAGTAGATGCATCCGGTAACACTATTCCCGATGCATTGCGTGAAGCAAAAGAGAATGAGGCTGATAAATCAGTTGCAGAAG
>JALWTA010000018.1 GCA_027082955.1 Sulfurovum sp. | reverse complement strand
CAAGTTCCATAAAACAGGCTCCTTTATACAATGTGTGTGGTAACAAATTGTACGTAAATCTGCCTGTTTATGGGCTTTCGTAGATGGATTTTCCTTTAGAATTTATGTGCGAAAGTTGAGTTACTATTCTACCACAGATTCTACGCAAGATGCACATGCCACATGTTATAATCTTTCCATCACACGACAAAAAGGACCTATGTGTCAAAAAAATATTTTACGCTTCTCATACTCTCTTTTCTACTGGGCACGTTGCTTCAGGCAGCACCGAAAGTATGCAAAAAAATCGACAGAAGACAGTTGCCTTCAAACTATGACATGATCGTCGCATACTACGGCAGACCCGGTACGAAAGCACTTGGTATTTTGGGCTATTACCCTCTGCCGACACTGATTGAAAAGGTCAAAGCACGTGCAAAGGTCTATGAAAAAGCGCTCAATTATACACACCATGTCACACCGGCGCTCGATCTCATCTACGATCTTGCCATCACAGAACCTGGAAAAAACGGGCACTATCTGCTGCCACTTCCGAAAAAGATCCTAAAACAGTATATAGAGGCTGCACAAAAAGCCGGTGTTGCCGTCTTTCTCGATATACAGCTTGGGAAAAAAACACCGGCACAGGCGATCAAACCGCTGCTTCCCTACCTTGCCTATGATAATGTCCATTTTGCCATAGACCCGGAATTTTCTGTCGATGACCTCAATGTACGTCCTGGCAAAGTGATAGGATCCATCACAGCCGAGCAGGTCAATGCGGCACAGCAGCTCATGAGCGGCTATCTGAAAACACACCATATTCCGCAGGAGAAGATACTGATTGTCCATATGTTCAGTGAGCACATGGTCACGCATAAGGAGCGTATTCGCTACTATCCGGGCATACATCTCATCATGAATCTAGACGGACATGGCTCACCATCACTGAAGATAAGGATCTACAACGGTCTCTATACAGAGTGTCGTGCAGCAAGAGTGGCGGGTGGTTTCAAACTTTTTCTTAGAGAGGACAAACCTCTCATGAGTCCGAAGGAGGCACTTGGACTCAAACCTGTAGGGCGCTACCGTATTAAAGATATGCCAAAATATATCAGCTATCAGTAAGCAGAGCATTGTCATTGTAATAAGAGACTACCCGCTCATCGACGTGGATCACACGCTGAAGGTAGCGTGTCAAGTCGCCTCTGGCAAAGTCGATCTTGAGCCGTTTGGGGTCGATGGCACGTGAGATGGCGACATAGAACTGGCTGGGGGCAAAGATGTTGTCCACATTACAAACGAGGTTGTCAATGCTCATCCCCTGTGACTTGTGAATGGTTACCGCGTAAGCGAGCTTGAGAGGAAACTGTGAGAGGGTTGCCACACTCACCTGCTCCACCTCACCATTGTCTTTGACCACCATATCAAGCAGGTCAAAATCGTGCCGCTCGACACGGACGAACGCATCCTCTTTCTCAACGATGAGATGATCTTCCTCGATGGCATGCAGCACACCGCGCTCACCGTTGACAAACCTGCCCCACTTGTTCACCGTAAAAAGTACAGGCACTCCCACCTTGAGGGTCAGATGCTCCTGTACCGGCAGCAGTTTCTTCCACCCCTCCAGCTTCTTCTCATGCACGTTGCCAAAGGTCTCCACATTGGCAAAGAGGATCGTCTCTTCGGTATCGAGCGCATTGAGGCGTGCACGGTTGGTCTTCTCCACCTCCACATTGCGTCCAAAAAGGTAGGTCGGGTCTGCCTCCAGCCCCTCATTGTTCCACAGACGGTGCATGTATGCCAGCACCTCATCGTCACAGACACCCTGCCGTACTTTGGAGAGGATATGTGTAAATTCGGCATCCTGCGTCCGCTTCATCTCGGTCAGTTCAACAACCTCCAGCTCAAACCGCTCCCACGCCATCGACTCAAACGCGTAGAGCTTCTGACCGAAAATATCACCGCCTCCCCCCTGCTTTTGCACCGGAGGAAGCTGAAAAAAGTCACCGACAAACAGCACTTTTCCAAGATAGCCGTAGGCGTTGAGCCGGTAGGCGATCATATCGAGCAGGTCAGCACTGACCATTGAGATCTCGTCAATGATAATGAGGTCAGTGGCTTTGAGCACCTTTTTGAGATCACTCAAACGTTTTTTGGCATATTTGTCATGTGCCGAGAGCTCCTCGAAGTTCGATGCGATGCCAAAGACAAAGAAGCTGTGTACGGTAAAGCCGCCGATGTTGACCGCGCTCACCCCTGTCGAACCGAGTGCTACAACCTGCTTGCCGCGCTTTCGGTAGTCGGCAATGACCTCATTGGTAATGTAGCTCTTTCCTGTTCCCGCACCGCCGGTAAGAAAGACATTGGTGTGTTTGAGTGCTTCAAGTACATCGTGCTTATCGGCCATAACCTGCCCTGCCCACAATGCCGTAGCGGCAGCGGCTGTGTACCAGTGTGCCTGCAAGCAGTGCTTTGGAGAGGTTGCTTCCACCGCTGCCAAGGTGAAGCCACAGCTCAGTGATCAACCCTCCTTTACAGCGCATCTCTACCCGTTTTCCGCTGCCGCTGCCAAATGTCTGGTCAAACACCCTTCGAAGACGCTCTATACCGATACGCTTGCCCTCGTTTTTTCTAAAAAAGTCAGCAACTGCACTCTGGCGTACACTTTTGGCAAGTGCCACAGCATCCTGAAAGTAGTGTTCTGCATCCGTGCCGTAGCAGGTACCGTGTTTGATCCACTCATGCCTATGCAGATTGCCTGAAACTCCCGGCATCACCTCTTCCAGTGCCGCTTTGGTCTGCGGTGTCATCTTGGGCTCAGGCAGTTTGTTCCAGTGTTTGTAGCGGTCTGCTGTGACAAATCGACGATCAACTCCACAATAAACCCTGTTTTTGGGTTGAGGCCAGAGCCCGTGCAGGGTAAAGTTGCTTTTACCGCCAAAAAGATGCTGCGAACGTTTGCACTCTTTTCTGTAGCGGTGCGTTTGGCAAAAAGCGTTCTGCCAGCTGAGTGCCAGTAGATTGGATTGGGGTACTGCTTGTTGGAGCTGCGGTTTGCTTTGAGGCTCTGCGTTCTTCGCCACTTTGTTGTCACTGTTTTGCTTGCCATACAGCGGTGTACCCCGAAGCGGTCGAAGGCTCAGACAGTCATCATCGACCCATCGCTGCGGCGGTGTCGCACCGGGTACTTTGAGCAGATACTGCCCCTTGTGATGTTTGAGCATCTCATAGCTTTGATGCATATCAAGCTGCAGATTGTCGCGGTTGTAGGTGTGTTTGAGGTTGTTGTAGAGCCCGCAGCTGCGTTTGGGGTAGAGCTGCATATTGGCTCCGGCCATCAGCGTAGCAGCAAAAAGAAAAAGAAATAGTCGCATTGTATCCCCTGTTTTTTAACGGACATTATACCGTTTTGACATAAGTTTTGTTATCATTTCCTATGATATTTGAAAACCTCGAAACCCTGCCAAAGACCTTCGGTACCAAACGCAAAGCCCCCTGCTCCCACAGCCGCAGACGCTCCAACATGATGCTCAACCCCCTCAACCTCAAACACCTCAACCGCATGGATGAGAGCGATGCCGATATGATCACCCTCAACCTTGAAGATGCCATCGCACACGAGCGTAAACGTGAAGCGCTTGAGAACATCGCGCTCTTTCTCTCCCACATGGAGCACAGCCAAAGCTTCATTGTCGTACGCACTAACCCCATAGGCGAAGGCGGCGAAGAGGAGATAGCCTTTTTGAACGACTTCGCTTTCGATGCCGTACGCGTGGCAAAGGTCAAAGACCAATACGACATCGCCCGTGCCTTGACGCTGCTTGATAAACAAAAGCAACTGCACATCTCACTGGAGACCAAAGAGGCGTTCAAGAAACTCACGACACTGCGCATCGACCCGCGTCTGACCACTGCCAACCTCGGCATCCTCGACCTGCTCACGTCACTGGGACTGCCACAGTCACTGGTGCAGCCTGACAACCCGACCATCGACTACATCCTCTCCAAGTTTCTAGTCGATGCCAAAACAGCCGGCATCCACCCTATCAGCTTCATGTTTCAGGAGTACAACGATACTGAAACCTTTAGGAAATGGTGTGAACGAGAAAAAATGATGGGCTTTGAAAGCAAGGCTTGCATGGGGCCCAAACAGGTCGTCATCGCCAACGAAGTCTTTGGAGTCAGTGACAAGGAGAAAATACGTGCGCAACATATCAAAACCGCATTTGAAACCCATGCGGCAAGAGGCATCAACGGCTTTATGGATGAAACATACGGCATCTTCATCGATGAGCCTATCTACCGGGATGCGCTGCTTGTGTTAGGAGAAAGATAGATAGGCTATTGCTTTTTTAACCACACTTTAAGATGTTGCAACACTGCCTGTACAGTATCGAAATGCTGAAGTACAAGATTCAATATATACAATAGTATGACAATCATCCAAAACGCTAAAAGCAGTTTAAATACCTTGGCATAGGCATTACCCATGATTTCGCAACGTTCTCTCCTTCACATTTTTTTAAGATAATGTACTATAATTTGGCTTAATCTCCTAAAAAGACATACAATGAAACGATATAAATATATATTGATCTTTTTGATACTTTTATGTACCTTTCTCTCAGGAAACGATGACCGCCCACCTGTAAAGTACGACTACCTTTCCAAACCCAATGTCCAGCACTTCATCCAGATGATGCATACAAAATACGGGTTTGATACGAACTATTTGAAGCGGGTCTTTCGCCATGCAAAACTTGACCGTGACACCCTTGCACGTTACACAGGTACATTCAAAAAGAACTCTACGGTCGGAAGCTGGGAACGTTTCAAACTGCATGTGGTCAATCCAAAGACCTTTAAAGAGGCACACATCTTCAAACGCACACATTATAAAACACTGCAAAAGGCTGCACGCAGGTATGATGTAGATATGGACTACATTGTAGGGTTCATAGGGGTCGAGAGCCATTTTGGCAGCTACACCGGTGACTACAATGTACTCGATGCCCTTGCTACCCTCGCCTTTCACAAAAACCGTATGCAGCGCTTTTTTAAAAATCAGCTCAAGCACCTCTTTCTCTTTGCCAGAGAAAAACAGTATGATATTACAAAGTTACAAGGCTCTTTTGCAGGTGCCATGGGCTGTGTGCAGCAGGTACCCTCCATAGCACGCAAATTCAGCTTCGATTTTGATGGTGACGGGGCAAGCATCTGGGATATCGAAGACTGCATCGGCTCAATCGCCAGATTTATGCACCACAAAGGATGGCGAAGAGGCAAAACCGTCGCTGTTGCTGCCAGCTACCCCAAAAAACGCTTCAACCAACTGCATACCGGCTTTAAAACACACTACACACTTGCCACATTGCGTAAAAACGGCATCACTCCCAATGCACCGTTTCCATACAACACTGCATCACTCATCAAACTGTACAACAGCACCCATGACGAACTCTGGCTTGGCGCACCCAACTTCAGGGTACTGACTGCCTACAACGCCAGCAGCAACTACGGTATGGCGATCCACAAGATCGCTGCTTCGCTTAAATCTCATACGAAATTCCCGTAAGCTTTTTGGGAGCTATGCTATTATAGTAAGTTTCAAACGCCTCTTTGGTAAGCGGCTTTGAGAAGTAGTAGCCCTGATAGTAATCACAGTTGTGCTTAAGGAGGAACTGAAACTGCGTTTCCGTCTCTACACCCTCAGCCACTGTTTTCAGATCAAAAATCTTTGCCATCGAAAGTATCGTTGTGATCATCAGTTCATCAGAGTGATACTCTCCTACCCTGCGCACAAAGAGTTTGTCTACTTTCAATTCACGAATAGGCAGTTCACGCAATGAACTCAAAGAGGCATACCCGGTACCGAAATCATCCATAGAAAATCGGATGCCAAGATGCTTCAGACGTCTCATCGCCTCCAAAATTCGCTGCAGATCTTCAATAAAGATCGTTTCAGTGACTTCAAAAATCACTTTCTGTACCAAATCGCTGTTTAGGTAGGTACGGACAAGCCGCTCAACATCTTCGGGGAAAGTACTGTTGAAAAACTGACGTACACTGATATTGATGGAAAACTGTTTTAGATCCATACCGTGCGCATGCCAAAAACGCAATGTTTTGAACGCCTCTTCTATAATATAGTTCCCCATCTCAATGATCAGCCCGGTCTTCTCTGCGATCTGAATAAACTCGCTGGGTGAGACCAAACCGAACTCAGGGTTGTTCCAACGTATCAATACCTCACATCCGACTACCTTCTGCTGTCTGTCAAGCTGCGGCTGATACCGCAATTCGATCTCATGATGCTCCAGCGCAAAATAGAGCCGCCGCTCGATCTCAAGATGATATTCGACACGCTTTGCCAGTGCCTCGTTAAAGATAATAATACCGTCACGTCCCTTCGCCTTTGCCTCGTACATGGCAATATCAGCCTCTTTAATAAGACGCTGGGCATCAGACTCATGGTCACCCACGGTATTGACCCCGATGCTTGCACTCAGATAGAGATGATGCCCCTCTACAAGATACGGTGACTTCAAGCGTACCAAAAGTCGTTGCGCAAAAGCCTCTGCAGCACTTCTGCATGCATGTTCCTGATCGAACTCGGTACTGACGATCGTAAACTCATCCCCTCCAAGTCTTGCTATTGTATGGGCGGTACCGGCATAGGATTCGATCCTTTTTGCTACTTCGACCAGCACCTTATCACCAATATCATGTCCTAATGTGTCGTTGATGGTCTTAAAGTGATCCAGGTCTATCAAAAGTATGTAAACATAGTGTTCGCTGTGCTGTAGGCTTACAGTCAGTCTCTCTATGAAATCAACAAAAAAACGCCGATTGTAAAGCCCTGTCAGCGAATCATGCTGTGCCTGATAGTAGTTTCTCTGAATCAGCCTGTAGCTGTTGTCAGAGGAGTAGAGCAACACCCCAAGGAAGATGACGGAAAACGCAGAAAGGATATAGCTGTACCACTCCCCGATCAGTGCAAAGTAGATAATCAACGGTATCATCAATATCAGCAGTACCGGTAAAAAGAGCTTTTTATCCGAAACCAGCAGGGTCGATGCAACCACCGATGCACCGATCTGTGTAAAGACGGCAATATAATTTAGATGATGCGCAGTTTCAGTACCATACAGCAAAAATATCAGCGTCCAAAGCGCAAAAATAATATAGAAAAAAACCGCTAACTGCATATA
>JALWTA010000017.1 GCA_027082955.1 Sulfurovum sp. | reverse complement strand
AAATACTCACAAACATCGCTCAGATTGAAAATATTGTCAAGGAGAATAAAGATATACTTCAAATTATCGCGCTACTCAGAGCCTACACGCAAAAAGAGCTTGGGTTTATGTGCGAAAGTTGAGTAAGGATATTTTAGAGAGTTTGTGGTAGAATTTCCTCCACCAAATAACTGTGGGCCCTTAGCTCAGCTGGGAGAGCGCTTCGCTGGCAGCGAAGAGGTCGTCGGTTCGATCCCGATAGGGTCCACCATTCCTCAATCCATCCCAATCCAATAAAACCCATGAACACCCCTAAAATAAGTACTTCAAGAGCATATTAGCGCCTGATACAATCTAATCAAATACCACAGCATCTCCATTTTTAGGGGTAACTTTTGGGGTTACGATAGAATAAGAACTGTGTATTTTGGCTATACTGCTGCACATAAAGGAGATAAGTATGACGCCAAATGAAATTGCCAAAGCCCGTATTTCCGAATGTAAAAAGAGCAAAAGTCTATGGCTTGATTTAAGCGGTTTGGGGCTCAAAGAGGTTCCTCAGGAGATAGGTGAACTTGTCTGGCTTCAGCGTCTTTCTCTTTCAAGAAACGATATTGACACCATTGATGTAGTGGCACCGTTGACGCAGCTGCATAAGCTTGCATTTTCGCATAACCGCATCAGTGATATTTCGCCGCTTTCAGAAAACGAGCGGCTGAAGTTTCTCTTTATGAAGCACAACCGAGTGAAGTCGGTAGATGTGCTGGGAAGACTTTCCACGCTTAAGAAGATTGATGCACATCATAATCATATTGAGAATATCGATGCTTTGGTCGATCTGCCCAAATTGGTCTATCTGGATGTATCGTACAACAGCATAAAAAATCTTGAAGTGGTAAAAAAGATGAAATTGAAATGGTTTAATGGGAAGTCTCAAGGTGTGGTTGGTGACCCCTAGGAGACTCGAACTCCTGTGGCATGGATGAAAACCATGAATCCTAACCGCTAGATGAAGGGGCCGACAACAGATTTTAAAACAAGTTTCAAGTGGTGACCCCTAGGAGACTCGAACTCCTGTGGCATGGATGAAAACCATGAATCCTAACCGCTAGATGAAGGGGCCGTTGATAACTTGTGGACGGAATTATATAAATTGACCCCTTAAACAACTCTTAAATTTTGTTATAATTTTCAGAAAAAAGGACATTTTATGGCAAGAGAGCGATTCATTACACTGCTTTTGGGCGGGCTACTGCTGTTTGGCTGCGGTACGCACCCCGAGATGAAACAAAAAAGTGTATTTATGGTGATTAAAACGCCGACAATGCGGTATGCAGATCAGGGCTTTGTGTATCAAAATCCGGATGAGGTGAAAGCAGAGATATACAGCAGCGGAGAGGCATTGCTGCGTCTTGAGATTGGTAAATCGCGCATCTGTACCGGAGCATTCTCTTGTCTTGGAAGAGAAGTGTTTAACAGGCGTATGCTCGCAGCTGTCTATCCTGCAGATACTCTGGAGCGGATATTTAGGGGTAAACCGCTCTTTGACGGGCAGGGGGTGACAGAAAAACGTAACGGCTTTACACAAAAACTTTTCAAGCCCGCAAAATACGATATTGTCTATCATGTTTTAAAGAATGAGACCGTTTTTCATGATACAATCAATCATATTGTGATCAAGATCAAACCACTGCGAGGTTAATATGAAATTTGTCGGAGCGCACGTCAGTGCGAGTGGCGGCGTAGAGAATGCACCGCTCAATGCCATGAAGATCGGGGCGAAGGCGTTTGCCCTCTTTACCAAAAATCAGCGCCAATGGGTTGCCAAACCATTGACGGAAGCGTCCATAGAGGCATTTAAAGCCAACCTTGCCTCAAGCGGTATACTTCCCAAGCATGTGTTGCCGCATGACAGCTATCTGATCAATCTTGGGCATCCAGAAGCGGACAAACTTGAAAAATCACGAACTTCATTTATTGAGGAGCTCAAACGTTGTGAGCAGCTTGGACTGGACAAGCTCAACTTCCATCCCGGTTCCCACCTTGTCAAGATCCCCAAGCGTGATCCGCAATATGAAGAGAAGTTGATCGAGGCGGAACTGCACTGTCTGGATGTGATCGCTGAGTCAATGAACCTTGCTATAGAAGCGACCCAAGACTCCAATGTCAAACTCGTCATCGAAAATACTGCTGGACAGGGGAGTAATCTTGGGTACAGGTTTGAACACCTCGCACATATCATCGATAAGATCGAGGATAAAAGCCGTGTAGGTGTCTGTCTGGATACCTGCCACACCTTTACGGCAGGCTATGATCTTCGTACCCGCGAAGCCTACGAGGAGACGATGGATGCGTTCGGTCGCATTGTAGGGTTTGAGTATCTAAGCGGGATGCACATCAACGACTCCAAACCCAAGCTTGGCAGCCGTGTTGACAGGCACCACTCTCTTGGGGAAGGAGAGATTGGCTGGGATGCGTTCAGGTTTATTATGAACGATCCGCGTATGGATGACATCCCATTGATACTGGAGACGATTGATGAGTCGATATGGGATCGTGAGATAGAGGCACTCTATGCACTGATTAAATCGTAGTACCCCTTTCTGGGGTTGTCTGAGTCTCTCTCTGGGGATTCAGACAAGTTCAGGCTTGAAAAACACAAAGATACTTCTAAGACGAGTAGAAGTGTCTCAAAAAGGAGGAACAATGAAAAGGATAGTACAGGCAATTGCACTCAGTGCGGCAGCGGCAACGGCGGTAACGGCAGGGGCATACAAAATCCCTGAGCAGTCACTCAACTCTATGGCGCTTGGTGCAGCATATGTTGCGCATACAAGCGGTGCGGACACAGCATATTACAACCCTGCAAATATGGCATTTATGGAGGATAAGCAGTATATTGAGGGTGGACTTACCCTTGCACATTTGCCATCCAATGTGTATACACTTCTGGAACCTTTTTCGGGAAAATCTGAGGACGAAAACATCGTTATACCAAACTTGCATTATGTTGCCAATGCGATCGGTGATTTCCGTTGGGGTGTAAGTTTGACAGCGCCGGGAGGTCTGAGCAAAAAGTGGAATACGCCAGTCCAAAAGGCATCGGCACAGGAGTTTACACTGAAAGTACTTGAACTGAGTCCAAGTTTTTCATATCGTGTTACGGATAATTTCAGTATCGGTGGTGGAGTAAGAGTCATTTACAGCGAAGGAGTTGTCAAAAGTGATGCTTCTGCGATATATGCGATGGGACTTGCGCCGGCACCTTTTGCCAGAGATATGAATGGTGATACGGTCGAGTTTGGATATAATCTTGCTTTGAGCTACAGACCCACAGATGATATAGCCTTGGCAGCGACATATCGTTCAAAGATCAATCTAAAAGAGGACGGTACTGCTACTTTGAGCGGTATAGGTCCTGTATATCAAGGTAACGCCAATGTTACAGTACCGCTTCCTGCTGCATTGAATCTGTCGATCTCTAAAACATGGGAAAAAACCTTTACTTTGGAATTGAACTACGAACGTACTTATTGGTCTGCATATGATACGCTTGATTTTAACTACGATCCAAGTATTGGGGCATATGCCCCCGTCTTTGACGTACCTATTCCGAAAAACTGGAAAGATACCAATACTTTCAGGGTAGGGGCGACTGTAGCGCTTGGCAAAACAACGGTTATGATGGGGTTTGCTTTGGATGAGACACCTGTTCCAAAGGAGTATACAGGATTTGAACTGCCTGATAGTGATGCAAAAATATTTACATTGGGGTTCCGCTATCAGCAAACAGAGAATCTAAGCTGGGGACTCTCTTTCCTGTATGACAGCAAAGATCCGTTCTCTCTTGCTAAAGGCGAGTACTTTAACCCGCAATCTGTACTCTATCAGGGCGGAAGCTTCAGCGGAGGCGGTGCCTATTTGACAACAGTAGGGCTTGCATACGAGTTTTAAGATGGACTATCCGTTCAATACCCTTTATGAGATCGCGCAGCATCAGGCAAAAACGCGCGGCGGCAAAACAGCGCTCTTTGTGGATGAGGAGAAGATTTGCTACCGAGACATTCTGGCAAAGGCTGATAGGCTTGCCGGCGTACTGTCCCAAAAGGGGGTAAAGCGTGGAGACCGGGTTGCGCTCTTTTTGCGCAACTCCCCCGAGTTTGTCTATGCAATCTTTGCTGTTTCCAAGCTCGGTGCGATACTGGTACCGGTCAATACGTTTCTAAAGTCCGATGAGTTAAGCTACATTTTGGAAGACAGCGGCGCTTCTGTGCTGATGGCTTCGGCTATACATGCCAAAGTTGTGAATGCTTCAAATGCATCAGAAGTCTGCCATACTGTTTTCTGGGAAGGTACAGTGGAAAACATAGGCAAGAACGATCTTCATTTTGATGCAGTATGGGAGCAGGAAGCAGATATCCCATACCAAGAAGGAAAACTGGATGATACAGCAGTACTCATCTATACTTCCGGCACGACGGGAAAACCCAAAGGGGCTATGTTGAGTAACCGCAACGTTCTGTCCAATGCCGATTCCGGTCGTCAGACAATCCGCGTAACAGCCCGTGACAGGGTCATTGTCTTTTTACCGATGTTTCACTCTTTTACATTTTCTATCGGTGTGGTGCTTCCCTTGTATGTGGGTGCCAGTATTGTCCTCATCAAGTCCATACAGCCTTTCTCAAATATCTTTAAACAGACACTTCTTAAACAGGTGACAATATTTTTCGGTGTACCCGATGTCTACAATGCACTCTCACGTGCGAAACTGCCGTGGTACTTTATGTGGTTCAACCGTATCCGTGCATTTATTTCCGGTGCGGCGCCGCTGCAGCCAAAGACACTTGATGCGATGGCGAAGAAGTTCAGGCGTGCGACACTGCTTGAAGGGTACGGACTAAGTGAAGCAAGCCCCGCAGTTTGCATCAATACCTTTGAAAAACAGAAAGCCGGTTCTGTCGGTACAGCACTGCCGGGCTATGAGATGAAGATTGTCGATGAGTATATGAATGAGTTGCCGCGTGGTGAGATAGGCGATATCATTGTACGGGGTGACAATGTGATGCAAGGTTACTGGAAGCGCCCGGAGGCAACGGCAGAGACGATTGTCAACGGGTGGCTGTTGACTGGAGATATGGGCTATATGGACGAGGATGGATTCCTCTTTATTGTTGACAGAAAAAAAGACCTTATCATCTCAAAAGGGATCAACATCTACCCGCGTGAGATAGAAGATGTATTGGATGGCTTTGAAGGCATTTGTGCCTCTGCGGTAGTGGGTGTATTTGATGAAAAAAGTGGTGAGATACCAGTGGCTTATGTGGAGCTCGATGAAGAGAAAGAAGATTTGGATGAGCCCCAACTGAAAGCCTATCTGCGAAAGCATCTGGCAAACTATAAGCAACCCAAGCAGATTCATGTAATTGACTCTTTGCCTAAAAATGCAACCGGAAAGGTGCTCAAACGGGTACTCAAAGAGCAGCTTCGCCAGAAGTAGTACCGATAAAACAGAAGGATGTACCATTAAAGCAATTGTCAACGGCAGAGTGATTGTCGGAAACCGTATCGTAGAAGAAAGCGTTGTGCTTTTTGACAAAACGATCGTTGCAGTAGACCCATCTGTCAACCTTGATAAGATCGAATGTATTGACGCAAAAGGGGCGTACGTGAGTGCCGGGTTTATTGACCTGCATATCCACGGCAGTGGCGGAGCGGATGTGATGGATGCCACACCTGAAGCACTAAAGACTATTTCCGATACAGTGCTTCAGACAGGTACGACCGCCTTTCTTGCGACAACCATGACAATGGCACAGGAGGCGATTGACAATACTGTTGACAATGTAAGAGAACATCGTGCCTCACTTAGTGGTGCACAGATTGTCGGTGTACATCTGGAAGGCCCGTTCATCAACCCTAAAAAGCAGGGGGCACAGGATGCGCATTTTGTGCAGGAGCCGGACTATGCAGCCATTGAAAAGCATATGGATATTGTAAAGATGATCACGCTTGCTCCCGAAATGGAGGGATCGGAAAGATTCATAAAAAAAATACGGGAGTGTTATGACGATGTGGTGCTCAGCATCGGACATTCGGATGCGGATTATGATATGGCAGTCCGAAGCTTTCACTGGGGTATCTCCCACGCCACCCATCTTTTCAATGCCATGCCGCCGCTGCATCACCGCAGTCCGGGCATTGTAGGAGCAGTGTTTGCAGAGGAGGAAGTCACCTGTGATGTGATCGCCGATCTGGTGCACTTGCATCCGGCAATCCTCAAAAGTGTCTGGCGGCAAAAGGGTGAGAAAATGATGCTCATCACCGATGCCATGAGGGCAGGATGCATGAAAAACGGTGAGTACAGTCTTGGCGGACAGCGTGTCTTTGTCGATAACGGCAGAGCAACCCTTGAGAACGGTACCCTTGCAGGGAGTGTGCTGAAGATGAATGAAGCGGTAGCCAACATGGTTCGTCATACCGGTATGAGCCTGCCTCAGGCGGTGGCAGCGGTGACGCAGATACCGGCAAAAAAGCTGAAGCTGAACAAAGGTGTACTGGCAGAAGGGTATGATGCGGATATAGTGATCTTTGATGAGGATTTCAGTATCATAACAGCGATTGTTGCCGGTAAGGTACAATACCAAAGGAGTGAATGATGTTCGGTCTGTTCAAGCGAAAACAAAGAGAGATCTATGCCCCTGTTGACGGGCAGGTGGTCGATATTGCCGAAGTGGATGATGAGGTCTTTGCCAACAAAATGGTCGGTGACGGTGTGGCAGTCAAGCCGGTAGGTGAGATATTCTGTGCTCCTATCGACGGGGTCGTCAGTAAAATATTTTCAACCAATC
This sequence comes from Sulfurovum sp., assembly GCA_027082955.1. GTDB lineage: Bacteria > Campylobacterota > Campylobacteria > Campylobacterales > Sulfurovaceae > Sulfurovum. The sequence goes on along the minus strand of JALWTA010000017.1, from coordinate 74,123 downwards.
ATGCCTTTAGCATTCAAAGTGACAAAGATCTTGAGGTGATGGTGCATATTGGTCTTGAGACAGTTGCATTGCAGGGAGAGGGGTTTGAACGGCTGGTTGAAGAGGGGGCAAAGGTAGAGGCAGGAGATCCTGTGATCAAAGCCGATCTCTCCTACCTCTCTTCTCATGCCAAAAGTACCATTACACCGACAGTTGTGTCCGATAACAGTGATGTCAAAACTATCGAAAAAAAACTGCGTATTGTCAAGCAGGGTGATGTAATCATGGAGGTAGTGTAATGCCACAGTCTAGCAGTGATCTCTATATGTTTGCCATTTTTGGAGTGATCCTTGCGGCGACATTCATCATATTGAAGATGCCGAAGAAGTAGCATCGTTTACTGCTTCAACACATTTCGTATCTTTTGTGCGATCTCCTCTGCCCGTGCTCCGAGGACAATTTGTATGGAGTGCTTGTCCGGGCGGATAACTCCTTTTGCGCCGAGTGCTGTAAAGTCGGCATCGTTGAGTATCTCGCTGTTGTGTACCTGCATACGCAGCCGGGTGATGCAGGCATCTGTATCGATAATGTTCTCCGCACCGCCGAGTGCGCGGATGAACGTTTTGACTTCATTATTGTTGTCCTGCTGCGGTGAGGGTGCATCGGAGAGTTCGGTTTCCATGATCTTTAGTTTGAAGAGCCTGATGGTGTAGTAGCTGATCACAAAGTAGAGGAAGGCAAATACGATACCAAGTGCAATGATGCGCAGCGGATGGGTGGCAAGTTTGTAGTTGATGAGGTAGTCGATGAAACCTGCGGAGAAACCAAACCCCGCATGGATGTCCAGTGCCTGTGCCGTAGCGAGAGAGAGTCCTGTAAGCAGAGCGTGGATGACAAAGAGCAGTGGCGCAGCAAACAAAAAGAGAAACTCCATCGGTTCGGTGATGCCGGTCAGAAACGAGGTGAAAGCAACACCTGCAAGGATGGCAGCGGCTTTTTTGCGGTAGGCTTTATCGGTATTGAGATAGATCGCGTATGCCATGGCGGGCAGTCCGAACATCATCACTGGGTAGAACCCTGCCATGTAGGTACCGGCACTTTTATCCCCGGCAAAGAAGCGGTGGAGGTCTCCATTGGCAACAAGCTGTGCGCCCTCTTTGATGTAGTGGTACTCGCCAAGCTGGAACCAGAACACAGAGTTGAGGATGTGGTGCAGCCCAAGTGGAATGAGCAGACGGTTGAGTGTACCGTAGATGAAAGTCCCGATCTCACCCAGACCGATGATGGCATTGGAAAACGCATCAATCGCCTGCTGGGCATACTGCCAAAAGTAGCCGGCAAGCACGCCTACGACAATGGCAGCCAGTGCGGTGACGATGGGTACAAAGCGTTTACCTCCGAAAAATCCGAGAAATTCAGGTAGTTTGATGGTGTGGAAGCGGTTGTAAAGTGTACCGGCAATAACACCGATGATGATACCCACAAAGACGCCCATGTTGACATCTTTGTCAATACCGGTGTAAACCGCTTTGGCGATGAGCACCCCGACAGCACCGCTGAGCGCGGCAGCTCCGTCATTGTTTTTGGCAAGCCCGTAGGCAATCCCTACCCCAAAAAGCAGATCGAGGTTGGCAAAGACTGTCTCTCCCGCATCTTTCATAATGTGGGCGACCTCTCCGTCGAAGATATCCCCAAATCCCAGTCTCAGCAGCAGTGCCGCCACAGGCAGCACGGCAATAGGGGTCATCAGCGCTTTGCCGATCTTTTGCAGCAGGTTAAACATGGCGTATCCTCTCTTTGGTATTGGCAACAGCTTTTGCCGAGACACTCAGTGTGGTTACCCCGCACTTGACAAGCCGTTCAATTGCCGCTTCGTCTGCCGCGAGCTCTCCACAGATGCTGACCGGTTTTTGGGCATGGCGCACACAGTGTTCAATGGCAGCAAAGAGTGCCCTAGAGCGCGGATCAAGCGAGAGTGTAGGGTGGGTACGCTCAACGGCGTGCAGGTACTGGTTGAGGTCATTGCTGCCGATAGAGTAGAAGTCCACCTCTTTATTGAATATCTCCATCAAAAAGAGGACAGAGGGTACCTCTACCATCATGCCAAACGTGATGTTGTCAACACAGCAGCTGTATTTTGTAGCAACCTCCAGTGCAAAGCGCTTTGCTGCGATGAACTCTTCTGGGGTAGCAACCATGGGGAACATGATCTTCACGGCTTTGCCCTCTGCCGCATCAAAAATGGCATGCAACTGCTCCTCTATAATGTCGGGATGGCTTTGAAAAAGCCGTACACCCCGGATGCCGAGAAAGGGGTTGGACTCCTCTGGCAGATCGATGTAGGGCAGGGCTTTGTCACCGCCTACATCGAGGGTGCGCACAGTCACTTCATCAAAGAGATCAAAGATGGCACGGTAGGTCTCTTTTTGTGTCTGATAGTCGGGTTTCTTTTCTCCAAAAAGAAACTCCGTGCGCAGCAGACCGATCCCTTCAGCACCTGCCTCTTTTGCCTCCTGTGCCGAAGCGGCATCAGTCACATTGGCGAGTACCTTAATGACTTGTCCATCAGTGGTGCGTGCAGGTTCAAACCGTTTTGCATGGGCGTGGTCTGCACGCTTGCGGATGGTCTCTTCTCTCTTTTGTGCCTGTGTCATGTCTGACGGTGCAGGCGAGGGGACAAGCACACCGGCTGAGGCATCAAGAATCACTGGTGCATCGGAAGAGGGCAAAGAATCTGCAATGATGAGTGACGGGATGCCTTCAGCCCGCAGCAAAATCGCTGTGTGGGATGCAGGTGATGTGTGGTGCAGAATGACCCCAAGACAGGAGGAGGGCAGCGTCTCAACTTCTGATGGGAGCAGGTCGTCTGCTTCAAGGATGAAAGGGGTATCGGGGTAGTCAACGACGGTATGGTAGCCCATCGCGCTTTCAATGCGACGGAGCAGGTCGCGATAGTCGGTGCATTTTGCCTCCATGGCACTGCCGCGAAGTGTTTGGCACGCCTCCTCCACTGCCTTTCTCATTGCTTCGAGTGAATTGACACTTTCAAGGAGGGTTTCAAGCAGGGTTTTTTGTGCCAGTGCAATTCCTTTCTCTTTCGTGTCAGCATCTGACAAGTCTTGTAGTACTGTTTCCGCAGCGACCGAAAAAGGGTGTGGTGTCTCCTGTACGGTTTTGGCACGGTAATGCCACAGCGGGGCAACAGCAATCCCCGGTGCAAGGGTCTCTCCGGGAATGGTTTGTACGGTATAGGCGGCACTCTCCTGTTTGGGGGGCTCTGGTGTTGTACTCTCTTTTTCCATAAGTGTTTCGAAGGTACGGGTAAGTGCCTCTATGGCAGCCTCGGCATCTTTTCCCTTGCAGACGAGGTCGAAATGATCACCGTGTTCAAGCCCGAGTGAGAGCAGTGCGTTGAGATTTTTGGCATCGACACTCTTGCCGCGGGTCTCGGCTTCGATGCGTGAGGCAAACTTTTTGGCTTCTGTTGTAAACACGGCAGCCGGACGCAGATGGAACCCGTTGGCAGAGGTGACATGCAGTACAACAGTACGGCTTTTGGCAAAGAGCCCGTCAAAGAGTCCCATGGGTTACTTGATGTCCCTTACACAGCGTACATAACGGTCGTAGTACTCCGAAGCACGGCTGCTGGCACCGCGTTTGAAGTTGACACCCCAGTACTCGTCATCGGAGTCGGCAATAGGGGTGCTGCTCCAGTAGAAAGACTCCTTTTCTATGTAGTCGAATGCTTTGAATGTAGCAGGAGAGACACGGCTGTAATCAACGATGCCAAGCAGTTCATGGATGGTAGGCAGCCGCCAGTCGGTGTAGCCGCCGAGCTTGAGCTCTTTGCAGTAAAGCTTCGCTTTGGGATGGGTGATCTTGACCTCTTTGACATGCGGAGTATCTTCCCACATCAGTCCGGTACGTGTATCTTTGACCATTGTAGCTTCGGCAAAGAGCATGAGCGAAGAGAAGGTAAACAGCAGTATCGTTTTGTGCATGGTACACTCCTTGAATGCAAGCGCTAAAATAGGTTGTTGTAGAGGTAGTATAGCAAATCAAAACAAAACTTTGCTATACTGAAAAGAAAATCAGGATGTAGTAATTGAAATATCTGATCGAATTTATTGAAGCCAAGAATATCAAGAAAAATGTTATTTATGCCCATCTAAAATGTACGATAGAAGAGGCAAAACTTGTTCAGTATGTCTGTCGGCGTTATGTACAGGGACTTGAAGAGGTTTCTGTCTTGGAAATGCTGCAGGAGAATTTTCCGGAAGATACCTATCTGTATCTTAAAAAACTGCCACTTGTGAAAAATCTGCTGGATATGGGATGGTTGATACAGGTGACCTTTGGACAGGTAAAGGCGCATGATGCTTCACAACTGGAGCTTCTCAATACATCTGTCACCCCGAGTATGTCTTTGCTCAGGCTGCTTGAAGAGGGCTCATTGGAGCTCTCTCTGCCGGATGTCAAACCCTATACGGATCATCTGGAGTATTTGCAAGATCAGTTCGATATGGTTTCACTGCTTCATCAGATCGCAACCTTTAAGCAGGGATTTACCGACAATTCTCTCAGTATCGGACGATTGAAAAACAAGTTGAACCTGCTGACCAAGCGCATAGAGGAACGTCTTAAAATTACAACAACACCGATTGTGGTTGAAGAGTTTTTTAAAGAGAAAGGACTCGATGAAAAAGAGAAGCGGATCTTTCTGGCCTTGCTCAAGGAAGAGTACAGCGGCGGTGAGGGGCAGTTCCGAGACATGAATACGCTCATCGAGCTCATTAGCTTTGACGAGTACGAGAAGATTAAAAACCGTGCGCTCCTTGAAGATGGTGCCAAGTTGATTACAGAAGGGATCATCGACTATGAAGAGATCCTTAACATGTTCGGTGGGGTAAGCCGATCGTTTTATCTTCAAGAAGAAGTATTGCAACGTATCATACACCCAAAGAAAAAGAAAAAAGTAACCAAATTAAAGCTTGATGCATTGGTGAAGGAACAGGATATTTTCGAGTATCTTAAACCAAAAACTACTCTGGATGATGTCGTATTGCACCCCAAAACGCGGGAAACACTGAACAATGTTGTGAAGCAGGTAGACAAAGAGGTCTTTATGAAACTGCGGGAGTGGGGCATTAAAGACAAACGCAAAAGCATTGATGCACGTCTGATTTTTTATGGTCCTGCAGGTACAGGCAAGACGATGACGGCGATGAGCCTTGCCAAAACACTCAAAAAGCCTATTCTGTCATTTGACTGTTCCAAAATCCTTTCGATGTATGTCGGGGAGAGTGAAAAGAATGTGCGACGGATTTTCGATGATTTTAAAACTCTTAGCAGGAAAGCAAAGGTCGAGCCTATACTGTTGCTCAATGAAGCCGATCAGTTCTTAAGTTCCAGAAGCGAGGGGGCAGGAAGCAGTGCGGACAAAATGCATAACCAAATGCAAAATATCTTTCTTGAGCAGATCGAACAGTTTGAAGGGATACTGATTGCTACGACCAACCTGCTTGGCAACATTGACAAAGCATTCTCGCGCCGCTTCAACTACAAGATTGAGTTTAAAAAACCCGGCAAAAAACAGCGCCTGCGTCTTTGGCAGTTCATGCTGCCCGAAAAAGCAGACTACGCCGAAGATTTCAATGTAGAAACATTGGCAAAGTACGAATTGACCGGCGGACAAATCAACTTGATTATCCGAAATACCGCCTACAAGGTTGCCGTACGTAAAGAGAGCATCTTTACCCAGAAAGATTTTCTTGAAGAGATAGAAAAAGAGCTTGGCAGCAGCTTTGATGGAAGCAAAAGCATGGGCTTTAAAGTTTAATATAAAAAAATAACACTGTTTATTATGTTAAAAATTAGCTTATCTAATATGAATGGCTGAATTTACACATATTTTTCGCTGTTTCACATGGTTACAGTATTTTTTTTCGTTCTTGTGAATAAAAAAAGTGTGCGGGTAGTTTAATTATCTTTTGGCTAATATAGAAGCACTATTCTGAGAATACTCCGCCTCTTATGCGGGGGAGAATGAAACTTAGCTAAGGGATAACTATGACTCATGTAATTACGCAGCATCCATATTACGGTGTGTTCATACTGTTCGCATTGACAGCCATTGCGTTTACAGCGACACTGATATTGGCACGCTTTGTAAGTAGAAAACTGGCCAAACTCGATACTGAGAAGCTAAAACTGACGATATATGAATGTGGACCGGAAGTGACCAAACAGCCCAATACCATTTCAGCACAGTTCTATCTGATCGCACTTCTGTTCATCCTGTTTGATGTGGAGATCATCTTTATGTTCCCATGGGCTATAGACTTCAAACTTTTGGGCTGGTTTGGTTTTACAGAGATGATACTGTTTATTTTACTACTTGCGATAGGTTTCGTATATGCATGGAAGAAAGGAGCACTTGAATGGCACAGCATCAAGTAAATTATGCCAGCACAGCTGGATTGCCGATAGCATTGACTACGGTAGATCATTTGGTAAACTGGGGGCGTTCAAACTCGCTTTGGCCGCTGACATACGGACTCGCGTGCTGCGCGATCGAAATGATGGCATCGGGTGCATCCCGTTATGACTTCGACCGTATGGGAACGATCTTCCGTGCCTCTCCAAGACAGGCGGATGTGATGATTTTGGCAGGGACGCTCTCTAAAAAACACGCTGAGTTTGCAAGACGTCTTTATGATCAGATGACAGAGCCTAAATGGGTCATTTCCATGGGATCATGTGCCAACACAGGGGGTATGTTCAATACCTATGCGACCGTTCAGGGGGTTGATCGCATTGTCCCTGTTGATATCTATCTGCCTGGCTGTGCACCAAGACCGGAAACACTTCAGTACGCTATGATGATGCTTCAAAAGAAGATCAGACGCGAATCGGCAAATATGAAGAAAAATACGAAACAAAACTTGAGGTTAGTATAATGAGAAAATATACACCAAAAGACAATGTTCAGGCAAAATCCTACTATACAGACAGATTTTGGGTCGCTCCCAGGGTACCAAGAGCAGCGATAGAAGCAGGGACACACTTTGCAGAGGTGCTTGAAGCGATGAAAGCCTATGCAAAAGAGAGCTATATCGAGATCGGCACGTTGGTGATTCATATCGATGCAAAAGAAAATTTTGAAGCGATCAAAACACTCAAAGAAACCTGTGGCTATACCCAGTGTTCTGAGCAGAGCGCGGTTGACTATCTGGCACAGGACGGCGAGTTTGAACTCTTCTACCAGTTCCTCAATGTGAAAGAGGCAAAAAGAGTACGTATTGTCTGCCGTATCAAAGAAGGCGAGGCGATCGAGTCTATTGTCCCCCTTTTCAACTCTGCCAACTTTGCAGAGCGTGAAATGTTCGATATGTTCGGTATCAAAGTGAACAACCATCCGTTCCTCAAGCGTATTTTGATGCCGGATGACTGGGAAGGGCACCCGCTTTTGAAAACCTATCCGCTGCATGGAGATGAGTTTGCATCATGGTACGAGGTCGATAAGATATTCGGGAAAGAGTATCGTGACATCATAGGACCGGAAAACCGTGATCCTGCACGTATCGACCGATATGACACCAAACGTTTCTCAAGGGTTGGTTATGAAGTACCGTTTGGTGAAGATATCACTGAAGGCGAGACAGAGAAGCCGGTTGAATACAGCGAAACACTGCTTGTTGACTATAACAAAAAGTCCGGTAAACAGCTGGATCACAGAAAGTAAGGGGAGAGAATGCAACAGCCAAATAAATTAACACCGTTCTTTGAAAACCTCAATTTTGAACGTGACGATAACACAATGGTCATCAACTTCGGTCCCCAGCACCCTTCTGCACACGGACAGCTGAGACTGGTACTCGAACTTGACGGTGAGCAGGTGGTTAAAGCCTACCCGGATATCGGCTACCTCCACAGAGGTATCGAGAAGATGGCAGAGAACATGACATACAATGAGTTTTTGCCGACAACGGACCGACTTGACTATATCGCTTCTACAGCAAACAACTATGCCTATGCACTTGCTGTTGAGAAACTGCTTGGTATCGAAGCACCGAGACGTGCGCAGGTGATTCGTACGATGCTGCTTGAAGTCAACCGTGTGATCTCGCACCTCTTTTTCCTTGCGACCCATGCATTGGATGTCGGTGCAATGTCTGTTTTTCTTTACGCTTTCCGTGAACGTGAATTCGGTATGGATTTGATGGAAGACTATTGTGGTGCACGACTGACCCATTCTGCTGTGCGTATTGGCGGTGTACCATTGGACCTTCCTGAAGGATGGGTAGAAAAGATGGTTTCTTGGTGCGACAAGGTTGACTATGAGGTCAAAAACACCTATGAGGCACTGCTGACAGAAAACCGTATTTGGCGCATGCGTCTGGAAGATGTGGGAGTTATCTCTGCCGAAGATGCACTCAACTGGGGCTGTACCGGTATTATGCTCCGTGGATCGGGGATTGAATATGATATCCGTAAAGAAGAGCCGTATGAACTCTACAGCGAACTTGATTTTGATGTACCTGTCAGTGACCGATGTGACTCTTATGGGCGTTACCGCCTCTATATGGAAGAGATTCGTCAGTCTACACGTATTCTCAGACAGCTTGTTTCTATGTATAAAGAGAGCGATCCTCAGCTAATGGCGCACGCTCCTCAGTACATTTCTGCACCCAAAGAGGAAATCATGACGCAGAACTATGCACTGATGCAGCATTTTGTGCTTGTTACACAGGGGATGAGACCGCCAAAAGGAGAAGTATATGTGCCGACAGAGTCTCCAAAAGGCGAGCTTGGTTTCTATATTAAATCAGAAGGAGAACCATATGCCTACAGACTCAAGTGTAGAGCACCGAGTTTCTTCCATACCGGCGTACTGCAGGATATTCTTGTAGGAACCTATATCGCGGATGTCGTTACGATCATTGGTTCTACCAATATTGTATTCGGCGAAGTCGACCGTTAAGGAGAAGAGCGTATGAAAAGATATGATTTAAGACATTTGCATGATGATTTCTATGACAGAATGGGAGAGCTGATCGATAAGGGTCTCAAAGTAGGTGAAGTAGGAATCTTTCTGTTTGAAGTAGGCGACTTCTCCCATATACAGAAATCAGCCGACTATATCAAGGCGCTTGGACATGATCTGATGAACTCTTTGAAATTCAATGAGGTTGACTGGACGATCGTTGTCAAAAAGGTAGATGAAGCAACACGACAGGCAAGAGCTGAAGCAGCCGAAAAAGCACGTATCGAAGCGGAGCAGAAAGCGGCAGAAGCAGCAAAAGCAGCGGAAGAGAAAGCTAAAGCAGAAGCAGCGGCTGCTGAAGCAAAAGCGAAAGAAGAAGCCGAAAAAGCCGCAGCTGAGGCAAAAGCAAAAGAGGAAGCTGCAGCGAAGGCAAAGGCGAAAGCAGAGGCCAAAGCCAAGGAAGAAGCGCAAAAAGCTTCTGCCAAGAAAGAATCCGGCAAAAAGACCGCCGAGAAGAAAGAAACAGCCAAAAATACATCTGCAAAAAAAGTAGAAACTCCCAAAGGTGACGATCTTACAAAGATCAAAGGGATCGGCAAAGCTTATATGGAGAAGCTTAACAGTGAGGGCATCTATACCATTAAAGATGTTGCCAACATGACCGAAGAGCAGATACAGATGATGGAAGAGAAGTATTCTTTCAAAGGGGACTTCAAAGAGTCTGTCGCTGATGCAAAAAAACTTCTTACATCAAAGGCTAACTAATGTCACGTGTTGTATTCTCTACCTGGAGGGACGAATTTGTCGACAACCGTGGCAAGCCGTCTGACCAGTGGAGTGAATCGGGGTTCAAACTGCCTGAAACCTATGACGGTGATACCAAGTCCAAAGCCTTTATCGGTTGGGATGGTGTAGCAATCTTTGATGAAGATGTCGATGCGGTAGAACTAGCATCCAAATATGCTGCACAGTATCAAGAGTACTCCGAAGCATGTGGTCGTTGTGCACCGGGACGTTGGGGAGGGCGTATTCTTTATGATCTGCTTGACAAGATTGCACGAGGTGATGGGACGCATGATGATGTGGCTCACCTTAAAGAGGTTTCAGAAACGATGATGGCAACCTCCAAGTGCGAGATCGGTAAAACCGTTCCAAAGCCTATCCTTGATCTGATGGAGCACTACAAAGAGCAGTTTGATACCTGTATCGATGCGCAGCAGCCCTCCAGACATTATGGCGGTGACACCAGCTATATTGCCAAGGTAACGGCACCATGTACAGACATGTGTCCTGCACATGTGGATATCCCTGCCTACATCGAAGGTGTGCGTGACATGATCTTTACCGATTCACTGGCGGCGACACGCCAGACCATGCCGTTGGCACATACTTGTGGACGTGTTTGTCCGCATCCGTGTGAAGATGCCTGCCGTCGTGCCAATCTTGATGAACCTATCTCCATCATGGAGCTTAAAAGACTCGGTGCAGACTATGAAACCGACCATGCCCTTCCGTGGCAGCATCCGTTTGAAGTGCAGCCTCCAAGAAATGACGGGAAAAAAGTTGCTATCATCGGAGCAGGACCTGCGGGATTGACAGCGGCATACTACCTTGGTATTCAGGGAATACATGTCGATATTTTTGAGGAACTTCCGGTCAACGGAGGAGAAGTGGCTGTAGGTGTGCCTGAATACCGTATGCCGGTCGAAAAGTACAATAAAGATATTCAGCTAGTACTGGATCTCCCTACCGTACACATTCACAATAACCATAGAGTCGATGCGGAGCGTCTCAAAGAGATTGATGCCGAATATGATGCAACACTTCTGGCATTTGGTACACGTCTTTCCAAAAAGGTTCGTGCAACAAATGAGAATCCGAAAATGGGTGGATACTGGGGTGCCATTGCAATGCTTGACAAGGTAAATCTCTGGAATAAGTATGGCATTGGATCACCTGCTTCCAATGAGCTCAAAGATAAAGTTGTTGTCTGTGTCGGCGGTGGATTTACATCGATGGATGTGGTGCGATGTGCCGTGAGAGAAGGTGCAAAAAAAGTGATCATGCTCTATCGTCGTGATGAAAAGACGATCATCCGAAACACGACCTACGAAGAGTACCATGAAGCGGTAGAAGAGGGTGTGGAGTTCATTTTCCATTCAGCTATCGAAGAGATCTTCGATGATGGTGAAAAAATCACCAAACTCAAAGTCAATCGTTTTGAACTCGTACCAGACCCTGACGGCGGAAGACCGCAGCTGAAAAAGATTGAGGGTGCAGACTTCGAGATCGAGTGTGATTATTTGATCCCAGCTGTTTCACAGTCTGCCGATTTGCAACTGCTGCCTGAAGAGTGGAACATTGAGCTTACTTCATGGAATACAATTCTGACAAATGGAAGAGATTACATGAGTTCCCGTCCCGGACTTTTTGCTGCAGGTGACTGTGAATATGGACCTATGACCATTGTAAATGCGGTTGGACAGGCAAGACGTGCCGCATCGGTCATCAGCCGTTATATCTATGATGGCAAAGTAAGCCTGACAGACGAGGAGATCATGGAAGATCACCTTAACAAGCTGAAGGTCTATGACAAAAATGAAAAGATTACAGGCTGGATGCCGGGGCTGCCTCGTGCAGTGAGTGAGAAGCTCAGTGTAGACGAGCGTAAAACCAACAACAAAGAGGTCAATCTCGGCTTTACCGGAGAAGAGGCGATCGCCGAGGCAGAGCGCTGTATGCGTTGTTACTATATTTCAATGGTGGCGGTGTAAGATGAGTGTACACAATTCAATCAATACAGGCAAACCGATCACCGTAACGATTGACGGCAAAGTGTGTAAAAGTACATTTGGAAAGACTATCCTTCAAATTGCACGGGAAAATGATATCTATATTCCGACGATGTGTTATCTTTCAAAAGTACAGCCGATCGGTTCATGCAGAATGTGTGTTGTGAATGTAGAAGGTGTTGACGGTATGATTCTCTCATGTCAGGAGAAGGCAGTTGACGGAGCGGTCATCACGACCAACAACAATGCACTTTTCCATGAACGACAGAACATTATGAAACTCTACGATGTCAATCACCCGCTTGAGTGTGGCGTATGCGATAAAAGCGGCGAGTGTGACCTGCAGAACAAAACGATGGAGTTCGATGTTGATACACAGGAGTTCACTGCACGTGACCAGCATAGACCAGTAGAGAACTGGGGGCATGTCTCTTATGATCCTGCACTTTGCATTATGTGTGAAAAATGTGTACGTGTGTCCACAGAGATCACCGGAGACGAAGCGCTCAAGGTCAAATTCGGTGGATACGGATCGACCATTATCAATGTCAAGCAGGAGAAAAACTATGCCTCTCTTGGCGAAGCAGCAGCAGTATGCCCGGTAGGTGCACTGGTCAGTACCGCTTTCAAATACACCTCCAACGCGTGGGAGTTGACCAAGATCCCTTCTGCTTGTCCTCACTGTGGTGGCGGATGTCAGATGTATTATGAGGTCAAACGAGACCGTATCTACCGTGTGACCAACGAGTGTGAGTTCAGTACCCTCTGCGGAGCAGGACGTTTCGGGTTTGACTATGCCAATGAAGGGGTGAGTAAAGATGCAGCGGCATTCAATGCTGCAGTAGAAGCCTTTAAAGATGCAGACAGTGTAGTATTTGCCCCGCAAATCTCCAATGAAGAGGCGATGATCCTTCAGAAGCTCAAAGAGAAATATGGCTTCAAATTGGTCTCTCATGAAGCGAGAGCCTATCAGAAGTTCATGGCTGCGTACAGTACAGTAACAGGTAAACATCTTTACAATGGTGATTTGAAAACCCTTTCTGACTCTCAGGCAGTCATTGTGCTTGGAACACGTATCAACAATGATTCACCAACTGTCAAGTACCACATCAATATGGCAAGCAAATGGCAGCGTGCCAGAGTGATCTATATGCATCCGATGGAAGACAGTGAGATGCAAAATATTGTGACCCAGTTTATCAAGTATGAAGTCGGCAGCGAAGAGGGCGTTGCTGCACTGTTGGCACATACACTGCTTGAGGGCAATGGAGATGTGACAAAAACCTTGAGAGAGTATCTTGATGATCTTGATATCGGCAACCTGAGTGCAGAGTGCAATGTCGGTGAAGAAGAGCTCGATGCTCTGAAGAAGTCTCTGCTGAAAAAGAGAGGTTTCTCTCTGGTTGTAGGCAGTGATCTCTATATGCACCCGCGTGCTGAGCAGATCGCCAAACTGGTTGCGCTGCTTGAAACATATGCCGGCTTCAATGTGATCTGTGTACCACCTGCGGGCAATGCAATGGGCGTATCGCTCATTTGTGAGCTGGACGACAGTGCCGAAGGTAAAACGGTAGGCTACAATGTCAAAGGTGACTTTACCCTCTCTGCATTGGGTGACGGAGATTTGGATATGCCTGCACTCAATCAGCAGGAGGGTACGCTTACGACAGTGGACAAGCGTGTGGTACCGATGCATGTTGCACTGTCGTATGGTGGGTATGTCCTGAACGACATCGCCAATGCACTTGGACTTCACGCCAAATATACGATAGATTATACACCGATGCTTCCTGTGCAGAAAGGCTTCAAAGAGACTGCATTTGATGCACTCGATGAGTACTTTGATGCAACGGGAACCGAACATCGCGGATACCTGCTGGCATCCCAAAAAGTACCGGTTAAGCGCACGCTCGATGAGATAGAAGAGATCGAAGCATTTGACGGTGCTGTGATCTATCGCTGTGACCCTGTGGAGCAGTTTTCACCATTCACTGCGAAGTCCACACTTCTCAAAGATGAACCGGTGATGTTTGGTTCGACACAGTTTGCAGCTGCTGCAAAACTGCAAGATGGTGACACAATCACATTTGAGATTGATGGTATATCTTTTGAACGTCTGTTTAAGATTGATACAGAGATGAAAGGAACCATTGCTCTCAATCCGACATTTGACATGGGATTAAGTGCATCTTTGCTATCCTCTTACAGATTTAGCAGACTGGTGTTCAGAAAAACCAATAACGAGAATATAGGAAACAACGATGAGTGAAGTAAAAACAGTAGAGAATATGGTTACCATCACCATTGACGGTAAGACATATCATGCAAAAGAGGGTGAATATATCCTCAATGCAGCACGTGCGAATGATGTTTTCATCCCGGCGATCTGTTATCTGACACGATGCAGCCCGACACTTGCCTGCCGTCTCTGTCTTGTTGAAGCGGACGGCAAACAGGTTTACGCCTGTAATGCAAAGGTCAAAGAGGGGATGGAGATCACAGTCGATACTCCGAATATCCTTGCTGAACGCCGTGCTATTATGGAAGTCTATGATGTCAACCACCCGCTTCAGTGTGGTGTATGTGACAAAAGTGGTGAGTGTGAACTGCAAAACTATACACTGGAGTTGGCTGTCGATTCGCAGACGTATGCAATTCCTGATACCAAACGTGAAGTGAAAAACTGGAGTTCTGTACTTCACTACGATGCAGGGCTTTGTATTGTCTGTGAGCGCTGTACCACTGTCTGTAAAGATATGATCGGCGATGCTGCGATCTCAACAACGAAGCGTGGCGGCGAATCGCTTGACAAAGCGTATAAAGAGACAATGCCAAAAGATGCCTATGCAATGTGGAACAAGCTGCAGAAGTCGATCATTGCGCCAAGCAACGGTACTGACTTTACTGACTGTTCCGACTGTGGTGAATGTACCGCTGTATGTCCTGTGGGTGCGCTGACAGGACGTGACTTCGTCTACACCTCCAATGCATGGGAGCTTGAGCGTGTGCCCGCCACTTGTGCACACTGTAGCTCAGGTTGTCAGATCTACTATGAGAAGAAGCATACCTCTGTATCTGACCGAAGTGAGAAGATCTACCGTGTTACCAATGAGTGGAACTATGTTTCACTGTGTGGTGCCGGACGTTACGGGTATGATTTTGAGAACAGAGTGGAAGGAAAAGACGAAGCAGCATTCAATGCAGCAGTAGAGGCATTGAAAAAAGCGGAGACGATCCGCTTCAACTCTGTCATTACCAATGAAGAGGCGCTGATGCTTCAGACACTCAAAGAGAAGCTTGGCGTCAAACTGGTCAACCCGGATGCAAGAGCTTTCCAGAAGTTCCTCGCTTCATACAGCAAAGCGGCAGGGCAGTCACTCTACAGTTATGACTTCAAACAGGTGATGGCAACAGACTTTGTCATAAGTGTCGGTGCAGCACTGCGCAACGACAACCCCAATGCGCGCTATGCATTCAACAATGTTCAAAAAATGAACAAGGGTGCAGGGCTCTACTTCCATCCGGTAGGTGACAATCTTGTACCGACGTTCGGAAAAAACATTGAAGTCTTTACGCACAAAGTGGGGCTTGAAGAGGCAGCACTCTATTTGGTGCTCGACCTTTTCGCAGACAAAGAGAAACTTCCCGAAGATGTAAAATCCTACCTTGAGAGCTTCAAGACCACAACAACCAAGACTGTCAAAGAGAAGGTGATGAAGGATGTCACTGAAACAGTCATTGACGAAGAGACCGG
The DNA here is from genome assembly GCA_027082955.1 of Sulfurovum sp. Lineage (GTDB taxonomy): Bacteria > Campylobacterota > Campylobacteria > Campylobacterales > Sulfurovaceae > Sulfurovum. Next base: position 58,612 of record JALWTA010000017.1, on the reverse strand, counting down.
TGAAGAGAAAGAGGTTACCAAAAAAGTACCTGAAATGGTCGAAAAAGAGGTAACTGTCGAGAAGAACGGTCTGGTAGAACTGCTTGGAAAAGAGAGCGATGCATTTGATGCTGAATTTGAAAAGATGATGAAGAAGAAAGAGCGCTTCTCAATGATCGTTGGAGAAGATCTCTACTTCCATAACAGAGCAGAAAACATTGCAAAGCTCATTGCCCTCATTGAACAGACAACACCTGTTCGTGTGGCAATGATTCCTCCAAAAACGAACTCTTTGGGGGTTGCGCTGATCTGTGATCTGGATGATGAGGTGACAGGATATACTGTAGGCTATAACGAAAACGGTGACTTTAGACTCTCTGCACTCGGTGATGGAGATCTTGATATGCCTGCAATGAACCAGCAGGAAGGTACCCTGACAAACATGCACAAGCGTGTAACCCCGACCAATGCTGCCTTGGAGTATAAAGGGTACGAACTCAATGATCTGATGAAGGTACTCGTTGGTGCACCGGAACTGACGGTTGACTGGACAAGATCGCTCCCTGTAGAGAAGGGCTTCCAGAGTGCAGTATTCGATGATCTTCCAAATGGTTATTTCAATGACGGTACAGAAAACAGAGGATATGCACTTAACAATATCGCATGTGATACTGAAGCGTTCTCTGTTGAGCCTATTGATGAGAAGTCACTGCTTGAGGGAGAGATTGTCTATCGCTGCAATCCGCAAAGACAATTCAATGACTTCAGTAACAAGGCACATGAGATCTTTGAAGCATTCGGTCTATATGCAAGTCCTGCCAAAGCAGAGGCACTTGGAGAACGTGTAGAGATCGATTTTGGTGATAGAAGTATTGTGGTCGATGTCATCGAAGATGACCGTATGGAAGGTGACATTACATCCTTGGCAGATTTCAAGAGCGAGGAAGATGTCTATGGACTCTTCGGCAAGTCCAGATATAGAAAAGTAACTATAAGAAAGGTGTAATATGGAAGTCGTAACCTATACTAACGTTGAGACATTCGTGCAGCATTTACCTGAGGTGACGGCGGCAGGTGTATGGATCAAGGCTATTATTATTTTGGCAGTTATTTCTGCAGTTGCCGGATTTGGTACTTACCTTGAGAGGAAAGTGCTTGCTTTCATGCAGCGAAGATTGGGACCGATGCATGTCGGTCCGTATGGATTGCTTCAGATCATCGCCGATGGTATTAAACTGTTTACAAAAGAGGATATCGTACCACAGAATGCAAACAGATTGATCTTTATGCTTGCCCCTGCGATAACGGCAGCTACAGCCTTTATAGCGCTTGCTGCTGTCCCTGTTTTCCCGAATTTTACAATTCCTCAGTGGGTTCCTGTACTTGGAGGAACATTTGTTCCTTCAATCGCGGCAGATCTTAACATTGGTATCCTATTCGTGCTTGGGATGATGGCAGCAGGACTTTACGGACCGCTGTTGGCAGGTATGGCACAAGCGAATAAGTGGGGTATCATTGGTGCGGCACGTACTGCTGTACAGTTCCTCTCGTATGAAGTGGTGACAGGGCTCTCCATTCTCGCACCAATTATGCTTGTAGGATCGCTTTCCTTTGTCGATTTCAATGCTGCACAGGCAGGCGGAATAAGTCACTGGCTCATCTGGCAGCAGCCTGTTGCCTTCATTCTCTTTTTGATTGCCGGATTTGCGGAAACAAACAGAACACCGTTTGATTTGCTTGAGCATGAAGCGGAAGTGGTTTCCGGATATGCTACAGAGTATTCCGGAATGCGATGGGGTATGTTCTTTATTGGGGAATATGCCAACATGATTACCATCTCCATTATTGCAGCAGTTGTATTCCTTGGGGGATACAGCGAAGAAGGGATTGGCTGGTTGACGATTATTCTGAAGGTTGGTTTCTTCTTCTTCCTCATGCTCTGGATCAGAGCGGCGTGGCCACATGTCAGACCTGATCAGTTGATGTGGCTGTGTTGGAAAGTTTTGATGCCGATTGCGGTAATCAATGTGGTCATCACCGGTATAGTGATGATGGTATAAGGAGAAAAGATATGGGATTGGAACAATTTAAAAATAGAAATGTCGGACAGCAAAAGTATGTAAAACTTGAGCTTGGGCAGACACCGGAAACACCGATGGGTAAATTCTCTCAGGTGTTGAGAAGAACTTTCAAACCGGAGCTTATTATCGGTTTGTGGGTCACCATGAGAGAGATGATCAATGCACTCTTCAAAGGTCAGATGCATACTGTAAAGTATCCTTTTGAAAAATTGCCTATCTCTCCACGGTACAGAGCCATTCATGAAATGCTGAGACTGCTTGAGAGCGGACATTATCGATGTATTGGCTGTGGACTTTGCGAAAAGATCTGTATCTCAAACTGTATTACGATGGATACACGTTATGATGAGAATCAGCGTAAAGAGGTAAGCGAATATACTATCAATTTCGGTCGCTGTATCTTCTGTGGTTACTGCGCCGAGGTATGCCCGGAGTTGGCAATCGTTCATGGTCCGCGCTATGAAAACGCTTCAGAACAAAGAGCGAGTTTTTCTCTCTTTGAGGATATGTTGACCCCGATCGACAAACTCAACCTGCAGCAGGAGTATGACGGATTTGGTGCCGTTTCTCCAAATGCAGATGAAAATATCAAAAAAACGCCGTTAGCGTATTAAGGAGATATCATGTACGAAACAATAGCCTTTTACCTTTTTTCGGCGTTGACGATAGTACTTTTCCTCATCACTGTGATGAGTAAAAATGTATTGTACGCCATGACGGCACTGGCATCGGGTATGGTGCTTATTTCAGGATTTTTCTTTATCCTTGGTGCAGATTTTCTCGGTGTTGTGCAGTTAATTGTCTATGTAGGTGCTGTGATGGCACTTTACTCCTTTGCCATGATGTTCTTTGATGCGACACGCAATATCAAAGAGAAAAACACTCCGGGTATGCTCGTTTTCCTGCTTGGCGGTCTTAGTGCATTGATACTTGTGCTTATGTTCGCTGCGCCTATCCAATCCGAAGCAGTGCATGCACTCTACCCGATACATGAAGGCGTAGGCAATGCACAAGATGTCGGTATTGTGCTCTTTACAAAATATCTTGTTCCGTTTGAAGTTGCGGCAGTGATGCTCTTGGTAGCAATGATCGCCGGCATTATACTTGCGGGTAAAAAAATGGATCAGAGTCTGACAGAAGACATTGATGCAGATGATGAAATCTTGACACAAAAGGATGCAAAATGATAGGTCTATCCCATTATCTTATTGTATCAGCAATCCTCTTCTCCATCGGTCTTGCCGGTGTCCTGAGACGACGGAATCTGCTGATGCTTTTCTTCGCGACAGAGGTAATGCTGAATGCGGTCAATATCGCATTTGCTGCGATCTCACATTACTATAACGATTTGACCGGTCAAATGTTCGCATTCTTTATTATCGCTATTGCTGCGAGTGAAGTGGCCGTAGGACTCGGTATTTTGATTGTACTGTATAAAAAACATGGCAGTCTCGATCTTGATGATCTAGCCAACATGAGGGGGTAACAATGGAGAACTTGGTCTATATTGCGCTGTTTGCGCCGTTTGCGAGCTCCCTGTTCGCCGCACTCTTTGGCATGAGTCCGAAAAAGCAGTTTGTAGGTATCGTTGCATCGGTGCTTCTTGGTATTTCTCTGGTCGCTTCATTGATGCTGGCTGCCTATGTCTACCAAACCGGCAATACAATCCACGTAACGATGATGGATTGGATCAGTGCCGGTGATCTGCATATACCGTTTGGCTTTGTGGTCGATCAGGTTTCGGTAACCATGATGACGGTTGTCACGCTTGTCTCTACAGTAGTTCACATTTATTCAAACGGATATATGGATCACGACAAGAGCTTTAACCGATTCTTTTCCTATCTGTCGGCATTCGTTTTCTCCATGATGGTACTTGTCATGTCAGATAACTTTGCAGGACTTTTTATCGGTTGGGAAGGAGTCGGTGTCTGTTCTTGGCTTCTGATCGGTTTCTGGTATCATAAACCGGATGTCAGCAGAGAAGAGAATCCTGCCATATCTCCGTCATGGGCAGCAAACGAAGCATTTATTATGAACCGTATTGCAGACCTTGGCATGCTCGTAGGGCTCTTTATTATCTACTGGAATGTAGGTTCGCTGCAGTATGATGCTGTCTTTGCCTCACTGCCACAGATGAGTGGAGCGATCCTGAATGCAGCAGCTCTCTTCCTCTTCATCGGTGCAATGGGTAAATCAGCGCAGTTCCCACTGCATACCTGGCTTACTGATGCGATGGAAGGTCCTACGCCGGTGTCTGCATTGATCCATGCCGCAACCATGGTTACGGCAGGTGTTTTCCTTGTGATCCGCGCCAATCCAATTTTTGCATTAACGCCTGAAGTGAGCTACTTCATTGCCGCATTGGGTACGTTTGTCGCGTTTTTTGCAGCATCAATGGCATTGGTTAACAGAGATCTAAAACGTATCATTGCATTCTCAACGCTTTCTCAGCTTGGATATATGTTTGCTGCTGCAGGACTCGGTGCATATTGGATTGCGCTTTTCCACCTTGCTGCACATGCGTTCTTTAAAGCACTCCTTTTCCTTGGAGCTGGTAACGTTATGCATGCGATGGATGATGAGCTTGACATTTTCAAAATGGGTGGTTTGAAAAAAGCGATGAAATGGACATATCTTTATATGGGTGTTGCATCACTTGCTTTGGCAGGTATTCCGTTCTTTGCAGGATATTTTTCAAAAGATGCCATCATTGAGACAGCATGGAATGAGGGGACACTGATCCTTTGGATCATACTTGTAGTAACAGCGGGAATGACTGCCTTCTACAGCTTTAGACAAGTATTCCTTACCTTTGAGGGAGATGAACGTTATAAGACCTATGGGTTCCACCCGCATGAAATGTACAAATATGTACTGATCGCGATGTCTCCACTTGCTATATTGGCAGTGATCGCAGGATTTTTTAAAGAGCCGTTTGAGCATTTTGTGACACAACTGCTTCCGGAATATGAGATGAGCGAACATACAGAGCATCTTTCCTGGATATTGGGTTTGATCGTGCTGGCATTTGCTGTCAGTGGCATTGCTTTGGCATACAAAAAGTATTACAGAGGTTTGAAACGAGACGAAAAACTCGAATCAAGCTGGTACTATAAAATGCTTGCAAACCAATACTATATTCCGAATTTTTACGAAGAGTTCATTTCTAAACCGTATGCCATGATCTCAGAGGCAATGTGGAATAAAGTAGATATGAAAATTGTAGATGCAACGGTGGATGGAATTGCCAAATTCCTCTATAAAACCGGTGACGGTTCAAGAAAAATGCAGACTGGTAACCTTTCGAACTATCTGAACTGGATGGCGGTCGGTGCAGTCATGCTTTTGGTTGTCGCAGCGCTTTCCGCTGCGGTGATAGGTTAAGGAGAGATAGATGGATAATATTTTAAGTGTATTGGTGTTTTTCCCGGCGATTGCAGCGCTGCTCGGGTTTGTGGTCAACAAAGAGAGTGCCAGGGTATACGGTATTACTGTTGCCGCAATTGAGTTCCTGCTCTCTTTGTGGCTTTGGTTCAGTTTCGATACAGCAAATGCAGGAATGCAATTTGTCGAGATGATCCCATTGATCCCTGATTTTGGTGTAAACTACTATTTGGGGGTTGACGGTATTTCCTTATTTATCATTATCATGACCACATTGATGACCCTCATTGGCATGGTGAGCATGAGCATTGAAAAAGATGTGAAGAACATGATTATCACACTCCTTTTCCTTGAAATGACAATGGTAGGTGTGTTTGTTGCACTTGATGCAATCATCTTCTATCTTTTCTGGGAACTCTCTTTGGTGCCGATGCTCTATATTATCGGTGCATGGGGTGGGCCACTGCGTGTATATGCATCGATTAAATTCTTCCTTTATACCTTTATGGGATCGCTGGTGATGTTGGTGGGGATGCTGTTTGTAGCCTATATTTATCACAGTCTGACCGGTGTTTGGAGTTTTGCTATTACTGACTGGTATCTGCTGGTGCTTCCGGTTAACTACCAGCTCTGGCTTTTTGCTGCATTCTTCCTTGGTTTTGCGATCAAGGTACCAATGTTCCCATTCCATACATGGCTTCCGTATGCACACGGTCAGGCACCGACAATCGGTTCTGTAATTCTTGCAGCGGTATTACTTAAAATGGGTACCTATGGTTTCGTAAGATTCTCTTTGCCAATGTTCCCAGATGCTTCAGTGATGATGATTACACCGATTGCTGTGATCTCTATTGTTATGGTTGTCTATACAGCGATGGTTGCCTATGCACAAAAAGATATGAAACAGGTGATTGCCTACTCTTCTGTGTCACATATGGGGATCATCATGATCGGTATATTTGCAATGAATGGAGAGGGTATTGGTGGATCTGTTTTTCAAATGCTCTCTCACGGTATTGTCTCCGGCGCACTCTTCATGCTTGTAGGCGTGATTTATGATAGAAGACATACTAAACTGATGAGTGAGTTTGGCGGACTTGCGTCGGTGATGCCAAAATATGCACTTATTTTCGGTGTGATGCTGATGGCATCTGTTGGACTACCGCTTACCATCGGCTTTGTAGGTGAATTCCTTGTACTGCTTGGATTCTACCAGTTCTCTCCTGTCATGACAATCCTGGCTGGACTCTCTATTATTGTCGGGGCAGTTTATATGCTTTCTCTGTTTAAAAAGAGTTTCTTTGGTCCTGTAACCAAAGAGGAGAATAAGAAATTAACAGACTTGACACCCAAAGAGACATGGTCACTGGTACCACTGGTTGCTATTGTAATATGGCTTGGTGTTTATCCTAAACCAATACTTGATCCAATTAACAAATCGGTAAATGCTATGCTGGTCTTTATGGATCAAAAAGCAGTGACACAGGAAGCAAAGGATATCATCAAAGTACCGCATGCAGCGACTAAAACAGGGGAGGTGAAGTAATGTTTGAACCTATTAAAGTAAGTATGGAAAGCCTCAATCTCATCACCCTTGCCCCAATGTTGTTGGCGATTGCAGGCGGTTTGGTGATTTTGGTACTGGATCTGATCAATAGTAAGCTCCATAAGTCACTCTATGTGATGTTGACAATTTTGATCCTTATTGTTGATTTTGGTGCGACTGTGGGATTGAACGTGAATGAACGTGGATTCTTCGATGTGATGTTGATCGACGGTATTTCAATTATTTCTCAACTGCTTATCATCGTGGCATCGATTCTCTTTACACCGCTTGCCCTGACATCCAAGCGTTTCCATGAGTACTCCTATCCGGAGTTCTTTGCGCTTTTCCTCTTTATGGTTGCAGGGTTCCAGTTTATGGTGGCAAGTGACAACCTGATACTGATCTTTGTAGGGCTTGAAACCTCATCTCTCTCACTCTATACATTGATCGCGCTCCATAATCGTGCAAACTCTTATGAAGCAGCAGTCAAGTATTTTACAATGGGTGCGTTGTCTGCCGGTTTCTTTGCTATGGGATCTGCTGTTGTATATGCACTGACAGGTTCAATCGAACTCTATCAGGTTGCACAGGTACTTGCTGCCAGACTTGGTGAACATGGATTGATGCTTGCAATTTTGGGCTCGTCGGTACTGTTGATGGCCGCTTTTGCATTTAAACTTTCTCTCTTCCCGTTCCATACATGGGCACCGGATGTCTATGAAGGGGCTTCTGCTCCATTGGCTGGTTATATGTCTATCGTGCCAAAGATTGCAGCATTTGTTGTAACCATCAGAATATTCGGTATGTATCTTGATCTGGGTATAGAGTGGGTAAGGGATATCATTATTATTCTCTCCGTGCTGACCATGACACTCGCAAATGTGATGGCACTGGTACAGGAAGATGTCAAACGTATGCTTGCGTACTCTTCCATTTCCCATGCCGGTTTTATCATGGCAGCGATTGCATTTGATACAACCGAAGGAACGGCAAGTATCTTCCTCTATTACGCGCTCTTTATGTTTACGAACCTTGGTGCCTTTACTATGCTTTGGATATCACGTCACAAAGTCAGACGTTTCAATGCACGTTTTGACCATCCATACGAAAAGTTTTCGGGATTGATCAAAATTATGCCTATGGGGGCGGTTATTATGGCGCTCTTTATGCTCTCTCTGGCAGGTGTACCGCCATTCTCTGTATTCTGGGGCAAGATCTATGTGATGCAGGCGGCAGTTAATGCGGGGTATGTATGGCTGGCAATTGTGATGGGACTTAACTCTGCGATTGCGGCATACTACTATTTGAAACTGGTTGTCTACATGTTCCTCAAAGATCCTGTCAAAGATGTAGACACGGTCTATTACAACCTTTCAAAACCATTGATGGCGGTTATTGGACTGGCAACTGTTGCAACAGTTGGAGCTATTTTCTATGTCCAGCCGCTTCTCTCTTATCTGTACTATATGATCTCTGCCTCAGGGTATTGATCGTATATATCTTTACCAGGGCGACCAAAAGGTTGCCTCTGTGCTATCTTACATCATAAGCATTTTCTCAAGCGTTTTAATATCTGCACGCACTACCTCTTTAAACTGTGAGCGGTTAAAGGTATTTTGGCGTTTTGCAAGACGTGCCGTGTTTGTAGCAATCTTCTCTTGCAGTGTGTTTCTGCCATATGCACCATCAAGGTATGCAAGTGTCTCTTTGATACCAATGGCTTTCATGGAATTGGGTGCTCGTGTATATTTCTTTTCAAGCATAATGATCTCATCGATGAGTCCGCTGTTGAGCATGGCTCTGGTACGAAGGCGGATACGTTCCCTCAATACGGACCTTTCCCAATCGATCTCATAGATCGGTAGAGGCTCATTTATCATTGGCTGCGGTGGATGTGTACGGAAATAGCTTCCAGGAGTATCTCCGGTTGCAAGATAGATCTCCAACGCTTTTTGTATGCGGTAGGTGTCTCCCGGTTTGATATGATCCATATAGGTCGGGTCAAGTCGGTAAAGCATATCATAGATCTTTCCGGGTTGCTTCATAAGGTGTGTGATCTCTTGTTCTGTTTCCGGATGAATTGACGGAATTTCACTGATCCCTTCCAAAAGTATTTTAAGGTAGAAGCTTGTACCTCCTACTATGACAAGGTTTTTTGCATCGGTACGACATTGCTGTGCGGTTGTGTTGTAGAGTCTTGCAAAGGTGGTGACATCAAATGGTTCATTTGGGTAGAGCACATCTATACCAAAGTGCCTAACACCACCTCTCTCTTCATCCGTCGGTTTTGCAGATACGATATCGATCTCTTTGTATATGGCTAGAGAATCGAGTGATAGGACATATGCGTTTATGCTCTGTGCAAGTTTGACAGCCAGTGCTGTTTTGCCTGAAGCTGTGGATCCAATGATGGCAAGTTGTCTAAAATCGTTCATGGCATAATCATAACAGTTTAGAGCTAAGGGTTAAGTGCCAAAAGGGTAGAATTATGTATTCATTTTTGGGAGCATATATGAACCTGTTCGAGAAAAACAACCGTTTTAATATTGCCAATCTCATTACATTCGGCAATATCGCTTGCGGGATTATAGCTATGTACCTGATACAGCAAAATAGCTTTTTTGCTGCAATCGTGCTGGCATGGATTGCAGGTGCACTGGATATTGCAGATGGAAAAGTTGCCAGAAAATACGGACTTTCCACAGAGTTCGGTATCCAGGTAGACAGTTTTGCCGATTTTCTTTCCTTTGTTGTGATGCCGGCTTTCCTGCTTTTTTATGCGGTACGCTATTATGCTGATATCTCTGGGACAGAAGAGACGATTCTCGGAGTGGTCTTCATTTGGTACATCATTTCCGGGCTCAGAAGACTTGTTGAATTCAATCTGAAAGTCGATGCGGGAGAGGTAGCAAAGTATTTTGAGGGTGTACCTACACCGCTTGGTGCTATACTGCTTTGGCTTGTTTATCTTTTGACTGCTTATGGTGTGATCGGAAGCGGATATGTGGTGGCACTCCTTGTTCTGGTGATTGCGTGGTCACTCAATTCAAAACTGAAGATCCCCCATCCATGAGAGTGAAAAGTAAAGAGATGAAAAGGAGCAATGTCACCCAGAAACTGAAAGATTTTTCTGAACTTGTCATGTTTAAGCATTCAGTTTTTTCACTGCCGTTTATCTTCATCGCAATGATCGTTGCCGCAAATGGTTGGTTTGGCTGGAAACTGTTACTGTTGGGTACGGTGGCTGCCGTGAGCGCACGTAACTTTGCCATGGGTGTCAACCGCTATCTTGACAGAGATATTGACAGACTCAACCCGCGTACCCAAAACAGGCCCTCGGTCGACGGCAGGGTCAGCACAGTACAGATGCAGATGTTCGTTTGGCTCAATGCGGCTGTCTTTGTTGCGACAGCTTATCTGATCAACGATTTGGCATTTAAACTCTCTGTCCCTATTCTTTTGATACTGGGTGCCTATACACTTTTTAAACGTTTTTCTCCATTGGCACACCTTGTACTGGGAATCAGTCTTGGATTGGCACCCATTGCCGGAGTGGTAGCGGTTGAAGGGGAAATCACCCTCTGGTCACTCTATCTTGCTGCAGGGGTGATGTTTTGGGTTGCAGGCTTTGATCTGCTCTACTCGCTGCAGGATATTGAATTTGACAAAGCACACGGTTTGCACTCCATTCCTTCGCATTTTGGTGTCTCAAACACTATGCGTATCGCACGTGTGTTTCATGTACTCACCATAGTCTTCTGGTGGCAGTTTGTTGTCAGTGCACAGCTTGGTGCCTGGGCTTATACTGCCGTATTGTTTTCTGCGTTGATGCTAGGGTATGAACACTACCTGGTCAACAAGGATTTTACAAAAATAGACAGGGCATTTTTTACGGTAAACGGTTACCTTGGATTTGTATTCCTGATCTTGATCATAGGAGAGGTGTTGTAATGGAGCCGTTGGATTTAATAGTATTGGGGCTGGTAGGTGTATTGACGATCATTCTTTTGATTCTGGCAACAAAAAACAAGAATCTTGCTAAAGAGAATGCGCTTTTACGAAACATCGTCGAGGTGAAAGACAAAACAATTGAAAACCTTGAATCTCACAGGGTACTGATTAAGGATGTGATAGAGAACCTTTCTGAATCTGACAGGGTGATGCAGATGTTGGCAGAGGGAGAAACCAAAGAGGAGATTGCAAGGGTGCTTCAAATGCCTTTGGACAAAGTGGAGATGATCATTAAGTTCGACAGGATCAAAAAAGGGCAGCAGGGCGTATGAGCGGAGCATGGCAGAAGGTTATCGAAAGGGCATACTGTGCACTCGATCCGGACTACCGACGGTTTCTTGAGACAGATACTGCCTATTTCCCGCCGAAGCCGGACTGTTTTAATGTCTTTAAAACCCTGCCCAAAAAGGATGTGCGCTATATCCTCTTTGGGCAGGATCCATACCCAAGAAGAGAGAGTGCCGGAGGGTATGCGTTTATTGATGAGAAGGTAAAGCGTATCTTCTCTCCGAACGGTTTGAGTAAAGAGGTAAACCGCGCCACAAGTCTGCGCAATTTCATTAAAATGGCACTGGTGGCACGGGGTGATCTCTCCATCGAAGACACTTCCCAAAATGCGATTGCTGCAATAGACAAAACCCCGCTGATCGACTCTGTACAGGCACTGCGCCAAAACTTTGAACGCGAAGGGGTGCTGCTGCTCAACACAGCGCTTGTCTTTACCGATAAAAAGAGCTCCGCAAAACATATCAAAGCGTGGCGACCGTTCATGCAGATATTGCTTGAAGCACTCACTGCCCAGTCTCCCAAACTCATTCTCTTTGGCAGCCATGCGCAGGCATTGAAACGCACCCTGCCGCTGGCACATTTCGATACCATAGAGATGGAACACCCCTACAACCACAGCTTTATTGCTAATAAAAATGCACAGGAATTGTTTGGAAGGATGCATTTACTTGAAAAGTAAAGCTTTTTTTGCTACAATTCGCTCACCAAATATCGCAGTAACTTCAAAAGTGCACTCTTAGCTTAGCTGGATAGAGCATCGGTTTGCGGTACCGAAGGTCACAGGTTCGAATCCTGTAGAGTGTACCACTTTTTTATTTGCATCCATATTTCACTCATTTTTACTTGATGTACACCTCGCAAAACAAGAGTAAAACCTGAACGTAACCAAGAAAAAGCCTTCAAATTTCTATCTAACCTCAATTATCCTATAATAATACCACTACATTTGGGAGTAACTCCATGAAAATTCTTCTGATCAATACCAATCCTGTTGTATCGCGGTTGGTAGGACTGTGTGTACGTGATGAAACCATTGAGTTTAACGAGACGGCAACGGTTATGCTTGGGGATGAAGCGGTCTATGATATTGTTTTTGTCGATGACGGTGTCTATGATGATGCAGTTTCATCATTTGTAGGGCATTTGCCGAAAAGTACTAGAGTTGTATATCTGTCAGGGAAAAGCGAAGAGAAGATACAAGTAGAGCGTTTTGACAAAATCGTTCTAAAGCCTTTTCTGCCTTCTCAGATACAACATGTGATTGATGAGATGGTGCAAACAGACAGTAGTGTTGATTCTAATAGTGCACAAGAGGAGAAGGAAGAACATGCATTCATATTCCCTCTTTCTTCTCCTCAAAAAGATGAAGATTATCAAGATACGTCAATACAGGAGGAACGTGTACTTGACACCGGAGAGGTGAAAAAAATAAAGGCACTACTTGAAGAAACTGATGAACATGTTCCAACAGAAGCAATCCCAGATACCGATGGTTATGAGGCTAAAAAGATCGAGGTTATTACACAAAAGCTTGAAGAAGAGGGCTTGGAAATAGTACATGAGGAAGAGATCGCCGATGTACTTAGCCATGAGGCAGGCAAGAAAAAAGGTAAAAAGAAAAAGCATAAAAACAAAAAGAGCAAAAAGAGGGAATCTGTCTATACTTTTGAAGAAGCGCTGCTTGCTGCCGTGGAGAATATGAAACCCAAAAAAATCAAAAAGCTGCTGAAAGATGCAGAGGTAACCATCAGCATACGGTTTAAGGATAAAAAATAGATGAAGATAGGGAATAAAGGAGCGATACTGGTACTTTCCGGTCCGAGCGGAGCAGGAAAAAGTACCATCATCAACGCGGCATCGGATGAGATAGGAGAGTACTACTTCTCCATCTCGACCACAACCAGGGCACCACGGGTCGGCGAAGTACATGGGAAAGATTACTTCTTCGTCACCAAAGAGGCGTTTGAAGAGGATATCAAAGCGGGGAACTTTCTTGAGTATGCACAGGTACATGGCAACTACTACGGTACGTCACTCAAACCTGTCAGAGAAGCATTGGAAGAAGGCAAACTGGTGATCTTTGACATTGATGTACAGGGACACAGACTGGTTCGAGCCAAAATGAATGACATTACAACCTCCGCTTTCATCACGCCGCCGACACTCAAAGAGCTGGAGAAGCGGCTGCGTGAAAGATGTACCGATACTGATGAGGTGATCACACGGCGCATAGAAAATGCCAAAGAGGAGATCCGTGCGGTGGGAGAGTATGACTTTACGATCATCAACGACACCATAGCAGAGGCTGCCAAAGAGTTTGTCATTGTGGCAAAAGCGGCGAGACTCAAACAGAGCCGTGAGGATGAAGAGGCGTTCATTCGCCACTGGTTGGGTTAACTCCAATCTTTAAATAGAAATGCAAAAAATTCTATTTCGAGATTTGGGGATAAAGTTAAACAAATTTAAGTATAATTATCCAAATTTCACCCGGTGACGGGTTTAAAAGGATCGACTATGGGTATGCCAAGTATGCCGGAACTGCTGATCGTATTGGCGATCGTGGTACTGCTTTTCGGAGCGAAAAAGATTCCTGAACTTGCCAAAGGTATGGGAAAAGGGATCAAAGAGTTCAAAGGTGCGATGAAAGAGGGCGAAGAGGACGACGTCAAAGAGATTGCGAAAAAAGAAGAGCCTGCGGTTGAAACCAAGGCAGAAGAGAAGAAGAGCGAGAACGCATAAACGCGTTTTGCTTCTCTAAATTCACGTTATCCTACCAAGTGCACTGCACTGTTTACCACAATCTCCACATCAAATATTACGGAAACTGTCTATGAAACTGAAAGAAACAATCAACCATGCCATCCAGGATGCATTTCGCAAAGCCGGGATCGATGCAACCCCTATCAGTGTGACCGAAGCGACCAAACCAGAGTTTGGGGACTATCAGTTCAATGGTGCGATGGCACTGGCAAAAAGCCTGAAGAAAAATCCAAGAGAGATCGCCCAAACTGTGGTTGAACATCTTGATCTTGGGGGTATCATTGCCAAAGCGGAGATCGCAGGTCCGGGATTTGTCAATCTCTGGCTTAACCCAAATCAGGTTGCTGCATCTTGTGATAATGCCCTCAAGGATCCACGGATAGGCGTGGCACAAAAAGCTGATCCCATTAAGGTCGTGGTTGACTACTCCGGACCGAACATGGCGAAGCAGATGCATGTAGGGCACCTGCGTTCGACCATTATCGGAGATACGCTCTCAAACCTGTTGGATTTTCTCGGTGATGAGGTGATACGCCAAAACCATATTGGTGACTGGGGCACACAGTTTGGGATGCTGATAGCCTATCTTGAAGAGGTAGGAGAGGACGGCAATACCTCTTTGAAAGATCTTGAACAGTTCTACAAGGATGCCAAAGCACGTTTTGATGCCGATGCCTCTTTTGCCGACAAGGCAAGGGAGTATGTGGTCAAGATACAAAGCGGTGATGCCCACTGTCTGACACTTTGGAAAAAGTTCATCGATATCTCTCTGGGGCACTGCGAAGAGGTGTATGAGAAGCTGGGAGTCAATCTGACGCGTGAGGATGTCCGTGCGGAGAGTTTTTACAATGATACCCTCGCAAAAGTGATTACCGACCTTGACAAAGCGGGTATGCTTCAAGAGAGTGACGGGGCGCAGTGTGTCTTCTTGGAGGGAGATGAGATCCCAGTTATCGTGCAAAAAAGCGATGGTGGCTACCTCTACGCAACGACCGACCTTGCGGCACTCTACTACCGTGCGAATGTACTTGGGGCAAAACGTATCAGCTATGTGGTCGATGCCCGTCAGAGCGGGCACTTCAAGCAGGTGTTCCGTGTGGCAAAAGAGGCAGGATTTGTCCCTGAAGATGTTAAGCTGGAGCATGTAGCATTCGGTACCATGATGGACAAGAGCGGCAAACCCTTCAAAACCCGTGACGGCGGAACGGTCAAACTGATCGACCTGCTTGATGAAGCGGTGGTGCGTGCCAAAGAGGCGATCACGGCAAAAGATGACTACACACCTGAAGCTCTTGAGAATCTGGCGCGTATTGTCGGTATCGGGGCGGTCAAGTATGCCGACTTGGCGATCAACCGTGAGTCAAACTATATTTTCGACTGGGACAAGATGCTCTCCTTTGAGGGCAATACATCACTCTATATGCAGTATGCCTATGCACGTATCCAGAGTATTTTCCGAAAATACGGCAAAGAGGTCTCTGGCACGATTGTTCTTACCGATGAGCTGGAACACCGTCTTGCTGTGACGCTGCTGCGTTTTGAAGACATACTTGACAAAGCGGCAGAAGATGCCGCACCAAATCAGATCACAAGCTATCTTTATGATCTTGTAACACTCTTTATGCGCTTTTATGAACGCAATCCGATTCTAAAAGAGGGTGTGGATGAACAGACGCGTACTTCACGTCTGCTATTGGCTGATTTGACGGCAAAGACCATTAAGCAGGGCTTGGCTATACTTGGTATAGAGGTAGTTGACAAACTGTAGAGGTGATTTTATGAAAGCGCTGCTGATTCTTGCGATTTTGCTGACCTTTGGCTTGATCTTTTTACGCTATTGGCGTAACCGTAACAGCAAACAGCTATTGGTTTCGCTTGGCAGCTTTATTTTTCTTATATCGCTTGGGATCATGGGAAACATTACACGTCCGATCATCCCTCTCTTTCTGGCACATATCGTATTGATCGTCTTTGCATGGCTGGGACTGCTTTATTATATGTTTCGGGGAAGGTATGTGTGGTGGCTGATCTTCTCTCCGGTTATAACGATTGTGCTTTTTATTGCCCTCTCATTGATAGAGGGATCACGTTATGAGGATGTCTGGGGGTCGCTGTTTTAACGTATATCCTGTAATGAGATGATTGGCTCATAACGATTGGTGTTGTCAGGGGACAACACCCTACAATGGGTGTATTTATTGCTTAGATTGACGCTGGTTGGCGATGAGTTCACTCAAAAACGCTTCGAGACTATAACGCTGGCGGTACTCCGGAATCATGATGTGTATCAGAATGTCCCCAAGATCTGCAACGACCCACTCATCACTGGTATCGGCATGGAGAAAGGTCTCCCCTTTGGGTTTGAGTGCCTCTTTGAGTTGATCGAAAAGTGCCTGTGTATGTTTGGGGTTCAGTGAATTGGCAATGACCACACGGTCAGCGATATAGTCGGCATCATCGAGGTTAAATACCTCTATCTCTTCTGCTTTTTTTTCATCGAGTACCGCTACGATCTGGTCAATTCTTTCATCAATAGTCATGTATGGTTTCCTTTTAGTATCTTTTTGACTTCATGTTCAATGGTTGTGTCAACATGGCTGACATCTTTTTTACAGCGTATCTCTGAGGAGCTTACGGACACATCCACTTCCAGTGTAACCCAGGAGCGCAGCATCTTAGTCTGTAGAGCAAAGCCCGGACGGGTTGCTACCGCCCATGTGATCTGGCTGTTGAGCCATGCAAAGTCATGCCACTGTGTCAATGTTGACAGGTTGTCAGCCCCAATGACAAGATAACGGACATTCCATGCTTGTTGAAAATGTCTGAGGCTCTCTGCTGTGGTGACACTTCTACCCTGCCGTATCTCAAAATCGCTGACAAGCACACCGGGGATGTTACCGAAAAGCTGTTGACACCATGCAAGCCGTTGCGAAGCATCAGCAAGACAGGAGGATTTGAACGGATTGAGATAAGCTGGCAGTACGATCAGCGTATCGATATCCAGTGTAGAGAGTGCCGTCTGTACGATCTGCTGATGTCCGGTATGGGGCGGGTCGAAACTGCCCCCGAATATGGCGGCTTTGCGCGCCGGGCTATTAACCAAATGCTAACCTCATTTACTGTAAAATTACGCAATTTTAGCACAATAAAGGTTGAGTATGGCTGTAAAAGTAGCAATTAACGGATTAGGCAGAATCGGAAGATGTGTAGCGCGTATTATCGCCGACAGAGACGATATTGAACTGGTTGCGGTCAATGCCAGCGGTGCCCCCGAGATGATCGAGTACAATGTCAAGTATGACTCCGTACACGGTACACGAAAAGATGCAAGGGTAAGTGACGGATATCTCTATCTTGGCAGCGACAAAGCGAAGATCCTTTCAGAACGTGATCCGGCAAAACTCAACTTTGCCGACTATGGTGCTGAATTGGTACTGGAGTGTACCGGTGCATTCCTGACGCAGGAGAGTGTGCAGCCCTATCTGGAGAACGGTATTAAAAAAGTGGTATTTTCTGCACCGGCAAAAGATGACACGCCAACCTTTGTCATCGGTGCCAATGCCGACAGCTATGCAGGTGAACCGATCGTCTCCAATGCCTCATGTACCACCAATGGTCTGGCACCGGTGGCGAAAGTGTTGGATGATGCCTTTGGCATTGAACATGGACTGATGACAACGATCCACTCCTACACCTCTTCTCAGCCTATTTTGGATGCGAAGCATAAAAAAGATCCTCGCAAAGGGCGAGCAGGTGCGACAAACCTTGTACCGACAAGTACCGGAGCGGCGAAAGCGATCTCTAAAGTTCTGCCAAGTCTTGCCGGCAAACTCAATGGGCAGGCGGTGCGTGTACCGACAGCAGATGTCTCCATGGTTGACCTGACCGTGACACTGAAGCAAAGCGTGACCGAAGAGGTAGTCAAAGCGGCATTCAAGATGGCAGCAGAGGGAACCCACAAAGGGATTCTCGGCGTAGATGAGGAGTACCGTGTATCACAGGATTTTGTTGGAGAGTCACTCAGTACCGTCGTACCGCTCGATACCATTCAGGTGATAGGAGAGAAGATGGTAAAAGTGCTTTCATGGTATGACAATGAATGGGGATACTCCTGCCGCTTGGTAGATATGGCAGTTCATGTGAGCAAGAAGTAAGGCAGCGATGATGAGGACAATCAAAGATATACAGATAGAAGGGAAACGTGTCTTTATCCGTTGTGATTTCAATGTACCCAAAGATGAAGACGGCAATATTACCGATGACAGACGTATTCGCGAAGCACTGCCTACCATACGCTACTGTATCGACCGTGACTGTAAAGTGATTCTTGGTTCGCACTATGAACGCCCGGAACCGGGAAAATACGAAGAGAAGTATTCTCTGGCACCAGTAGTCAGACGATTGACCAGATTACTCAAGATCGCTGATGATATTCAACTGGCAAGTGATGTGGTAGGACCGGATGCACAAGCCAAAGCTGCTGCACTTCAGGGTGGCGAAGTATTGGTACTGGAAAATCTGCGTTATGAAGCAGGAGAGACTAAAAATGACATGGCATTTGCCAAAGCGTTGGCAAGTATGGCAGATGTCTATATTAACGATGCATTCGGCGCCTGCCATAGAGCGCATGCTTCTATTGATGCGATGGCACGGCTATATGACAAAGAGCATAAAGCCGCAGGTTTCCTGCTTGCCAAAGAGGTGAAGTTTTTCGAAAAAACACTTGAAGACCCAGTACGTCCGTTTGTTGCAGTGGTAGGCGGTTCAAAAGTATCAGGCAAACTTGAAGCGCTTAGGCAGTTGCTCGATAAGGTTGATAAAATTATCATCGGCGGCGGTATGGCATTTACGTTCCTTAAAGCACAGGGCTTTGAAGTAGGCAATTCTCTTGTTGAAGACGACTTGCTGGATGAAGCACGCACCGTGATGATAAAGGCGCGAAAAGAGGGAGTGAAATTTTATCTGCCTGTCGATGTTGTATGTGCGTCTGAATTTAGCGAAAGCGGCATTGCCAAGTATTTGCCGACTCAGGAGATTCCCAAAGGATGGATGGGGTTGGATATCGGTCCGGCATCGAGCAGACTCTTTAGAGAAGTGCTTAATGATGCGCAGACAATTATTTGGAATGGTCCAATGGGCGTGTATGAGATGGATAAATATGCTAAAGGGAGCATGATGATGTCTCATTATATTGCCGAAACCCATGCGACAACGATTGTCGGCGGAGGAGATACGGCTGATGTTGCACAGCGTGCCGGCGATGTCGATGAAATGACCTTTGTCAGTACCGGTGGAGGTGCAAGCTTGAATCTGATCGAAGGCAAGAAACTGCCGGGTATTGAAGCGCTTAAGGCTTAATGCAATGATCTATGCAGCGAACTTTAAAACCAACCATACCCGTCGTAGTACAGAGCAGTACCTCTCTGTGCTCAATGAACGCTTGTCAGAGAAAGCTCCCGATGATCAAGTCTATATCTTCCCCCCGGCAACGGCTTTAGGAGAGTACGCGGGACTGTTTACGCAAGGGGTGCAGAATGCGTATCCTGCAGAGAAAGGTGCATATACTGGAGAAATAGGACTTGAACAGCTTGAAGAGTTTGGTATACGTACCATTTTGATAGGGCATAGCGAACGACGTATATTTCTGCATGAATCACAAGAGGAAATTGCCCGGAAGTTTGCTTTTTTCAGGGCAAAAGGATTTGAGATTATCTATTGTATCGGTGAGCCTCTTGAGGTACGCGAAGCAGGTGAAGAGGCAGTGCGTTCCTATCTGCTCGCAGAGTTTGAAGGGATTGATCTCTCTTATGAAAAGCTGATAGTCGCCTATGAGCCGATCTGGGCGATTGGCACAGGACGTTCTGCCCATCCTGAAGAGATCGCTGCAACACATGCTATGCTTAGAAAAGCAGTGGATGTACCTCTTTTGTATGGCGGTTCGGTTAATCCTGCAAATATCGCTCAGATCGTAGAGACCGATAATGTTGACGGTGTTTTGGTAGGTTCAGCTTCATTAGATCCGGAAGTATTTGCGTCCATGATCTTACATCGGGCATAAGCCAAGTTGAAAGTATGTTCTACCGCTACTCCGATAAACGGAGTGCTAAAGCACGGGAAAGAGAAGCGACATGCTTACTTAAAGAGATTTTCAAGTGCGGAAGTGTCGGTTGTTTTTACTGTTTCACCCTGAAGTGTATTATCTGATTGTCTTTCTGTAATTCCCTCTACCTCATTTAGCTCAATATCATAGCCTGTCAGCATGGAAGCAAGACGGATGTTGATCCCGCTTTTCCCTATGGCTTTTGCTTTTTGGTCTCCTGTGATGTCAATGACGGCTTTTTTTGCGTCAGCATCGACACGAATGTTTTGCGTGATGGCAGGAGAGAGTGCCCGTGTAATAAAAATTTCCGGGATAGGGGAATATTCAATACAGTCAATGTTTTCACCGTTGAGTTCTTCGCTGACCGCATTGATTCGAACCCCCTTGACACCGACAGCAGCACCAATAGGATCAACGTTCATCTGTTCCGTTTTAAGTGCAATTTTTGCTCTTTCTCCGGGAATTCTTGCTGCAGCAACAATTTCGACGACTCCATCCGCAATTTCAGGAACTTCGTTTGCCATCAGGGCTTCAAGAAATTTTGGAGAGGTGCGTGTCAGCTCCAAAAAGAGTCCGTGTTGTGGATCGACACTGACATAACGCAGTAGAGCACGAATAGTATCTCCTCGCTTGAAACTTTCGCCCTTGATACGATTTCTTCGAGTCAGGATACCTTTGAGCTCACCAATCTCTACATGTGTGTTATCATCGTTGTCAATGCGGTTGACAGTACCTAGCATGACAGTACCGACCTTTTCGCGGTATTTTTCAAATAGATCCTGTTCAATGCGTCTTTGAACATGGTACTCCAATTCTCTGAAAAGATTGGCAGATGCAGTACGTCCATAGTCCTCCAGTTGGAACTCCTCTTTGAGCTGGTCACCGATCTCCAGAGATGGATCAAACTCTTTTGCTTCACTAAGAGGCATGTAGCTGTCAGGCGCCTCTTCCAGTTTTTCGTCATCATCAGCAACAACAGTAATCACTTTATTGATAGCATAGGTCTTTGTATCATTGTCAATGAGTGCTTCAAATGTTGATGTCTGACTTGTCAGCTTTTTTGCTGTGTTTATCAGAGCCTCTTTGAATGCCTCAATGGCATTTTCTCTGGAGATGTTTTTTTCATGCGCGATTGCTTCAATAATATCTACTATTTTTTCCACGCTTCTTCCTTGTGTGAATTTCAAAACTTTACCGCTACTAGAGGTAACAAAACAGTGTTAAGAACGTCTGGGAGGGTCTGTTTTGGAAGTGCAAAATTATATCTAATCAAACCTTTACTCAAAATAAAGTATAATCTATCATTAAGTGTACCTAAGAAATATTTAAAGGAATTATAGATGAAACTGAAACTGGCTAGAACCACCATGAAAGCAAGACCGAAAACCATTGAGTTGAAAAAACTTGAAGAGGAACTAGCGAACAGATCTATATTCTATTTTGACAAAGACAACTCCCATAAAGAGCTGAAAGAGATGATTGAGTATTTTGAGGAAAAAGGTTACTCTGTCTATATGCGAGAGGTCAAATACGGACTGGATGACAATGAATATATCTATGAAGTGCATATTATCGCATAAGGCTGGTGCATAATGCACTGCAGCGACTGCACATTTTCTCTTTCTCCGCATTTTCTACAATACCCCAAAATATACCAAATGAAACAGAGCTGATACCATGAGCAAAAAACTATTTATCGAAACCCTTGGCTGTGCGATGAACGTACGTGATACAGAACATATGATTGCCGAATTGAGCACCAAGGAGGCGTATGAGCTTACTGAGCATATGGAAGAGGCGGATCTGATCATCATCAACACCTGCTCCGTACGAGAAAAGCCGGTGGCTAAGCTCTTCTCTGAAATAGGAGTTTTCAACAAAAAGAAAAAGCCCGGAGCAAAGATTGGTGTGGCTGGCTGTACGGCAAGCCACCTTGGTGAAGAGATCATCAAACGCGCTCCTTCTGTCGATTTTGTGCTGGGTGCGAGAAATGTCTCCAAAATCACCAAAGTGGTAGAGAAAAAACATGCGGTTGAAGTAAGTACGGACTACGATGAGAGCACCTATGCCTTTGGGGAGTTTAGAAGCAACCCTTTCAAAGCCATGGTCAACATCTCTATAGGGTGTGACAAGTCCTGTACCTTCTGCATTGTTCCGCATACCAGAGGGGATGAGATCTCCATTCCAAGCGATCTGTTGGTGCAGGAGATTACCAAGGCGGTTGCTACCGGTGCCAAAGAGGTAATGCTGCTGGGACAGAATGTCAACAATTACGGCAGACGTTTCGGGGCAACAGAGGAGAAGATTGACTTTACTGGACTGCTGCGTAAAATATCGCAGATAGAAGGGCTTGAGCGCATACGCTTTACCTCCCCGCATCCGCTCCATATGGATGATGCATTTTTGGAGGAGTTCGCTTCCAACCCCAAAATATGCAAGCAGATCCATGTGCCGCTTCAGAGTGGTTCTACAGAACTGTTGAAGCGGATGAAGCGGGGGTATACCAAAGAGTGGTTCCTCAACCGCTGTGAAAAGATACGCACACTCTGCCCTGAAGCGACCATCTCTACAGACATTATTGTCGGTTTCCCGGGAGAGAGTGATGCAGACTTTGAAGATACGATGGATGTGCTTGAAAAAGTACGCTTTGAGCAGCTCTTTTCATTCAAATACTCTCCACGTCCGCACACAGAGGCGGCAAGCTATACAGATCAGGTAGATGATGCTGTGGCATCTGCACGTCTGACACGGCTGCAGCAACGCCATACCGAGATACTCGATGAGGTGATGGATGCACAGCTTGGCAAGATACATCAGGTCTATTTCGATGAGCTTAAGCCGGGTAACCGAGTGGCAGGACGCAGCGATGACGGTAAACTGGTCTTTGTCGAGGGAAGCGAAGAGCTGCTTGGGAAGATCGTGGATGTGAAGATCGTGAAGACCTCCCGGGGAGCGCTTGACGGCGTTGTGGTTTCAGGATGAACAAAAAACTTTTGTTTCGGCGTATTGGAGCGGTTGTTTTACCGCCGCTTGGCTATATGCTGATGCGTTTTTACTGGTACACGTCAAAAAAACATTTTCATATCGAGGGTACCGTTACTCAAAAACAGCATATTGTTGTCTGCTGGCATGGTGAACTGCTCTGCTCTCCGCAGGCATATCGTCACCTGCATCGTACACAGGCAGCCTCCGGGATTATCTCCCGCCATTTTGATGGAGAGATTATTGCACGGATACTTGGGTTTTTCCATATTGTGCCACTGCGTGGATCAAGCAGTAAGGGCGCCAAGCAGGTACTGCTCGAAGCCTTTCGTGCACTCAAAAAGGGAGATGATCTGCTGGTCACTCCCGATGGTCCCAGAGGTCCAAGACATGAGATCAGTCAGGGTGCTCTTGCACTTGCGATGAAAGCCAATGCCCCTATTATGGCGGTTAATTATATCCCTTCTTCATACTGGAAGCTTGGCAGTTGGGATGCGTTTGTGATCCCAAAACCTTTTGCTACACTTGATTTTTATATCAAGATCGTTTCGGTAGAGGGAATGGAGATTGATGAAGCAAGAGCATACCTCAGAGAGAAGATGCTTGAACACACGCTTATGTAGTGAAGAGTGAAGAGTGAAGAGTGAAGAGATCAAGGAACAGATAGATGATTTTTTGGCGTATCTGCTGGATGTGCGGGGGTATTCGGAGGCAACGGTAGAGACGTATGAGATTGCACTTGGGCAGATGGTAGCCTCTGCCTCTTTTTATGAAGAGGAGGGAGGATGGGTACTTGATCTGACCCCTTTTCGTTTCAAGATTGTCAAAAACAGCAAAAAGACCATTGTCAAGAAGCTCTCTGCGGTGCGTTCTTTTGTCAAATATCTCGAAGATCAGTGCCATCTGTCGGTACGTGTGGTCTCCGATGAGTCCATCAAAGTACCCCAAAACCTTCCCAAACCTATAGAAGAGACCTACATTGATGAGGTGCTTTCCGATGCAACTATTGAGGAGCAGTTGCTGATTTCAATGCTTTATGGGCTTGGGTTGCGTATATCGGAACTTAGCACACTGAAACTTTCCGATATCAAAAACGGCTGGGTCGAGATACACGGAAAAGGGAATAAAGTGCGTCAATTGCCATTGCTTCCTTCTCTTCGGGATCTTTTGCAAGTCTATCTCGCACAGGCAGTGCCCAAAACGTATCTCTTTGAAAAAGGGAATGCGCCGCTCAATGCCGCGCAGTTGCGTTATAAACTGACAAAATGTTTCAAGACACACGGCATTAAAGCCACCCCGCACCAACTGCGCCACTCCTTTGCTACCCATCTGCTCAACCACGGTGCGCGCATTGCTGATGTGAGTGAGCTGCTTGGGCATGAAACAATGGCAACGACACAAGTTTATACCAAGCTTGGAAGTGTGAAGAAGATGCAGGAGTATATGAAGGCGCATCCGTTGGCTAAAGGAAGCGATGAGCGTTGAGTGTTGAGCGCTGAGAAACTGTAGGGTGCGTAGCCCACGCACCTTTGAAACGTATAAAATAGAAACAATCGTTATTTCTTGACAATGGTATGAAGGTGCGAGATTTCGCACCCTACGCATTTATCCAAATATTTTGAGTGTGCCTTGGGTTTATTGTGGCGTTTTTCCCGTTTGATGTTCCGGTGTTGTCGGGGGATAACACCCTACGGATGGTTTAATTGGTGTATTTTTTCCGGATTGATCTCTGCTTCGAAGAGATAGGGTCTTATTTTTGACGGTATTTTGTTTGTTCTGCATCGCTCTTTGAATGCTTTGGGCATATCGGTAGTGAGGTAGGGGGCGATGTAGAGAAGCCCCTCTTGATACGCCACTGCCCATTTGCCGCCGATCACCAGTGAGTCTTCCTTGTCAATCTCCTCTCTTTGTGCGGCAGAGAGGAGATAGCCAAGTTGCTTGAGTGTGACATCTGCCGCTTTGCTTTTGGCTTGGATGTTGTGTAGCTTGATGATGCTTAGTGATTTTATCTTTGTGATTACTTCATAGTCTGCTTCAAGTCTTTTTTTCTCTTCTCTGAGATAGTTGAAACTTCGGCGTATTCCTTCGCTGTAGTCTTTAAGAAGCGGATCAGAAAAGGCTTTTCTGAAGCGGTTGCGTTCATACTTCTCCTTACTGTTGCTTTCATCGACAAAATAGGGGTAACCGTTTGATTCAAGATACTCGAGCAGCTCTGCTTTGGTATGTTCAAGCAGCGGACGCAGCAGTGTGTAGTACCCCTTGTCTGTGACAGGTTCCAGTCCTACAAGTTCGCTCACTCCCGCTCCTTTACTTAGACGCATCAAAAACCATTCCAGTTGATCATTGAGCTGATGGGCAGTGAGCAGGGTGTCATAGCCGTGTTGTTGTATGAGTGACTCGAAAAAATCATAGCGAAACGTTCGTGCCTGCTGTTCGAAGTGTGAGGTAAACTGAGGTGCTGTTGCGGTATGGCAGGTGAGGTTGTATTGTGCTGCCAACGCCTTGGCATGCGCTACCTCCGCTTTGCTTTGAGCCCTTGTGCCATAATCGACAATAGCGATGTCGAATGTGATGTTATTTTCCAAAAGAAGGAAAAAGAGGGCAGAGGAGTCGATACCGGCGGAGAAAGCGAGGAGATTCTTTTTAGGTAGGAGGTAGGAGGTAGGAGGTAGGAGTGTGAGCATGGACTACTCCCCTTGTTTTAATGTTTTTGTACTTGCAATAAGCAGTTTTAGGAGTTCTTCAGCATCAGGTTCAATACTTTGATACATCGTTTGCGTAATATATGATGATTCTACCAATATTGTTAGCCAATATTTTGTTTCATTGGCTTCTTTAAGTGCAATAGTAAGTTTGCTAAGAAAATCTGCCTTAGATTGTGCGTATTGTGCTTCTCGAATGAGTGCTCCAATAGCTGTTCCGCTACGGACTACCTGTTTAGATAAAATATACTCTTTATGCTCTTGTTGTAGATAACGAGAGAGTTTGATAATACGTAATGCAAAAGCCAAACTCTTTTCCAATAAAACACTCTCTTTCACTCCTACTTCCTACTTCCTACTTCCTCACTAATCAGGGTGGCAAGCAATTGATTACCTATCAACTCAGTGATCTTTGCCTTATACAGCTTACCATACACCACAGGAAGGTCGTTGGTATCGTTGACAAGCACTTCTCCGTCGATGTCTACTGCCCATTGCAGCGGACGTGCGGAGAGGAGGAACTCGTGTTCGTCGCTTTCGCCGTCGATGACGAGGGTAACGGTTTTGCCGACCATCTTTTCAAGCGAGGTTTTTGTGGTCTTTTCTGCGATTTTGCCCAGGATCTGGGCTCTGCTTTCGATCACTTCTGGCGGCAGCTGCTCCATGGTGTAGGCAGCTGTTGTCTCTTCGTTGGAGTAGGCGAAGACATTGAAGCGGTCAAAGCCGAAGTTTTCCATGAAGTCACAAAGTTTGGCAAAGCTCTCTTCACTCTCTCCAGGATGCCCGGCGATGACAGAGGTACGGATGAAGGCATCAGGTTTACTCTTCATATGTTCAAGCAGGGCGATGGTCTTCTCTTCTCCAAAGCCCCGCTTCATCGTCTTGAGGACACAGTCATCGATGTGCTGGATGGGCATATCGTAGTAGGTTTGAAAGATCTTGGAGTCGGCGATATCATCGATGAGTGCAAAACTTGTCGTACTTGGATAGAGGTAGAGGATACGCGCACTTTTGACACCATCGATGGATTCAACTGCTTTGATGAGGTCACGCAGACCGTCTTTGAGCCCTATATCGCGTCCGTAGCTGGAGCTGTCCTGTGAGATGAAAGAGAAGTCATAGAAACCCCTCTCCGCCAGCATACGCACCTCTTTGACGATCGACTCGAGGCTACGAGAATGGAGTTTGCCCTTGAAACTTGGGATCGCACAGAAGCTGCACTGCTGGTTGCAGCCCTCAGCGATCTTGATGTAGGCATGGTAGTTCGATCCTGTGATGACCCTGCCACTCTCTTCGGTAGCGAGATAGACTTCCGGGGAGAAGGTACTCTGCTTTTTGGCGATAAGCGCATCGATCTTTTCGTAGTCGCCTACACCGGTGAAGATGTCGATCTCTGGAAGCTCCTGCATCAGCTCCTCTTTGTAGCGCTCCGAGAGGCATCCTGCCATGACCAGTACAGAGTCTTTTTTCCGTTCATCGTGGAGGTTTAGGACAGTATTGATACTCTCCTCTTTGGCAGCATCGATAAAGCCACAGGTGTTGACGATAATGACATCCGCTTCGGTGTTGTCGTCGGTGATCTCGTACTCCTGAAGTCTGCCGAGCATCACTTCGGAGTCAACGAGGTTTTTGGTGCAGCCGAGGCTGACAAGGTGGAGTTTTTTTGACATAATAGATGATCCGTTATTCAGTAAAATATATTAGACAGAAACTGTCTTTATGGATATTACGGCATTGAATGCGGTAATGATGATGGAAGTATAACATAAATGAGGGATAGAAATATTATTGAAAAACAAAACTGATTGTTGATCTAATGATAAAAGATTGAGATAAAAAGTAGGGATGGTGGCGCTGGACGGAATCGAACCGCCGACACAAGGATTTTCAATCCTTTGCTCTACCAACTGAGCTACAGAGCCACTGTTGTCGTGAAGTGGATGAAATTATAGCTATGTAACCTTAAAAAAGATTGAGAAAAAGCGGTTTTCCTGTTTTTTCTCTTTAGGAAAGTGCTTTTACAAGTGAAACAAAGGTCTCTCCCCGGTGCTTGTAGGAGTTGAACTGGTCGAAACTTGCCGCAGCGGGAGAGAGAAGGGCGGTGCTGTTGTCGGTATGGACTTTGTCGATCATAGCTACGGCACGCTCGAGTGTACCTGCCTCTTTTAGATTAATACCAAAACGTTCTGAGAGGGCTTTTATTTTTTCACTGTTTGCACCGATGCTGTAGAGGGTGATGTTCAGGGGTACGATAGTCTCAAAAAGCGGGGTAAGGTCAACCCCTTTGTCATCGCCGCCGAGGATAAGGTGGATGGGGGTATGGGCATAGGTTTTAACCGCCTGTATTGCCGCATCGAGGTTGGTGGCTTTGGAGTCGTTGACCCAGAGCCGTTCCTTAGTATCGGTAAGCTCCTCCTGTCGGTGCGCATCACGTTCAAAGTGGTTAAGAAGATCGTAGTCTGTTACATCAAAAAGCACTTTTGTGACAGCCAGTGCAAGCAGTGCATCCTGCAAAAAAGCACCTTTGTAATTGAGTTTTGTCTGATCCAGACCGAAATAGTTACAGAGAGATGCATTGCTGTCGTACTCAACTACATAGGCATCGGTTTTGGGGAGGTCAAGCCCTTTGGGTACAAGTGCGAGCTCTCCCTCTCGCATGGTAAGCAGCGGACGCAGTTTGTCTGCGGCATAGGCTTCCGGTGTACCGTGCCAGTCGAGATGGTCTGGTGTAATAGGCAGCAGCAGATAGATATCTGGTGAAGCAGTACGGGTGTGGTGGAGTGTAAAAGAACTTGTCTCTAGCACCCAGACAGGGGCTTTGGGGTCAAGTTCTGCCAAAGGGGTACCGATGTTGCCGCCGCTTACCGCACCACGGTCTTTGAGCAGATGGGTGAGCATTTGGGTGGTGGTTGTTTTGCCATTGGTGCCGCTTATCCAAACCGTGAACGGTTTGGAGTGTTCAGTGTTCAGCGTTGAGCGTTCAGGGGAAAGAAAATAGTCATATTCGCTCATGAGGTTTTTGGCTTGTTGGATTAGCGGGTGTTTTGGGGGAAGGCTTGGGGTGGTTATCTCAAGGCTGCTTTTGTCAGGGTCGAACATCTCTGAGGGAAAGATCTGGTTACCCATCTCATCAGTATAAGGTGTTTTGCAATTGTCGTCAAAAAAGGTGCAGCCACCGCCGAGTTTTTTGGCGATTGCCTTTGTTGTTAGTCCGTAACCGAACAAAGCAAGGTCTTGCTTTGTTAGTGAAGAGTGAAGAGTGAAGAGTGAAGGGTTATGGTATGCATTGCTTTGCAATGCTTTTATTGATGGGGTATTCATTGTCTGCTCTTTGATAGTATGTTTTTGTGATTTTAGCACAATATTGGTTGTGAGTTAAAATCTCTCAGTACTCAACGCTCAACACTCAGCGCTTCATATTATCTGAACTTAAAGCTGATCAGCGCCAAAATATTGGCAATAAAGGCGATCATCCAAAAACGGATAATGATCTTGTTCTCCGGCCAGCCTTTGAGTTCGAAGTGGTGGTGGATGGGTGCCATAAGAAAGATGCGTTTGCCTCTCAGTTTGAAACTCCCTACCTGAAAAATAACAGAAAGGGTCTCAACGACAAAAATAAAGCCAATGAGAATCAACAGCACTTCACTTTTCCCAAGAATAGCGAGGTAAGCAAGGAACCCGCCGATAGCGAGTGAACCGGTATCTCCCATGAAGACCTCTGCGGGGTAGGCGTTGTACCATAGAAAGCCCATGAGCCCACCGCCAAGTGCAGCAGCAAGGATCATTACCTCTCCTACCCCCTTGATATTGGGGATCAGCAGGTAGCTGGAGAAGATGGCATGCCCTGTAATATAGACGATGATACCGAGGGTAAAGAGTGCGATGATTGAGGGAACCGTTGCCAGTCCGTCCAGTCCGTCTGTCAGGTTGACAGCGTTGGTGGTTGCCAGAAAGATCAGTATCCAGAAGAAGAGGGAAAAGATGCCCATGTCAAAGAGGGGTGTTTTCAAAAAAGGGAGATAAAACTCTGTAGGAAATCCGGAAACAAGCAGCAACCCTGTTGCGATGGCGGCAATGATGGCAAGAAGTGCCATTTTTCCTCTTGGGCTGAGTCCTTCAAGGTTGTCTCCAGAGAGCACTTTGCCAAGATCGTCTTTCATACCTACTGCACCAAAGCCGGTCAGGGTGATGATGCCTCCCCAGATATAGGGATTTGAAAGATCAACAGTCAGCAGTGCCGAAAGAAGCGTACCGGCAAGGAAAATGGCACCTCCCATAGTGGGTGTCTTCCCTTTGCTCTCATGCGCTTTGACAAATTTGCTGATAGGCTGGTTGGCATTGCGCGCCGCTGCCCACCGGATATATTTTGGCATGACAGCAAGGGTGAAGATAAATGCGATCATAAAAGCGAACCCGGCACGTACGGAGATATATCCAAAAAGGTTGATGTCGAAAAGATGGGATAGTGTATAGAGCATAGGTATCAGCAACTTTCAAATGGTTTAGGGCACATCAAGCCCTTTTAGGTTTACAAAAGCTTATTTTACTATGATTTCATAAAAAATAAGAGAAGACACTATAATGGATAGACAAAAGACAATACTGATCATTACAGACGGCATCGGCTATAAACCGCAGAGTGCATGCAATGCATTTGATGCAGCGAAAAAACCGACCTATGACACTCTGTTGAAAGAGGCACCTAAAGCGCTTATCGCCACCTATGGGCTAAGTGTCGGGCTTCCCGAAGGGCAGATGGGAAACTCTGAAGTCGGACACATGACCATTGGTTCAGGGCGTGTGCTCTACCAGGATCTTGTTAAGATCTCTTTGGCACTTGAAGATGGCAGCATTGAAACCAACGAGGCGCTTAGTACGGTACTGCAAAAGAGTGACCGTGTGCATCTGATTGGACTGCTTAGTGACGGTGGGGTACATTCACACATTGAGCATACTATCGGTTTTGCAAAACTGGCGGCAAGTCGAGGCAAACAGGTATTTTTGCATTTGATCACAGACGGGCGTGATGTGAGTCCTACTTCGGCAAATGGATACATTGAACAGATAGAGGCGATCTGCAATGAGCATATCAAGATTGCAACCATTGGCGGGCGTTTCTATACAATGGACAGGGATAACCGCTGGGAGCGTGTGGAGAAGGGCTACCGTGCCATTGCAGAAGCGACACCCAAGAGTGATCTTGATCCGAAAGCCTACGTGGAGGCAAGTTATGCCAAAGGTGAGACCGATGAGTTTATCGAACCTGTGGCATTTGCCGATTATGACGGGATGCAGGAGGGTGATGCAGTCATTGTGACCAATTTCCGTTCTGACCGTGTACGGGAGATCACGACGGCATTGGGTGATCCTGAGTTTGATGCCTTTGAACGCAGATATATTCCGCTGCATATTGCCACGATGACACAGTATGATGCGAGTTTCCCTTACCCTGTACTCTTTCCCAAAGAGGCACCAAAAAATACATTGGCAGAAGTGATTTCGCGTGCCGGGCTGTGTCAGTTGCATACGGCAGAGACCGAGAAGTATGCCCATGTGACCTTCTTCTTTAACGGCGGCATCGAAACCCCTGTGGAGTCAGAGAGCCGTGTGCTCATTCCAAGTCCTGATGTCAAAACCTATGATATGAAACCGGAAATGTCCGCACCCCAGGTTGGTGAAGCGGTACGTACAGCGATGGATGAAGCGTATGATTTTATTGTGGTCAACTTCGCAAACGGTGATATGGTGGGACATACCGGTAACTTTGACGCTGCTGTCAAAGCGGTAGAGGCTGTCGATCATGAACTGGGACAGATTATCGAAAAAGCGCAGGCACTCGGATATGCGGTTGTGCTGACTTCAGACCACGGTAACTGTGAAGAGATGTGTGACGGAGAAGGACATGTGCTGACCAATCATACGGTTGGGGATGTATGGTGTTTTGTGCTGGCAGAAGGCGTTACAGAAGTCAAAGAGGGTGGCGGACTGAACAATGTCGCGCCTACAGTGCTGAAGCTGATGGGCTTGGATATACCAGAGGAGATGGATGAACCGCTGATTGCATAGTCTCCAGATATTTGGTACAATAGCAGGATATCTGTCTGTACACAATCGGGTGTGTACAATGTGCTGTTGAAAAGGAGACGCAATCATGGAAAAACGTATCAAAGAGTCGGTTGGCACACTGCTGGCGCATATTATCAAAATAGACCATCGGGATGTGGAGAAAGAGGCGCCTCTTTTTTGTGCGATCATGGGTGAAGATTTCGACTGTAGCGAAGAGGAAGCAAAAGATTTTTTAACAAAAGTACTTCATACCGACTATGATTTGGATGAACATATCGATGTGATCAATCAGGCACTGTGTGAAGACAAACTTTCCAAATTTCACCTGCTTGAACAGTTGAACCATATGATCTATTCGGACAAGATCAGCCAAGAGGATTATGCCTTTCTTGAAAAGATCAAAAAAAGACTGTTTGAGTGTTAATCAATTACATATATAAAGGAGCAATATGAAATTTTCAGGGGATAATGTCCTGGTAACAGGAGCGAGCAGAGGGATCGGTGCGGAGATTGCAAAGCGATTGGCAGCTATGGGATTGAAAGTATGGGTGAACTA
Source organism: Sulfurovum sp. (assembly GCA_027082955.1). Lineage (GTDB taxonomy): Bacteria > Campylobacterota > Campylobacteria > Campylobacterales > Sulfurovaceae > Sulfurovum. Next base: position 26,154 of record JALWTA010000017.1, on the reverse strand, counting down.
CCGAAGCGGAGAAGCGGAAGCGGCTGCAGTGAAAGCAGAGATTGAAGCTGCCGGCGGTCAGGCAGAGACAATTGGATTTGATGTCAGTGACGAGGCGGCATTTGTTGACGCGATCAAGCAGATTGTGACAACTGACGGCTCACTTGCCTATCTTGTCAACAATGCAGGGATTACCAAGGATGGTTTGGCAATGCGTATGAAGAGTGAACAGTTCATGGATGTGATCAATGCCAATCTCAAATCGACCTTCATCGGCTGTCGTGAAGCCCTCAAAGTAATGCGTAAAAAACGTTTTGGCTCTGTGGTCAACATCGCCTCTATTGTCGGTGAGACAGGCAATGCAGGACAGACCAATTACAGTGCCAGCAAAGGCGGTACCATCGCCATGACCAAAAGCTTTGCGCTTGAGGCAGCAGCCAGCGGTATCCGCTACAACACCATCACTCCGGGTTTCATCGCCACAGAGATGACCGATGTGCTCAAAGATGAGGTCAAAGAGGCATTCATTGCCAAGATTCCGATGGGACGTTTCGGTGAACCAAAAGAGGTAGCCGATGCAGTAGCGTTCCTGCTTTCCGACCACGCTTCCTACATAACCGGAGAGACCCTGAAAGTAAATGGCGGGATGTTCATGTAATGTCTGCTAAACTCCTCCTTCTCGAAGACGACAAGCTCTTTAACGAGACACTGCAGGACTTTCTTGAAGAGGAGGGGTTTGCTGTCGATACGGCGCTTGACCCTTACACCGCACTTGATCTTACCTATAGCAACATCTACGATCTCTACCTTTTCGATGTCAATCTTCCATATGAAAACGGTTTTGATCTCCTTGGAAAACTGAGGGAAAGTCAAGATGTGACTCCCGCTATTTTTCTCACTTCCCGTGAAGACAAAGCTTCTTTGCATGAAGGATTTGGTGTCGGTGCGGATGATTACATGAAAAAGCCGGTTGATCTGGATGAACTGCTGCTGCGCATTGAGGCGGTACTGCGTCGGCAGATACGTCAAAAGTATGTGCAGGTGGGGGACTATAGACTTGAGAGTATGAGCAAAACGCTCTATGATACATCCGGCAATGATCTCAATATCAGCAAGAAGGCTGTTGATCTGCTGATACTGCTGCTTGAGGCAAAAGGGGAGTTGGTCAGCATGGAGATGATAAGAGAGCGGCTGTGGGCTTCCGGACAGCAGGCGAGTGACGGGGCACTTCGTGTCTATGTCACACAGCTTAAAAAACTTTTTCCGGATGCAATCGTCAATGTACGCGGTCTTGGGTACCGCTGGAAAGCATAATGACACATATATGTTTCCCTTGCCAAGGGCGAATCTTCTGTGAAAAAGAGATACAAATATGAAAAAAGCAATTGCCCTGACAGCACTGGGATATGTGACGACCGTGGCGCTGCTGCTGAGTTTTCTCTACTGGTTTTTGCGTAATGAAGGGTTTTCGGAAGAGACATTTCTTGCAGGCAGCGGGCTTGTACTGCTTCTGAGTGCAGGGTGGGGGTATGTGATCGCATCCCAGCTTGTGGCACCGCACAAAAAGCGTGAAGCGCATCTGTTGCATTTGACTAAAGATATTGTACATGAGCTCAATCTTCCTCTCTCGACGATCGAAGCAAACCTTTCCATGCTTTCTAAAACAGCTGAAGATGAACGGACACAAAAACGTCTGGCACGCATTGAGGGGGCAGCAAAACGTTTGAGCCGTTTGTACGAGGAACTGCTCTATACTATGCGAAAAGAGATGCAGGAGATTACACGGGAACAATTTTCGCTTGATAATCTTGTGAAAGAGCGTATTGAAATCTTTGAAGAGCAGCGGCGAAACCCTATAACAGCGGATGTAGATGCGTGTATGCTGTTTGCGGATAAAATCGGTTTTGAACAGATGTTTGATAACTTGATCCTCAATGCGATGAAATACTCACCCAAAACAGTACCTGTACATATAAGCTGTAAAAACGGTATACTTGAGATCATTGACAGCGGTATTGGCATGGATGAAGCACAGCTGCTTCGGGTTTTTGAACGTTACTATCAGGCAGATGCTTCCCACCAAGGAGAGGGGATCGGTCTGGCACTGGTCAAAGCCTACTGTGACAGAGAGGATATCGGGATTCAGATCTACTCCCAAAAAGGGGAAGGTACAAAAGTAGTACTTGATCTTAATCGGATCATGGTGAATGAAGAGGAGAGAGAAAGCAGATGATACGGGTCATACTCAACGGCAAAAAGGCATTGGATGAAACCTTTCGCGATGCCGTGATGCAGTTAAGAAGCGAAGGGGTTGAAATCGGTGTGCGTGTGACGTGGGAGTATGGTGATGCCATACGCTTTGTTGAAGAGGCGAGCCGTGAGGGAGTCAAAAGAGTAGTGATCGCAGGCGGGGATGGTTCTGTTAACGAAGCGGTCAATGGATTGATGCGTCTTCCAAAAGCACAGCGTCCGAAACTGGCGATACTCCCTATGGGTACTGCCAACGATTTTGCTACCGCATGTGCGCTTCCTGTGCTGCCGCTTGAAGCTTTGCGTTTGGCTGTAGAGGGAGAGAGCTATGCGGTCGATGTGGTACAGGCGAATGAACGCTACTTTATCAATGTTGCTTCCAGCGGATTTGGTGCGCAGGTGGTGGCAGATACCCCGCCTTCTCTCAAAAACTTCCTTGGAGGGGGTGCCTATACGCTTTCGGCAGTTATCAAAGCACTAAACTATACCAGCCATGAGGGACGGTTAATTGCGGATGATCTTGACATTGAAGGAAGGACAATCGCCGGTGTGGTCTGTAACGGACGGCAAGCCGGCGGAGGACAGATGCTTGCGCCCAAAGCCTATATTGATGACGGACTGCTCGATATTGTGATTATTCTAGAGTTTCCTATGACCGATCTGGGGGAGGTAATCGCCGAGGTACTTGATTATGAGCATTCAGGTATTTACGTTAAACGGTTTCAAAAACGGTGGGTGGAGTCTATCCCTAAGACAAAGAGTGCTGTCAATCTTGACGGAGAGCCGTACAGTGCCCAGAGAATACGCTTTGAAGTGCGGCACAAAGAGATAGAACTGATCCTTCCGACGGGATGTCCGGTATTGAAAGATTCCGGTTTATAATCTAATTTCCAATATAATCTCTGCATTCAAATAAACCAATCCGCATCATGCGGATGGAAAAGAGGGTCTATGCCGGTAGAACAGATCAAACACATTATCGATTACGGAATTATCGGGTTTCTGCTTTTCCTGAGTTTCATTACCTTTGCTTTTGCCATTGAGCGTATCCTTTTTTACCGCAGTGTCAAGCTTGAGGAGTATACCCATGAGAAGGCACTGGAGCTTGATTTGGGGAAACATCTGTCGACCATCGCCTCTATCGGGGTCAATGCGCCTTATATCGGACTGCTTGGTACGGTGTTGGCGATTATTCTGACATTTTATATCATTGGCGACAACCAAAATGACATCAATGCCGGAGAGATCATGAAACATCTTGCACTGGCACTGAAAGCAACGGCTGCGGGACTGGTCGTTGCCATTCCTGCCACGGCGATCTACAACGCTTTGTTGTCAAAGGTTGACAAGCTCATCTCCCAGTGGGAGATCTTGCGTGACGAGGGGAAACTGCGCGGATGAGACGCGAACGCTTTGACAAGATGAATGTCGTCCCCTTCATCGATATTGTACTGGTACTGCTTGTCATTGTACTGGCAACGGCAAGTTTTGTACAGAACAAAACCATCAAGATAGACCTGCCTGCTGCGAGCAGCAAGAAGTCTGAAGAGAAAAAGAGTATTGTCATCGCTATTGACAAGGAGGGGAAATATTTTTACAATAAATCCCCTGTCACCTTTGAAGCGTTAAAAAGGAAACTGAATACGCTGCATCCTAAAAAAGATATTGTTTCGCTGCACACGGACAAGTTGACACCATTTGACTATTTTGTCAAAGTGATCGATGTGATGAAAGCCAGAGAGTTTGAGAACATCTCCATTGTAACCAAGCAGTAGAGGTTTGCGTGAAACGGCATCGCTACAAGGTCTCTTTTTTTCTGACAGCCCTTTTGTACCTGTTTGCCGCATGGGTTTATGTTGACACTTTTAAAACGATTATCGCCATCTCTGACAAACCGGATGAGAGCAAAATAGATCTTTCGCTCTCGCAGTTTGTTCCCAAAGCCCTGCCCACCAATGTTGCTGCACCCATTCAGCCTGAGCAGCCTGTCAAACAAGAGCCAGAGAGAAAAGAGAAACCAAAACCGAAGTCTCCCAAACCTAAAACGCCTCCCAAAAAGCCAACCCCGCCAAAGCCAGAACCTGTACCTATGCCAAAACCGATAGTAAAACCAATACCAAAACCAGTTGTCAAAAAAACAGCGGTAAAGAAGACCAAGCAACATAAAAGGGTAAAAAAGAAGACCCACTCTGTGCATCAAAAACGTCGCGTAAGCGGCGGAGGAACACCTCATAGAAGCGCGGCACGCAAAAATGAGTTTCTTGCACAGATTAGAGCGAAAATCAATAAGGCAAAAAGCTATCCTCGTGTGGCAAAGAGACGCGGCATGCAAGGAACGGTCAAGGCACGGTTTACCATTTTGAAAAACGGCAGTGTCGGCAATATTGTTCTCTCCGGTTCCAGTCTCTTCTACAGCTCTGCACGTAAGGCGATTCAAAGTGCTTTCCCAGTTGATGCAAACAAAGCACCCATGCAGCTTCCCTGTACCGTGTCACTTACTTTGAGGTACCGGTTGCGCTGATTTAACACTAATTTAACACAAGCTTGTCATACTTCTTCAATATTTTTCGAGGAAGGAAGTGTAATGGCTAAAAAAAATGCACTGATTATGATCTCATTGGCATGTGCAGTATCGCTGCATGCGGAGAGTGCTCAGCAGATAGGTACGATCGATGTGGTATCAAATATCGATACGGAAGTAGTCAAGGATGTACACGGAGATGAGATAAAGTCTGCCGATCTCTCCGAGGCGCTTTTCAAACAGTCACCGAGTGTGACACTGGTACGCCGTTCGGGTGTGGCAAATGACATCATTGTCCGCGGACAGAAGAAAGACAATGTCAATGTCACGATAGACGGAGCCAAACTCTACGGTGCCTGCCCCAACCGGATGGATCCTCCGGTGTCACATGTCCTTACCAATAACATTGACTATGTCGAGATCAATGAAGGACCTTACAATGTAGAAGATTTCGGGGTATTGAGTGCCGATGTCAAGATCCATACTCTCAAGCCCACAAAAGAGTGGCACGGTGATGTGAGTCTCAATGCCGGAAGCTGGGGCTACCAAAAGGGTGCTGTGAGCCTTTCAGGAGGTACTGACAGTGTAAGGGTACTGCTTTCGGCTTCAACAGAAAAGAGTGGACAGTATGAAGACGGTGAGGGCAGAGATTTTGCCCAGCAGCAGGATGCCTACATTGCAACCCATCCCAAAGCCAAAGGGATGGCATACAAGCCGCAGTACCGTGGTCTGGATGCCTTTAGCAAAAAGACAATCATGGGCAAACTCTTTTGGGATATTACCGATACGCAGTCGGTAAGCTTTGGCTATACGCAGGATAAGAGTGAGGATGTACTCTATCCCAATACACCGATGGATGCCGATTATGACAAGGGAGAGATCTATACATTTAACTATACACTCAAAGCGTTGGGAAGATACTCTGAAAAACTGACGCTCGATTTGTACCGCTCAGAGGTAGACCATCCTATGTCCAACCGTTACAGAAAATCAACTGCCAAACCGATGGGAAGCGGTACACTTGGTGTACTCAAACATCAGCTTAGTAGCAAAATGCAGGGGGCAAAGCTGAAAAATGCATTTACGATGGACAACCATAATATTACTGTAGGGATTGACTACTCCAAGCGCAACTGGGACGGTGCCTATTGGCGAAATGAAAAGCCGTTTCCCAATGCTTCCCATCCAAACTTTCATAGTATCTGGGATGCCCAAACGGAAAACACTGCGCTGTTTGTGGCAGACAAAGTCGCTTTGAAGAGTGTTGATCTAAAAGCGGGACTCCGATATGACGATACAACAGTCTCAACTGCACGACCCGGCGTTCCCAAAAACAACTACAATGCCCTAAACGGAAATCTTTTTGCAACCTACCATGCAGATGAAAATCTGAAATATTTTGCTGGTGTGGGTATCGCTTCAAGGGTACCTGACGGGAAAGAGCTTTACTTTCATACCAAAGGCAAAACCGGACATACGGTAGGCAACCTTGACCTCAATAAAGTGGTGAACCGTGAAGTTGACATTGGTGTCGATGCTGCGTATGATAATGCGACATTCAAAGCCAAACTCTTCTACAGTGACCTCAAAGATGACATTCTCTACAACGCCACTACACAACGGTATGAGAATGCGGATGCTGCCATTTGGGGTGCTGAGTTAAGCGGTACTTATGCGTTCTCAGAGTTATTTTATATCGATTACGGAGCAGCGTACCAAAGAGGTGAAAAAAAAGATCCATTGACCGGTCAGACCGATACGGATCTTCCTGAGATCCCGCCGTTGAAAGCCAATATAGCACTCAATTATGACTGGGATGAGACACTTGCACTCTCAGCAGAGCTCATCGCATCGGCAAAGTGGTCGGACTACGATGCAGACAACGGTGAACAGGCACTGGACGGATATGCTGTTGTCAATTTGAAAGGAACAAAAACGTTTGCCAAGCACTTTGAGGTGACTGTCGGTATTGACAATCTTTTTGACAAAACCTATGCCATCTCCAATACATACAAAGACCTGACATTAATCACCGGAGGGGATGAGATCATGTTGATGAACGAGCCGGGACGCTATATTTACGCCAATCTCAAATATCGTTTTTAAATCGCTTCAATGAAGCTCTTTTTTTATGCGAGTGCAATATCGGTTAGATAGGCTTTAAAACTATTGATCTCCTCTTCAAGCCGTTTACGGTTTTTGGCATAGAGGAGAATATATTCAGAGAGGTAGCTTTTTGTACTGTGGCTTGAGAGGTACATCATGATTTCGTTGAACATAGCAATCATCTCTGTTGCATGGATGTTCGTATAGAGACTGACCATTGATCGTGTAAAGTTCTTCAATGCCACATATTCGCCTCCGATGATCAGTTTACGCAGTTCTTCCTGACTGTCTTCAAGTACCTCCATGGTCTCATTAAGCAGTTCTACATACTGCAGTTTTCCTCCTGCTGCTGCAATACCTTTCTCTACATCGAGCACAGTACTGTCACCTTTGTATCGTGATGGCATGTTTTGTTGGCGAATTTTTTTGGCATAACGTGCCTGCATCGCCGGTGTGATTTTCAAAAAACGCTCCAGGGCACGGTAGACATCCTGCGCCGAAATTGGTTTGGATATCGATGCATTCATGCCTGCAAGCTGCATCGCTTTAATCTCATGCCCAAAGGCCATAGATGAAATGGAAATGATGGGAAGATCCTTCCAGCGAGATTCGCTTCTAATCTCTTTGGTAGCCGTGATCCCATCCATAACAGGCATATTGATATCGGTAAAGACAATATCGATCTCTTCGGTACGTAGTACTTTCAAAAGCTCTTCACCGTTGCCTACAAGAAAAAGTTTGACCCCCTCAACATCGAGAATATTGCGCATAACCCGTTGATCGACCTTGCTGTCTTCGGCAACAGCGATGTGGGCACCCTTAAAGTATTCCATGTCTTTTTTTGTCGGCTCTTTGTGCCCGACAACCATGAAGGATGCAGGATCAAATACTTGCATATTGCTGATGCCTTTGACCGCTTTGCTTTTCAGTATGAACATCTGGTAGAGTATCTCTTCGACATCACCGATAATGGTAGGGTTGAAAAGCTCTGCATCCGCAATCTGTTTGGTCATTTCGATTTTGCCGGTTTCTTCAAACAGCTCATGGATGACGATGAGTTTAAAATCATTCTTTTTGTTCTGTTTGAGCATTTTGAGAAGAGTGATGTGTTTGGGGGAGAGATCCTCAGATCGCAAAATGACCATAAAATATTTATCAAGTTGGGGTTTTTTATTCTCAAAATCCTCCAGTTTCATATTTTCGATTTTAAGGCCAAACACACCGAAAATGTACTGTGCACGTTGTGTATCATACTTTGTTCTGCCGATAAAGAGTGCCCGTTTCCCATTGAGAAAGTTTTTGAGCTTTGCCTGATTACTTCGATTGTCTCTGTCGACAATGTATGGCAGTTTGAAGATAAAATGTGTCCCTGTACGTTTGCCGCTTTTGACCGAGAGAGAACCCCCCATCGCTTCAGCGATCTTTTGTGCTTTGATAAAAGTCTCTACAGACGTTTTGTATGTTTCAGGCGTCGTTTCCGGGGATTCGTAGGCTTTTAGCAGCGCTTTTGGCAAAACAGCAGTATCGTTCCCCATATCAAATACAATGAACTGCTCTTTGTATTTCGATATATGAAGTATAACCTCAGCATTGTTGTTCTGTTCTATCAGTTCTATTAAAAGAGGGCGGAGTATCTGTTCTATGTAGTCGTTGTCACCGATAATGTAGCGCCCCACCTCTTTATCGACATCGTAGTAGAGATGGTGTTTGTGTGCCTGAAGCGGATCACTGATCTTGTTTGTCAGGATATGCAGCAGTCCGCTAAGCCGAAAAGGCTGGTTTTCTATTTTGATTTTTTTTGTATCGATACGGTATTGTTCAAGAATGTCTGACCCTGAAGCCGTTTGTGATTGGGAAGTTTCTTCATCTCTCTTCTTCCCACCGAAATGTTTAAATTTGTCTGCAATACGACCGTAAAGTGTTTTCATAAATGTGCAACTGCCTGTATGATATGATATGGATATCTACAAGTATATCTAAAGATTATTATAGTTGGGCATATAATGTATAATATAGATACGTTTTTTTATAAAAATATAAACGCTGGTTAGAGGGCAAAGCATGCCAATTGAGTGACATGCTCCATGAGCTTTTTATCAATTCTCTGCTATACTTGTGCGTATTTTAACACATTAAGGAGAAATCAATGGCATTATTTGATGATGTAAAAGAAGTGGTTGTTGAACAACTGAACGTGAGCCCCGATGAGGTGAAGGAAGAGTCCAAGTTTGTAGAAGACCTTGGGGCTGACAGTCTTGATGTCGTTGAGCTTGTCATGGCACTTGAAGAGAAATTCGATATCGAAATCCCTGATGACCAGGCAGAAGCGATTGCTACTGTAGCAGATGCGATTAAATTTATCGAGAATGCACAGGCATAAGCAGTAACTTCCCCGCTTGGGGAGACATGAAGAGATAGATGAGTGTTTTCTGAACATTCATCTATATCTTATGAAATCAGATAGGAGAAGCAGTGAAAAGAGTAGTGGTAACAGGTTTGGGAATGGTCAACTCTCTAGGGTTGGATAAAGAGAGTGCTTTCTCGGCAATCGTAGACGGGAAATGCGGGATCAAAGAGATCACCTCCTTTGATACAGAAAAACATTCAGTCAAAATTGCCGGAGAAATTACCGATTTTGATCCGACAAGCGTCATGGATGCCAAAGAGGTTAAAAAGGCAGACAGGTTCATTCAGCTTGGCTTGAAAGCAGCACAGGAAGCAATGGCGGATGCTGCACTGCCTGAAGATGTTGACCATGAGCGTTTCGGTGTGGCTTCTGCTTCGGGAATCGGTGGATTGATCAATATTGAAAAGAACTCTGTTATCGCTGCAACACGCGGTCCAAGACGTATATCCCCTTTCTTTATTCCTTCATCGCTTGTCAATATGCTGGGAGGGTTTGTCTCTATTGCCTACACATTGAAAGGACCGAATCTTTCCTCTGTAACAGCATGTGCGGCCGGTACCCATGCCATTGGAGAGGCCACTAAGTCCATTATGGTCGGTACAGCGGACAAAATGCTGGTCGTTGGAGCAGAAGCGGCCATCTGTGCAGCCGGTGTAGGCGGGTTTGCCGCAATGAAGGCACTCTCTACCCGCAATGATGATCCACAGCACGCCTCCAGACCGTTCGATGCAGAACGTGACGGTTTTATCATGGGGGAAGGTGCTGCCGCGCTTGTATTGGAAAGATATGAAGATGCTGTTGCGCGCGGTGCAACCATTTATGGTGAGATTATCGGATTTGGTGAAAGTGGAGATGCCAACCATATTACAACACCGACGATGGATGGCCCGCTTCGTGCTATGCAGATGGCATATAAAATGGCAGGTGAGCCAAAGGTCGATTATGTCAATGCACACGGTACCTCTACGCCGATCAATGACAAAAATGAAACAGCAGCACTCAAAGAGCTTTTTGGCGGTAAAGAGAACTGCCCTCCCGTTAGTTCCATCAAAGGACAAATCGGTCACTGTCTCGGTGCAGCCGGTGCAATAGAAGCGGTCGTTTCTCTTATGGCTATGAGAGATGGTGTATTGCCTCCAACCATTAATTATACTACACCTGATGAGAACTGTGATCTTGACTATGTACCAAATGAAGCTCGAAAAGCGGACATCAATGTAGTTATGAGCAATTCATTTGGTTTTGGCGGAACCAATGGTGTTGTGATCTTTAAAAAACTATAAAAGCGGAGAGACATATGGCAACCTATTTGGACTTTGAAAGCAAGATCGAGAAGATACAGGAAGAGATCGTCTCGGCACATGCAGTTGCCAATCTTGAACAGGTTGAAAAACTCCAAAAAGAGCTGCAAAAAGAAGTTGAAAAAACGTTTGGCTCACTGAGTGACTATCAGAAACTTCAGCTTGCACGCCACCCGGACAGACCCTATGCGCTTGATTATATAAAGCTGATCCTTGAAGATGCCTATGAGATACATGGAGACAGGGCGTTCCGTGATGATCCTGCCATTTTATGTTATATAGGATGGATTGATGGTCAGAAGACCATGGTTATTGGTGAGCAGAAGGGACGTGGGGTTAAAAACAAGATCAAACGTAACTTCGGTATGCCAAACCCTGAAGGGTACCGAAAAGCACTGCGTGCGGTAAGACTTGCCGAAAAGTTTAATATCCCAGTGCTGATGCTGGTAGACACCCCCGGTGCATATCCCGGGCTTGGTGCAGAAGAACGTGGACAGTCCGAAGCAATTGCAAGGAACCTTTTTGAATTTGCATCGATACGTGTGCCAATGGTTTCCGTCGTTATCGGTGAAGGCGGATCAGGCGGTGCCTTGGCGATCAGTGTGGGAGACAAATTGGCGATGATGCGCTATTCTGTCTATGCGGTCATCTCTCCAGAGGGATGTTCCGCTATTCTCTGGAACGATCCAAGCAAAGTGGAGACAGCTACCAAAGCACTCAAGATCACACCTGATGATCTGTTAAAACATAAATTGATTGATGATGTTCTGGATGAGCCGCTTATTGGTGCACATCGCGACAAAAAAACCGCGGCGGAAGTACTGAAACAGTATTTCCTTGAGAGTGTAAAAACATTGAGAGAACTGCCGGTTGAAACACTGCTTGAAAAACGGTATGAAAAACTCACAAGCGTCGGTGCTTTCAGCGAATAGCAGCAGATGATTCACGAAATAGCACTTTTCCTTGTTGACAAAATCGGAAGTTTAGGCTATACCGGTATCTTTGCGTTGATGTTTCTGGAGAGCACCTTTTTCCCTTTTCCCAGTGAAGTGATCATGATTCCTGCAGGTTATCTTGCCTATCATGGAGAGATGAATCTCTCTCTTATTATCCTGGTGGGTATTGCCGGTTCTATAGCAGGGGCACTCTTCAACTACTACATTGCCGTTTATTTTGGACGAGCTTTTTTGTTGAAGTACGGAAAATATATGCTTATCAAACCACATACCCTTGAAAAACTTGAAACCTTTTTTAAAAAACATGGAGAGGTCTCTACCTTCAATGGCAGACTGATCCCAGGGATAAGACAGCTCATTTCGCTTCCTGCGGGACTGGCAAGAATGAATGTGGCGAGATTTTCTTTCTATACTGCGTTGGGTGCAGGCATTTGGATTATCGTACTGGTTGCATTGGGATATCTGCTTGGATCCAATGAAGCACTTATTTCAAAATACCTTCATACAGCCACATTGATCGCTTTATTGGCGGTTGTTTTGATTACCCTTTTTTATGTGGTAAGAGAAAAAAGACGTAAACGTATATTGGATGAATAGAAGTGTGATTGCTGTATTGGTTGACTGGTGATTTGGAAATCCTTACAGTACCCATCCCTTGACTTTCCTCTTTTTTATTTTCACACCATTTTGCAACGCTTTGTGAACCTTGTCTGTTACATGGTGATGCAGAGCGATGTAGCTTCTGTTTTGGGTAAGGTCAATCCTGCCTACTTCTTTTGTATCTATGCCTATCTCTTTGCAAAGGGTACCGAGTATATCCCCTTTTCGAAGTTTGTCCCGTTTGCCGCTGCCAAGGCAGAGCGTGTCCCACTCTGAGAGCATATGGTAGTCTCTTGGTGCACGAAGTGCTTTGGCATCACCTTCTGTGGCACGGTCTCTGATATAGGCAGTTTTTGGGTTGATATGGGTACCGGTAAGTGAGATAGCGGTACCGGCGGCATCTGCTCTTCCTGTACGCCCTATGCGGTGGATATAGACCTCTTTGTCAAAAGGAAGATCATAGTTGATTACCATATCCACCCCTTTGATATCCAGCCCTCTTGAGGCAACATCGGTAGCGACCATGATCTTTTTGGAACCGTTGGCAAACATGATGACTGCTTCATTACGCTCAGTTTGATCAAGATCACCATGGAGGGCAATGACACTGTGGTGCTGTGCTTGCAGCTTTTGGGCAAGTGCTGTCACATCATTTTTGGTATTGGCAAAGATCAGCAGAGAATCTGGTTTATAATTGCCAATAAGCAATTTAAGTGTTTTGAACTTCTCGTTTGTTTCATAGTAGGTCTCTACAATATTTTGGGCTTCATGCTCGGTTTGTACCTTTATGATCTGTGGAGCATGTAGAAGTTTGGTGGCAAGCTGTTCAATTTTGGGTGAAAATGTTGCTGAAAAGAGCAGGGTTTGGTGCTTTTTAGGTGTATGGTTGATGATCTTTACAATATCATCGTAAAATCCCATATCGAGCATTCTGTCTGCCTCATCGAGTACAATTTGGCTGATATTGGAAAGATTTAGGGTTCCCTTGGAGAGGTGATCGAGCAGACGTCCCGGTGTGCCTATGAGAATATGGGAACCTTTTTGCAGGGAATCTGCTTGTGTACGCAGCGGTGTACCTCCATAAAGAGTAGTGATTTTTAGATTGGGTTTAAAGGTAGCAACCTCCCTCGTTGCAGCAGCAACCTGATCAGCAAGTTCTCTTGTAGGTGTGATAATAAGGGCTTGGGGAAGATGACTGGATGGATCTGCCTCCATAAGCAGCGGGATGCCAAACGCCAATGTTTTCCCTGATCCGGTCTTGGATTGGGCAATGAGATCTTTCCCTGAAAGTATGGCAGGAATGCTCTCTTCCTGAACGGGAGTCATTGTATGGAGATGAAGGCTCTTGAGTCTTTTAACCAATGCGTCTGGGATGGAGGATAGAGTGTAGAACGGGGGCATATATAGCTCGCTTTGTTATGTAAATTCGGAAAATTTGAAGAGGGTAGAGAGAAAATGCGGGGGAAACCCGCAATTGTTATGCTTCTTTGCTTTTTTTGTAGTCCATAATCATTTTGTACGCTTCGTCTTTGAGGTGCAGTTTCTCTTTTTTAAGTGTCTCAAGCTCGACATCTGTCATAGGAATGCGTCCAGCTTCTGCATCCTCGACCTTCTGGTCAAGTTCGTTGTGCTTTTCAAAAATCTTCGCAAAATGTGCATTCTGCTGTTTGAGTTCATGGATTTCGTCTCTGTATTCGTGTAACATAGGTCACTCCTGTATATATTTTCCGTATTATAGCTTTTTTGCAATAACAGTGTGGTGAAAGAGTATATACAAATCTTTATGTACGGTACTCAGCATTGATCTTCACATACTCATAGCTCAAATCACATCCGTACGCTGTATAGCTGCCTTTTCCGAGTCCCAGGTCGCATCTGACAGCGAAAGCTTCCTGTTTCATGATGCGATACGCCTCCTCTTCGCGTGCTGCATCCAGCTCTCTGCAGTCGTCAGAGTAGATCAGAAGATCATCATAGTGAATGGTAAGCTTTGTATCATCACACTCAATTCCGCTTGCGCCGATGGTCGATGCGATACGCCCCCAGTTCGGGTCCTCCCCAAACAATGCGGTCTTTACCAAAAGAGAATTGCTCAGTGCTGTTGCAGCTTTTTGTGCTTCGGCGTCACTCTTTGCCCCTTTGACTTCAAACGCGACCACTTTGTTTGCCCCTTCTCCGTCACGGAGTATCATCATGGCAAGGTCGAACATCATGGTGTTGAGTGCTTCGGCAAAAGCAGCTTTGTTATAGACACCGCTTTGTCTGTTGGCAAGCAGCATGACCGTGTCGTTGGTAGAGGTATCCCCGTCAACCGATATACGGTTAAATGAGTCCTCTGTACCACTTTGAAGCAGCATATCCATATCTGCTTTAGGGATATCGGCATCGGTGACGATGAAGCAGAGCATGGTTGCCATAGCAGGGTTGATCATCCCGGCACCTTTGCAGATGGCTGCGATATGAAAGTGTGTTCCGTCTTCGAGGGTAACACGGCAGGCAAGCTCCTTTTTGAAGCTGTCTGTAGTCATGATGGCTCGTGCTGCGGCATCGGAGTTTTTGGCATGAAAATCGAGTTTGTCAAGTGCCGAGGTGATCTTGTCAACAGGCAGACGGTAGCCTATGACACCGGTAGAACTCATAATCGGATTGGTGACATCAATGCTTTTGGCAAGGGTTGACATAATGGTGTCAATATCGTCAATACCTTTCTCTCCAGTCATTGCATTGGCATTTTTGGCATTGATTAGTACAAAATCGGTCTGGAAACCCTCCGGGTATCGCTGGTAGTGTTTGATAGGTGCTGCCTGAAAACGGTTGGTGGTAAAGACTGCGCTGACATCACAAAGTATTTCAGAGCGGATAAAGGCAACATCCCCCTGCGAAGCATCCGGACGCATACCGACATTGACAGCATCACAATAAAAACCATTAACATTGGTAAGCCCGCCCTCAAGCGGGGTAATTGTATAACTTGACATATGTAACCTTTTATTTATAAAAGCTTTTCATTTCAAATGAAAAGCATACCAAAACTATTCACTATTCACTCTTAACTCTCCACTTGACACGCAGTGTCACAGGCATACCAAAACTATTCACTATTCACTCTTAACTCTCCACTTGACACGCAGTGTCACAGGCATACCAAAACTATTCACTAATCAGATGTATTTCAGCTCTTCAGGCTTCTCTTTTTTGCGAATGATCTTTTTGGCTTTGCGTATACCATCACTGGTACCAATAAGGAGCAGTTTGGATTCAGGCATCACAATTGTATCTCCTTTGGGCATAGGAATGAACTTGCCGTCTTTTTGGCGTATACCAATGATGGTCACATTGGCAATGTCACGGAAACGTGCCGCTTTGATCTGTTTGAGTGTCAGCCATGAGGTTTTGGAAACTTTTGCCTCCTCCATATCAAGCGGTGTATCTTTTTTGTAGAGGAACTCCTGCAGCAGGTTCTCCATATCTGGACGTGCAGCCATAGCATTGATACGTTGTGCCATGAGTTTGGTGGCTGTTACCACTTTGTCAGCACCGAGTTTGAGCAGTTTGGTTTCATCTTCATAACTTTTGGCATTGGCGATGATGAGATATTTCCGCATACGTCCTATTTCCCCTTCATACAGGCGTGCAGATGCGATGGTGGCAATGTTGTCCGCAACATTGTCTGCAAGGGTAATGATACCTTTTGCAGAGGAGAGGTGGGATTTCAAAATTCCCTCTTCAGTATGCGGTTCGGCAGAGACAAAGTAGGGATATTTGTATTTCTTTGCGATCTCTTCAAGGTCTTCGCTTGGATCGACGACAACGAAAGGAATATGGTTGGTGCGGAGCTGTTTGGTTACTTGCACGGTAAATTCATTGTGGTAACAGACAACAAAGTGGTGTTTCAGCCGGGCTATTTCATAAAGCATTTTCCGTTCCTTGGCAGTTTTTTGGAATTCACCCTTTTTGACAACTTCTGCGATGATCCCTACGGCAATAGAGAACACAATAAAGCCGAAAATGATCAGAGTGATGGTAAAGATACGTCCCATATCCGAAATAGGGCGTATTTCTCCGAAACCGACAGTTGTGAATGTGATTCCTGTCTGGTAAATAGCATCCATGAGAGGGAAATGGTCAATAACCATGTAACCAATTGTCCCAATGAGCATCATGAGAACAGTTAGGATAAATGGAAGTCTAAATGGTGCTAGGTGCGAATAGTATTCGTCATTGAGGGTGATATGCGGTTTAGGTGCGCTTCTCCATCCGAGAAACTTTTTGAATTTGTCTATGGAGGTCATGATAAGAGAGTATACCCTCTCCTATCTGAGAATTTAGTTAGCTGCAGCAGCTTGTGCAGCTTTTTTCTTCATGGTTCTAAGTGTAGAAGCGGCAACTTTGATTCTTTTGGTTGTACCGTCTTCAAGTGTGATTTTGACAGATCTGAGGTTTGGAAGCTGTCTTCTCTTTGTTTTATTGTGTGCGTGAGACACGTTGTTTCCGACCAGCGGACCTTTGCCGCTTACTGAACATTTTCTTGCCATGATGTATCCTTCTTGTACTTACGCTATTTTGTACAGCGTGAAAAATTTGTGCGATTATAGACAAAAAAAACTTAAGGGGGAGTTAATTGCCTTGCGATGTACGCAAATAAGGACTCAAAGTAAGATATAGCTATAATATCGAAAATTTTTTGGGTGAAGCTTTGCTTTATGAAAAGGAGAAGATCATGATGGTAGCCCCCAGTATTCTCTCTGCCGATTTCGGGCACCTTGCCCGGGATGTCGAAGCAGTCTGTAACGGCGGATGTGACCTTGTGCATGTCGATGTGATGGATGGTCACTTTGTACCGAACCTTACGATCGGTCCTGTGGTGGTCGAAGCGGTTGCCAAAGCAGCGACAAAACCGCTCGACATCCACCTGATGGTAGAGAACAATACCTTTTTTGTCGACCTTTTTGCTCCTTTAAAGCCGGAGTTTATCTCCTTTCATATCGAAGAGGAGAAGCATCCACACCGTCTGATTCAGTACATCCGCTCACTGGGTATCCGACCCTGCATTGTCCTCAACCCCCATACCAGACCTGAAGCGGTTGAGTTTTTGCTTGAAGACCTTGATATGGTACTGCTGATGAGTGTCAATCCCGGGTTTGGCGGACAGAAATTTATCCCTTCTGTCATAGAAAAGGCGCAGCGCCTCAAAGCAATGATCGAAAAACGAAACCCCAATTGTCTCATTGAAGTTGACGGCGGTGTCAACGACCAGAATGTTAAACTGCTTGCCGATGCCGGTGTAGATGTCGTTGTTGCCGGATCGTATGTCTATAAGCATCCAAAAGGGGTTGAAGAGGCGATCGCCTCTTTGAAGTGAAGAGTGAATAACTAATAGTGAATAGTGTCGGTATGCATTGCTGTGCAATGCTTTTATATTATAGATAGGAGAAAATATGAAACATATTAAAATAGAAGTTTTTCGTAAGAAAAACAAACCAAAACTCTTCACTCTTCACTCTTCACTCTTCACTTCTCCCATAAGGGAGACCCCGTGCGCGTAAAAATATGTGGTATCACCAATCTTAGAGATGCGTTGCATGCGGTTGCATGCGGTGCGGATGCGCTTGGATTTGTATTTTACAATAAATCACCAAGATATATTACCCCCAAAGATGCCAAGCATATCATAGACCAGCTTCCTCCTTTTGTAGAGAGGGTAGGGCTTTTTGTTGATGAGGGGGTAGAGACCATCGACACCGTATGCCGTTATACCGGTATCTCTCTGGCGCAGATCCATTTTGATGTCGATGCGGAGTCTCTCGATGCGGTCGATACCAAAACCCTGCCTGTGGTACGGGCGCAAAAACCGGAAGATCTGCACCGATTTGCCGACCGCTACCGTCTGGTTGATGCCTATTGTGAAAGCTATGGAGGCAGCGGAAAGCGGTTGAACCTTGAGTGGTTCAAAGATGTTGACTGCTCCAAGATCATCCTTGCAGGCGGGCTGACTCCGGAGAATGTAGCAGAAGCCAAAGCCTATGGATTTTACGGTGTGGATGTCAGCTCCGGTGTGGAGTCGGTAAAAGGGAAAAAAGATCCTACGAAAGTAGAGCGTTTTATCGCCAATGCGAAAAGTATTTAGCGAACTGACCGACGCGTTTCGCAAACATAACGGCATCTTGACACAACAGCAGTATGACACTGTGGTTAAAAGGCATACCACACTGCTCGAAGAGAGCGACACTATCTTTATTTTGCTGCAGGCTTCCGGTTATCCTATTGAGCAGAAATCAGATACCTATCGTTTTAAACCCTTTTTTACACCCTACGATGAAGCACAATACTGTGTGATCGATATTGAAACCAACGGCAGCAAACCGGGTACCTCTCAAGTCATTGAGATCGGTGCAGTGATGGTTGAGCGAGGCAAAGTGGTTGACAGATATGAAACCTTTGTCGAGTGTGCTTTTTTGCCTGAGTATATCACAAAAATCACCGGTATTGAACCTGAAGATCTTATTGGTGCACCGACACGCAGAGAAGCGTTGACCGGTTTGCGAGAGTTTATGGGAGATGCTGTCTTTGTGGCACACAATGCCAACTTTGACTATACCTTTCTCGATGCCTCTTTCGAGCGTTTCGGGCTTGGCGGCATCGGGAACCCCAAACTCTGTACCATCGACCTTGCCAGACGTACTTTTGAGAGTGAACGCTATGGGCTTGCCTATCTCATCGAGGCACTCGGTATGGAAGAAACCAACCACCACCGCGCCTATTCCGATGCGCTATGTGCCTCCAAAGTGATGCTAAAGAGTTTTGAAACCCTGCCGGAGTATGTCAAGACGACGGATGATCTGCTGCAGTTTTCGACGTCGAGCAAGAAGAGCAGAAGGATTAAGAGTGAGGAGGTAGGAGGTAGTAGGTAGGAGTTTTGGTATGCATTGCTGTGCAATGCTTTTATTGCATGGGGGCTTGAAAAGATATTTTTGTTAAGGTTGACATAGGCTCATACATTGTTATCATTCCTACTTCCTACTTCCTACTTCCTACTCCTCTCCCACAATCCTATGCAAAAACAGAATCTGCGCAAACACAGGAGAAAAGATATTGAGCAGTGGAATGTAGTTAAACCCAGCGGCGATCATGGCAAGGAGGGTGGTTTTGCTGCTGCGTGCTTTGAGGGTTTTTTTATCTGCGATGAACATACTGCCTACATCATAGATAGTCGGTGCTTTGATAAGAATAGACCAGAGCCAGAGCATATAGACCGCCCCAAGCAGCGGTACGAACATCAGCGGGAAGGTAAAGAGGAACACGAAAAGAAATACAGCGGCTGAGCGAAGGCTTACAAGCAGGGATGCTGTAATGCTCGGTGTACCGACAACTGGTGAATTTGGGTAGTGTTGTTGTGCCAGTTTTGCCAGCAGCGGTTCGACCATGAAAGAGGTGACAACGGTATGAATGGCGACAAAGAGCATATAGGCAACGGCAATGACTGCTACGGATGCGCCGGTAGTCTGTACCCACTCCCACGGAATCCATGTCAGATAGTGTTTGACAAAAGAAGAGACAGTACTGCCAAAGAGCCATGCGATGGCAGCGGTCAGTACCAGTGAGATGAGGGTGGTTTTGGCGATGAATGCCAGAACGGTGGCGGAAAAGAGGTCTTTGAAGCTTTTGGTGATGATTTTGTTCATGTGTTTTTCCTTTTTTTCTGGAATCGGAGGCTTTAGCCCTACCAGACGTTATTTTAGAACATATTATATATCCGAAGCTAAAGCTTTCGGTTCCGTTCTCACATGCAGAAGTATGGGAACAAGATATGATATGGCATCGGAGACTTTAGTCCCGAATAAACGTTATTGAATCAATTTAATGTTAGGGCGAAGCTAAAGCTTTCGGTTCCAGACAAGATTTAAGGCAGACTTTAATCAAAGTATGAAAAATTGCTACCTGCTACCTGCTACCTGCTACCTGCTACCTGCTACCTGCTACCTGCTACCTGCTACCTGCTACCTGCTACCTGCTACCTGTTCACTGATATTCATTCTTAAACGCCACATATCTCTTGGCAGAGGCATACAGCTCCGCTACCTCTTCATCGGTCAGTTCTCTGACAACTTTGGCAGGGCTGCCCATAATGAGGCTTCTAGGCGGGAACTTTTTGTTTTTGGTTACCAGACTTCCCGCACCGACGATGGACTCTTTGCCAATCACTGCACCGTCAAGAATGGTGGCGCTCATACCGATCAGGCAGGCATCTTCAATGGTACATCCGTGCAGCATGACGCGGTGTCCGACAGTGACATCGTTGCCTATGACAGTAGGGTATCCGTCACTCATATCGGCTTTTTTGTGGTGGGTGACATGGATCATACTCAAATCCTGAATGTTGGTACGGTCACCGATGGTGATGAAATGCACATCACCACGTACCACACAGCCAAACCAGATGGCAGAGTCTTCTCCTATGGTAGTGCGTCCAATGACGCTTGCCCCTTCGGCGATCCAGGCATTTTTACCCAGTTTCGGTGTCCACTCTTTAAATTTTATCAGCATGATTTATCCTTCCTTTAGTATCCGGTTTGCCAGACGGCTGACATAGTCCGGTGTTGCTTTTTTGGTTTTGTCATGGATCTTGTTGACATACTGCTCGAGTATCTCATGGTTGTTGACCTTCTTGCCCAGCGCAGGTACTTTAATGTACTCACCGCTTGGCTGGAGCGTCCAGCGCAGCTGATTATCTGTAAGCTGCAGCATGAGTATCTGCTCGATCTTCTGTGAAAGGTTGGGCTCGAGTATCGGGGTCATCAGCTCGACACGGCGGACAAGGTTGCGTGGCATGAGGTCGGCACTGGAGATGTAGGTCTTGACCTTCTGGTGTTTAAACCAGTAGATGCGGGGGTGTTCAAGGTATTTCCCGATCACCGAAGAGACAGTGATATTTTCACTGACACCTTTGACTCCGGGTTTAAGACAGCAGATACCGCGGATGATCAGCTCAATACGGCATCCTTTCTGTGATGCTTTATACAAGGTCTTGATAATGTCCTGATCGACCAGTGAATTGGCTTTGAGAATGATGTACCCCTCTTTGCCGTGCTGTGCCTCTTTCTCTATCAGTTTGATCAGTTTGGGTTTGATCTGTACAGGTGACATGAAAAGCGTACCCAGTTTGGTATAGGTCGAAAAACCGGTCAGGAAGTGGAAAAAGTGGGTGGCATCGGTAGAGATGACCTCTTTTGCGGTAAAGTAGGAGATATCCGTATAGATTTTGGCAGTAGTTGGGTTGTAGTTCCCGGTAGCAAGGTGGACATAGCTTTGCAGTTTGCGCCCCTTGCGTTTGATGACTTGTGCGATCTTGGCATGGACTTTCAGCCCCGGGATGCCGTAGACGACATGCGCTCCCGCATCTTCAAGCGCTTTTGCCCAGCGGAGGTTGTTCTCTTCATCAAACCTCGCTTTAAGCTCGACCAGTACCGTTACCTGCTTGCCGTCACGTGCCGCATCAATGAGTGCTTTGACAATAGGTGATTTCTGTCCGGCACGGTAGAGCGTCATACGGATAGCGATGGTCTCTGCATCGGCAGCTGCCTGCTTGATGAACTGCACCACCGGCTCGAAACTGTCAAAGGGATGGTAGAGGACAACATCCTGCTTTTCGATGGCTTCAAAGACATTTTCGGTATCAAACGGCGGCAGGATCTTGGGTGTGAAGGTGGGCAGTACCAGATGGGAGAGCCGCTTGTCACCTACGATCTGCCAGAGTGCCCCGAGGTTGAGCGGCAGGCTTTTGTAAGGGTAGATGTCGTGTTCATTCAGGTTCAGGTGAGTCAGCAGGAACTGAAGCAGGTCTTCATCGACCCCTTCAAGCAGTTCAAGGCGGATAAGCGAGCCTTTGTTGCGTGAACGCAGCCCCTCCTGAAGGATCTCCAGAAAATCATCTGCCTCCTCTTCCTCGATCTCGATATCGGCATTGCGTGTCACCCTGAAAGGGGTTGATGCCAGTGGAGTAAACCCGGGGAAAAGCTCTGTTGTGAAGTGTTCTACCACACTTTCAATAGGGATGAAGGTATGGTCTATATGCACGAATCGCGGCAAAATACGGGGAATGCGGATCAGCCCGTGTTTGATGTGCTGCGACTCATCCTGCAGGGTGATCGCCAGTGCGAAACTGAGGTTGTTCAGGTGTGGGAAGGGATGGGTAGCATCGATGGCAATGGGGATGATGACAGGGTATATCTCTTCAAAGAAGATCTCTCGCACCTCTTCCTGCTCTTCTTGTGAGAGGGTATCAAAGTTTTTAATGTGCACTCCATGCGTATGCAGTTCGGAGATGATAGAGGTGTAGCACGACTCCAAAATGTCATGCTCTTTGTGCAGGTAGGTACGTATCTGCTTCAACTGCTCAGCAGGGGTGAGTTTGTCCGGTCCTGTCTGCTGTACCCGAGCTTTGAAAAGGCTCTTCAGCCCTGCAACACGGATCATGTAGAATTCATCGAGGTTCGTACCGTAGATGGCAAGGAATTTCAAACGTTCCAGCGGCGGCAGTGTCTCATCAAGCGCCTGCGCCAGCACACGGGAGTTGAACTGCAGCCAGCTGAGTTCACGGTTGAAGTAGAGCTGGGGATCGTTTAAATCTACCATTTGGTCGCTCCAAATGGTAGATTTAGTGAAGAGTGAAGAGTGAAGAGTGAAGAGTGGTGGTTTGCATTGCTTTGCAATGCTTTTAGTGTTGGTAAGAGGGTCATCATAATATCCTTACATCTTCGAATAAATAATAAAAGCTTTCTGTAAAGAAAGCATACCAAAACTCTTCACTCTTCACTCTTAACTCTTCATTAAAAAAGTTATAGTTTTTTAATCTTCGCAATCTCATCCCTCAGCCGTGCCGCCTCTTCAAACTCCAGATTTTTGGCTGCTGCAAGCATCTTGGCTTTGAGCTCTTTGACAAGCTGCTGGCGTTCGGATTTTGGCATTTTGTCAAGTTTGCTGCGTTTGTTGTAGAGTTCACCGCCGTCTTCGACTTTGAGGTTGGTGTCGAGTTCACGGATGGTTGTTTTTGGGGTGATGCCGTGTTTTTTGTTGTAGGCGATCTGCTTCTCTCTTCTTGCCTGTGTGATCTCGATGGTGGCTTTCATAGAGTCGGTCATCTTTTTGGCATACATCAGTACCTTGCCGTTGGCGTTACGTGCGGCACGTCCGGCAGTCTGAATAAGTGCCGTTTCAGAACGCAAAAAGCCCTCTTTGTCCGCATCCAAAATGGCTACAAGACTGACTTCGGGCAGGTCAAGCCCCTCTCTGAGCAGGTTGATCCCAACTAAAATATCAAACTCCCCAAGCCTCAAAGATCGGATGATCTGGTTACGTTCGATGGCGTCAAGGTCGGAGTGCATATATTTACACTTCAGCCCAAGGTCGTTGTAGTAGGTTGTCAACTCCTCTGCCATTTTTTTTGTCAATACGGTGACAAGCACCCGTTCACCCCGTTCGATGACCGGTTTCATACGGTCATGCAGGTTTTCCACCTGATAGGTAGAGTCGATCACCTCTATTTCGGGGTCAAGCAGCCCGGTGGGTCTGACAACCTGTTCGGCAACGGTGGCGGAGAGGTCAAGCTCGAGCTGGGCAGGGGTGGCAGAGACAAAGAGGTAGTGGGGGGCTTTGTTGATGTACTCGTCAAACTTCAGTGGACGGTTGTCCAGTGCGCTTGGCAGTCTGAACCCGTGCTCTACCAGCACCTCTTTACGACTTCGGTCACCGGCGTACATCCCCCGAAACTGCGGCAAAGAGACGTGTGACTCGTCCACAATGACAAGGTAGTCGTCATGCATGACTTCAAAGTAGTCCATCATCGAGTAGGGTGTCTCGCCGGGCTTTTTGCCTGTGAGGTGCCGCGAGTAGTTTTCGATACCCTTGCACATACCGGTGGCTTCAAGCATTTCAAGGTCAAACTCGGTACGCTGCTTGAGACGGTTGTACTCCACCATGCGCCCCTCACGCTGAAAAAAGGCAAGCCGTTCATCCAGCTCCTCTTCAATGCTCTTGATGGCGCGCGCGAGCTTCTCTTTGCCCACCACGAACTGGTTGGCAGCGTAGATGGTCACCTCCTCCATGTGCTTCTCTTTCTCTCCAGTCAGTGAGTTGAAGGTATAAATATCCTCTATCTCGTCACCGAAAAACTCGATGCGAACGGCAAACTCGTCCGAGTAGGCGGGATAGATGTCTATCACTTCACCACTGACACGAAAGTTCCCAATGTCAAAAAACTCGTCATTGCGCTTGTATCCCATATCGACAAGCCGCAGCAGGAGTTCTTTTTGGTTGTACTCTTCACCCACAGAGAGTTTCTGGACGATGGAGCGGTAGTCTTCCGGACTACCCAACCCGTAGTTTGCCGATACCGAAGCGATGACGATGACATCGTCGTGGCTTAGCAGACTGGCGGTAGTACTGAGCCTGAGCCGTTCAAGCTCTTGATTGATAGAACTGTCCTTTTCAATGAAAAGATCCTGCCTTGGCAGATAAGCCTCTGGCTGATAGTAGTCATAGTAGCTGATGAAGTACTCGACATGGTTATTGGGGAAAAAGGCTTTGAACTCACTGTAGAGCTGCGCGGCAAGCGTCTTGTTGTGTGTCATGATCAGCGTAGGCTTTTGGGTCTTTTCGATCACCTTCGCCATGGTGTAGGTCTTCCCTGACCCTGTTACGCCAAGCAGTGTCTGGTAGCGGTTACCCTTATTGATGGACTCTGCAAGTGATGTGATGGCGGCGGGTTGGTCGCCGGCGGGAGCGTAATTGCTTTTTACGGTAAAATTTGCCATATATTTCCTTGTGTTAAATCAGGAGTTAGGAATGAGGAATTAGGAATGATGGTATGCATTACGTTGTAATGCTTTGATTTTTGATGGTTTTGGTTATAGCGCTTAAAAGGCTGATGATTTCATCAATGTCACTAAAAAGACTTTGGTGCATTTGTGGTGTAATAAAATGTGTATCATATAGAAGGTTGATCCAGTATTGTGTTTCATTTGCTTCTTTCAGTGAAATCATCAGTTTATTGAGAAAGTCAGCTTTTGATTGTGCATATTTGGACTCACTGACCAAAGCACCTATAGAAGTACCCGATCTTAATACTTGTTTGCTTAAGATGTATTCTTTTTTTTCTTTATTTAAATAAAGTGACAGATTGACGATTCTGATAGCAAACTGATAGCTTTTTGTATGCAGAATATTCTCTTTTTTCATCAAAATTCCTAATTCCTAATTCCTAATTCCTAATTCTTTCGCTATTATATCACATAGAAAACAAACAACATACGGAGTCACTATGTCAGCATTAAATAGATTGCAGGAAAAAATCACCCAACTCAAGACTGATTATGAGTCTTTGAAACAGCAGAATGAAGAGCTGAGAAATCAGCTTACGACCATGAGCAGTTCTCAGTCTGAACAGGAGATGCTCATCAACAATCTTCGTGCAGAGGCAGAGAAGGTACAGTCGCTTGAGAGTACGGTAGAGACACTCAAACGTGAGCTGCTGGAGAAAGATGCGGAGATTGAGAAGATCATTGCACAGGTAGAGGCGCTGCTGGCGTGAGGAAATTAGAAATTAGAAATTAGAAATTAAAGTAAGAGGAAAACTTTTTAATTTTCCCCTATTTAATTTTTAATTTCAATCTCCAAAGGAGTAAACGTGAAAACCGTTGGACTGACTGTTTCGGGGAACCGTTACGAGATCAAACTTGAAGATGCCTTTGCGGATTTTGTGAACAAAGATCTGACAGAAGCAGGCATCAACCTGCATACAGACAACAAACCCGACAAGCTTCTCAAAGCCTATCTGCGCCTTGCCAAACAGGCAACGAGTTATGAAAATGAGATAGAACTGCTCATCGAGACGCTTGATGGGTTGTGATTTATCCCTAAAATCGAAATAGAAAAAATGTAAATAAGCGGGAGTGTCGTAAAATACGAAGAAACCAGAGAAAAAAGTGCACTTGATTCTTTCACCCATCGGGTGCACTCTTTCCCCAAGGAGTGAAAGTA
>JALWTA010000016.1 GCA_027082955.1 Sulfurovum sp. | reverse complement strand
CTGGGAAAGTGCATTATTTACCATTTTTAAAAATAAGTTTGATGATAAAAAAGCCAATGAATTAGCTAAAGAGTATGTTGCATTAATTCAAGGAGAAATTATGATGATGAATTTACATAATGATAAAAAAAGATATTTAAAAGTTGGACAAAAAATGATTCAATTATTAGAGTAAATTTTTTATCTTATTTAAGCAAACAATCGTTTGGTAGAAAGGAGGCTATGTTATTTTTGGATAATAAACTGTTGTGTCAAAATTGACTTTTTTAATAAAATTTATCAGGAGAAACAAATGTTAAACTATTTTTCAAAATTCAAAGGTGAAAATCTGGAATTGCCACCAAAGGCTAAAATCCAAGCTATTATTTTTGCTTGGGTAGGAAGTTTCATAGCTATTTCGACAGTTGCAACTTTAACCAATATTACAAAGTACCCCTTGGTACTAGGTTCATTCGGTGCCTCATGTGTTTTATTGTTTGGATTTCCCAAAAGCCCATTTTCTCAACCTAGAAATGTAGTTTTGGGACATTTTATATCAAGTTTGATTGGTTTACTATTTTTTCATTTAGTCAGCCAAGAGTGGTGGGGGTTAGGATTGTCACTTGCCACGGCAGTTGCAACAATGATTGCAACTAGAACAGTTCATCCACCTGCAGGTTCAAATCCTGTCATTGTCTATTTAACCGGTGCTAAATGGAATTTTCTATTTACACCCACTTTAATTGGTGCAATCATACTTGTGATCGTTGCTTTGTTCTATATTAATATTGATAAAAAACAACACTATCCGTCATATTGGCTTTAGTTTGTTGATAACAAAGCATAGCACACCAATAAGATACCCTGACGGCTATCTTATTGGTGTATTCAGTCGTTATATAGCTTAAAAAATCCCCTCAAAATTTTACAATTTAATACAAAAATGATATAATTCTTATATGAATTTTGAATATGATGAGAACAAAAGCTTATCAAATAAGCAAAAACACGGTATTGATTTTGAAGAAACAAAGCTTCTTTGGGAGGACGATAGAATGGTTGAATTGAGAGCATCCTATGAAGATGAGGAAAGATTCATCAATATTGGAAAGATCAATGCAAAGTTTTACACTGTCATAACGACAATGCGTAACGGAAAAATTAGAATTATTTCTGCACGAAGATCAAGAAAAAAGGAGATTGAAATCTATGAAAGCTGAAGAATTTGACAAAATCTTTGATGATAATGAAGAAGACATCATTGATTATATCGACCTCTCAACAAAAAGAAGACCAAACTTAGAACCCAAAAGAATCAATATTGATTTTCCTGCTTGGATGGTAAAAAAACTTGATGAAGAGGCGCAACATATCGGAGTAAGTCGTCAAGCGATCATCAAAACTTGGCTGGCTGATAAGCTTATGCAAAATGAACATCACAAGGTCGCTCTATAACAAATTATTGGAGAGAAATATTTGACCCTGCGGCTCAAATATTTTTCAACTCAGTCGTTATGTACAATTTCCAAAACTTATGGCAACGATAGTAAAAATATTGGGAAAAAATGAGACAATGGATATAATACACAAAAACAGTTCCAAGGAGCACGACACGATGAAACACTTTTCACTTACAGCAACTGCCATGCTGCTTAGCGCCACTGCACTTATGGCACAGCCTTCCGAGCCTATGCCGGTCACAAAAGAGGGCATCAGCTATATCAAGATGCTGGGAAAAGCACTCAAAACCAAACTTAAAGCGCATATGAAGAAAGACCCTACAGGGCTGGAAGCACTGGCATTCTGTTCAGGCAGTGCCGACACCATTACCAAAGAGGTCAATGCCAAACTGCCTGCCTACGCAAAGGTAAGACGTACCGCACTCAAAGTCAGAAACGACAAAGTAAATATCCCCGATGAGACCGATGTGAAGGTGATGGAGAAGTTTGAAAAAGCGATTGCCGAGCATCAGTTGAACGAGAAGAGCATAGAGGTTGTCAAAGTAGGGGACACAACACGCGTCTACAAGCCGCTTGTGACAAAAAAGGTCTGCCTCAAGTGTCATGGAACCGATCTTTCACCCAAAATCGCAGAAGCGATCAAGAGTGCTTACCCCAATGACAAGGCAACAGGATTTAAAGAGGGGGATCTGCGCGGGGTCATTGTCGCGGAGATCAAAAAGCACTAATGTGATAGTGCCTTAATCTGCCTGTCATGCCATCTGCCAAGCAGAAGCAGGGCAGTGATGCCTCCAACAAGGGCAAACATCATATCTGACTGGGTATCCCACACATACCCCTGTGTACCTAAAAAGGCTTCGGCATCATCACCGCTTGCCAGTGCCACCCACCACTCTATCAGCTCATAGAATGCAGAGAATGCCAGTACAATACTTAGCACAATGTAGTCAAGCCAGATACGGCTTGGTTTGACGACCTTCAAACGTATGAGAATCTCACGCGCCAGTATTGCCGGCTCAAAGCCCTGCATGAAGTGACCTACTTTGTCAAAGTTGTTCCGGTCCTGATGAAGCACCTCTTTTATCCAGTCAAAAAGCGGCACTTCTGCATAAGTGTAGTGCCCACCTACCATCAAAATGATCATATGTATCAATATGAGCGTATATAGCAGGGGAGTAAGCGGAAATTTTTTGTAGGTCAGTACGATCAGTACAAACCCAATGAGTGCCGGAAACACCTCCAAAAACCATGTAAACTGGTCTTTAGGGTGAATAGCCGACCAGATCAATGCACCCAAAAATGTGCCAAGCCACAGATACTTTTTCATGACTACTTCCTTGCGGTCATTAAAAAGACGCTAAAATCACGCTCTGGTTTTTTAATCGTACTTGCCGTGTCGAAATGTACATCCTTAAAGCCTGCCTCTTGGGCAATCTCTTCCAAAACCTCACGGTCAAATCCGTAATGATACACTCCGGTATTGTCACTGTGAAATGTACCATCTTCCTTATCCAGATCAGCAACAGCAATAAACCCGCCCGGTTTGACCATACTGTAAAATTTATTGAACAGATCAGTAAGATCTTTGAGATGATGCATTGTCATCGAGGAGATGATGCCGTCAAACACTCTATCGATCTGCTCTGCACTCAAATCTTTTTCTACAACTTCCGTTTCACATGCAAACGTGTTACATTTGCTTTCAAACTCTTGGAGCATAGAAGGGGAGTTGTCTACTGCAACAATTTTTTTAACATACGGTGCTACAAAAAAACTTAGCAATCCGGTTCCAGCACCAAAATCCATAAGTTCCATATCTTTATTTAATTTAATATTTTTTACTATAAGTTCAGCGATACTTTTGGCATTTTGTACACGTTTGGAATTCATATCCCATGATTTTGATTTGTTTGCAAAGAGGTCTTCTTGTTTTTTCGGCATTTATATTCCTTAATATTAATATGTGTATAGAAATAATATTTTTTAGTATGTTGTCTAAAACAGGGTCTCTTTCTTCTCGATGCGTATACTTTCCCAGAAGAATTCGACATGTTTTTCGAACAATGATACCACAGAAGAGGTTGATTTTTTGTCCATTTTGAGCAAACTCACCTGCATCTGGTAAAAAAAGAGCGGTGAAAAGAACTCATTTGCCAACAAAAGAGGATCGGAAGAGCGTATAAGCTCCTCCTGCATCATAATAAACAGGTACGAAGAGAGCTTTTTGACATTCTCCTGGTAATAGTGCTCATTATAGATCTCCCGTACGCGCTCATTACGGAACATCTCCTGCATCAACAGCTTGAAAAGCGCCTCATTTTGCCCGTCAAAGCTCAAAAGTTTGAATTTGGTAGCAATCCCTGCCAGTAGGGCTTTTCCGCTTTTAGCAGCCTCCTGAGGCGGTTTATCGTCAAACAGATGCACGATTGCTGAAGAGGTAAGCTCTCCTATAAGCGCTTCCAAGATGGCATCTTTGTTTTTAAAGTGGTTGTAGAGTGCACTCTGCTTGACACCCATGGCACCGGCAATATCTCTTACCGTAGTTGCCTTGTACCCTTTGGCAGAGAAGAGTTTGAGGGCGGTTTTGAGTATCTTTGCCTTTGTTTTGCTTCCTTTCGATAGGGCGGAAGTGCCCGTCTGCTCGTTCATTGTGCCTCCTTTTGTGTAATTATAGTGAACATTTGTTCATAAGTCAAGTATTCAAAGATAACCACAAATGAACATTTGTTCATATCATATTTTTGGTGAGTCTTTCTTTATGAACATTCGTTCATTTATTCTATTGTATCGCATAATTTAAATTAACACTTGTTCATGTAATCTTGTATACGTTCGGTGCCATCGTACTTTGCAGCACATCAAATTTGTTGGTTATTTTAAAGCAGTACATCGTAGTTAGACCCTTGCCATAAAAATGACATACATTTTATATATTTTCAAATATTAAAACAGGGTTTCAATTCGGGTATTTATGGTGAATAATTATATTTAAAAATATAGAAACTGCTTTCATCTTTGGAGTTTCATCTTTGGAGTTTCATCTTTGGAGTTTCATCTTTGGAGTTTCATCTTTGGAGTTTCATCTTTGGAGTTTCATCTTTGGAGTTTCATCTTTGGAGTTTCATGATCTTCGAAATCTAAAAATGTCTTTTTCATAAATACAAAAAGAGTGTAGTTTTATACGTCACAAAGAGCAATCTACTTTTTTAATAGAATTTATATTATGTTAATCAATATATTATTTTATACTGAACCAATACCATTTACAGTATTGATTCATTGATAATTGCTTACTATCTCTATATGCTTTTTGTATTTTTCCAAATCCCAAAATGATTTCAAATCAGGATTTGGCTGATAACATCAAACAGCAATCATACTGTTTTGCTGTGCAACCTTTTGAAGTTTGACGAGCATCTCTTTGGAAAGTTTTTCTTGATGGATCTGTGTTGCCATTCTTACAAGTGTATCGTAGTCGCTCAAATCTGCACTGCGTCTAAACAGTGCCTCATCACTCAGGTATGCTACAACATCTTCATGGGTGGCAATATTGTGATGTACGATATTTGCTGCCATTGCAGCAGTTTGTGTGTGGCACTTTTGTACAAAAGATTCGCCTATGGTTTTGGCAGCATCGGCTTCAAGCCCTTTAGCTTCAAGATCTCTGGCAATCTCGGCCCCGAGTCTGTTTTGCTTTTGTACAGCCAGTGCACCAAGTGTGCGCTGAGAAAGGGTCTGCGCTACAGCCGGATTGAATGCCAGCACCGATACAAACAGTGTAATACGTAAAATATTTTGTGAGTTCATAGTAATCCTTTCAGACCATTGTAGTCAATGAAGGTAAACAAATCGCTTAACAAACTTTAGTCATATTGTATAAAGGTTTAAAAAGCAGACAAAATAGTTTGCCTGCTTCAGTAACAACTATTTACCGCATTTACCGGCAGCACACTTCATAGCGCCCTGCTTCATGCTTCGCATTTTCTTCATCATCACATGATGCCCCTCGCGCTTTTGCATCAGGTAGTCATACTGCGCTTTGGTCAGTACCGCTTTGGTACTGTCAATACAGTTGAGATGTACCATGGTTGCCTCGGCTTCAAGCGATGCCAGCTTTTCTACTTTGGCTTTCAGTGCATCTGCTTTCGTACCTGCTTTGCTCGCTTCGACGATCTCTCTTCTTAGCTTCATCACTTCGAGCTTGAGTTTTTTTACACCGCTCATGGTCGTTTTGCGTACTTCCATCAGTTTAGCTTTCTGCTCATCTGTCAGTGCCAGTTTCGGATCATCCCAGCTTTTAGCTACCATCTTAGTCAGGTGGGGCAATCCGTGTTTGATGAGAAACGGCGAGTTCATACGCATTTTATGCATCTTCTTCGCTTTTTGCATCATGCCCTGCTTCATAGCACCACCACACTTCCCTGCTCCACACTTCATCATGCCCTCTGCCTGTGCAGAAATCAGCAGCAGCGAAAGTGCTGCAATCGAACTGAGTAAAACTTTTTTCATCTGTTAGATCCTTTTTGTTTTAGATATGTTTATGGTACTGGGGTATGGTAAATGGGGTGTTAATCAAACTATCTGAATACTCAACCGTTTCCCGAGTGCTGACACCGCACTCTCTATAGTTGCCAAAGATACCGAAGTGTTAAACGGATCCAAAAGTCTGTTGAGAGATGATCTGCTTGTTCCCATACGCTTTGCCATCTCTGTTTTTGTCATATTTTTCTGCTTCATAGACTCTGCAATTTGATACGCTATCACCCTCTTGGCTGCCAATGCCTCTACTTCAGAAAGAAGACCTTCTTCTTCCAGAAAATCATCAAATGCAGAACCGATCGCCTGTTGTTTAAGATTCATTCTATCTCCTTCATTCTTCTCAATGCCAATGCAATCTCTTCTTTGGGAGTCTTTTGTGTTTTCTTCACAAAGCCATTGAGCAAAATCATATACTTGTCAATGATTGTAAAAATAACTCTGGCTATACGTCTATCTGAGATATGGCTCCTCACTTCATACAATCCTTTCCCCAAAGAACGGGAAACAGGCATACCGATAGGCCAACCATATTCTACTGTTTTAATATCTACACCAATACGCTGTCTATCCTCTTTTGAGAGTGACAATAGCCACTCACGCACCGGCTCATTACCTGTTTTGGTTTTATAGAATAGCACAGTAATCTTTTTAGACATGACTATTGTACCATTTTTGGTTCATATTTGCAATACTCATCTTTCACAACAACCCCTCATCTGAAAAAGAGTAGTACCCCTCCTTTGTCAATATCACATGATCGAGCAGTTCGATGCCGACAAGTTTTGCAACCTCTCCCAGGCGACGGGTGATCTTGAGATCTGCCTGACTCGGCTCGAGCGTACCGCTGGGGTGGTTGTGGGCAATGATAATGCCCGCAGCTCTATCGGCAATGGCATCGGCAAAGACCTCTCTGGGGTGCACGAGTGACTGGTTGAGCGTGCCGATGAATACAGTACGAGTTTCGATGATGTGTGAGGCACCGTCAAGGGTGATGGTCAGAAAATACTCCTGTGTGCGGTCGGCAAAGGCTTTGAGTTCTCTGTAGACTTCCGCAGCATCAGTGATGCGTTGGTTGGAGCGGATAAGATAGCGTTTGCCAAGCTCTATGGCGGCAAGTATCTGGGATGCTTTAGCCCTGCCAAGACCATGAATACTACAAAGCAATTCAAGTGTGAGATCTTCAAGCCCCTTGTCCAGCAATGCTACAATCTCTTTAGCAAGTTTGCGGACATCTTTGCCCTGAACACCGCGTCCGAGCAGCAGTGCCATCAGCTCTTCATTCTTTAGTGCCTGTGCACCTTTGGCAGCAAGCTTCTCTCTGGGTTTGTCGTGGTTGTGCAGCTGGTGGATCGGTTTCATACCGTTATTGTAGAACAACGGTAACAAAGTCTGCCAAAATATGTCAAAATGTCATATTATGACTGAATCTCCTCTGTGGAGGTCTCTGATAAAGAGGAAGGAAGCAGGCTGTCTGTATTGGGTCGCAGGTGCATCTGCTGAAGATGTGTCGTCTCAAAATGTCTTTTTTTCCGTTCAAGCTCGGAAAGTGCATGTTCAAGGCGTCCAATCTCCGAACGTATCGGTTCGAGTTTCTCGACCTGGTTAAGACGTTCGAGTTCCAGAGAGAGCAGCTTCATCTCCCCCTCCTCTATTTCATCGTTCAAACGAGCTATCTCTCCTTGTTTGCTGCGCTTGAGCAAGTCTGCATTTTCCTCTTCCATTAAAGGAGAGTATTCGTGCTGAAATGCTTCATAGGCAGTAATATTTTGCATAAACTCACTGTTGAGATGTTCCAGCAGACGCCCTTCAATGCGTACCTCTTCTGCCAGCATACTCAACTTGGCCTCCTCCGGAGCGGCTGCAGCTTTTACTTCTGAAAGCTTTTGATGCAGTTCACCAATCTCCTCTTCATAACGTGCGAGCACATCAATGTACGCCAAAATACCTTCACGGTATCGGTTCTCAACCTCACGTACTACCATACTGACATGCCGGTACAGCTCTGCTGAAGCTGGAGTCGTACCCGCTTCCATTGATTCTTTTGCTGTCGGTGCAAGTGCGATCGCATTGTTATCATCTGTCTGCATGGGCATTTCCTTATGCGTTCAGTCCTGCACGGGAGAGTGCATTTTCACGTTTGCGCTGTTGTGCTTCTATTTTGGCTACAACCTGGTTTTTAGTGCCCTCTTTTGCTTTCTGTTCCAGCACTTCAATGGTATGACGAAGCTGCATGATCTCTTTTTCCATCTCATGTTCATGCTTAACCTTCGCCTGCTCGTTTTGTGCCATTATCTGACGAAACCATGCGATTTTTTCCTCTTTTTCCCATAAAAGTTCTGTATTTTTTTTCAGTTTCGACGCACATACCCGCCATAAAATGAGAAACAGCAGTGTGGTTGCTATGGCGATCATTGCCACATAGGGAACAGCAGGTCCGGGAACACGTTCGCCTGCATACAGATAGATCTGTGACATGGTAAGCAGCCCGGTTATCAGAAGCATCATTCGCATTGTCAATCCTTGGGAGAGATAATCAAAATTCAATACTGATATCATACACTAATTTGCTGACAAAAACGTTTTGTATGTCCAGCATTATTGAGAAAACAGACGCATGAGCACAGTAAAATATCTTTTGGGGGATCTTTTACTTTACAAAAGGAAGCTGTTTTAGATACCATATATACAGCTCACTAAAAAAGGAAGGAAGATGAAGCTTCAGGAGACACAGGAAATATTGAACAAGTGGCTGCATATGCTCATAGGGCAGATCTTCACATCAAAACAAACAGCCCTATACATGCCCGGGTAAAAAGTGAAATTGTGCTGTTGTCCAATGAAATTGCAGAAAACAAACTGGTGGAACACATTGTCGAGTTGCTTACCAATGAAAACATTGAATCCTTCTATGAGAAACAGGAGTTCGATGGTGCCTACAAACTTGATTCCAAATATCGGTTCCGCTTCAACATCTTTTTGCATGTAGACGGCATAGGGATTGCGTTGCGCCTTATTCCTGACACGATTAGGACATTTGAAGAGCTTAACCTACCCGATGCACTGAACAAACTGGTAGATCTCAGACGCGGTCTGGTGCTGGTAACGGGGACAACGGGCAGTGGTAAAACAACAACACTTGCAGCGATCATTGAAGCGATAAACCAAAAATACCATAGGCATATTATCACCATAGAAGACCCTGTTGAGTATGTTTTTCATGACAAAAAGTCGATTATTGAACAGCGGGAATTGGGGACACATACCCATAGTTTTGCTCGTGCGCTGCGGGCAGCTATGCGTGAGGATCCGGACATAATCATGGTAGGTGAAATTAGGTATTTGGCCACTGCTGAGAGCATTATCCATGCAGTCAATACTGGGCATCTGGTCTTTTCTACAGTACATACGCTTAATGCACAGGAGACCATAGACAGGTTAATTGGTCTGTTCAAAACGGACGAACAGAACAGAATCCGCCAAACAATCGCAGCTACACTCGAAGCTACGATATCGCAACGTCTCATAGAAGGTATGGACGGGACGATGGTACCGGCTGTTGAGATGATGTTTAAAACCCCACTGGTACAGGAGCTTATTCACAATAAACGTGACAATGAACTGCCTGATGCTATCGAGAAAGAAGGTATTATGTATGGATCGATCAGTTTCAACAAAGCACTCTTTGATCTGACACTTGCAGATAAAATCAGTGAAGAGCAGGCATATCAGTACGCTTCAAGTCCTGCCGATCTGAAACTGATGTTCACGCTGAGCCCGGAATATGAAGCACGAAAGTCAGGAGAGAGTCAAACTGCCATACGCTTCAAAGACGAACTGTAGTTCATTTACAGCAGTTTCTCTTTCAATGCATCGACACTACGGATAACCTCAAGGTCAGAAGGGTGTTCCGTAAAGCCCCAATCGACCATCAGATAGTCTATGTCGGCATTGTCTGCCGCCTGTGCATCACGGGGACCATCACCAATAAAAAGTGCTTTCTCTTTTGGTATATGCAGCTCATCCAGAAGCTTCAATAACATATCCGGATAGGGTTTCCCCTGCCTCACATCGTCATAACAGGCAATGGCATCGAACAATACATAGATACCAAGATGTGTCAATGATTCGATGGTCGATTTACGGTAGGCATTGGTAGCAACTGCCAGCTTATACCCCTCTTCCCTCAAGGCTTCTATAAGGTCTCTGATACCATCGTAAAGTACAAGCTCTTTGTCATGGTGATGCGTATAGTATTCGGAAAACCAACGTTCATGATCACGTGCGAATGTTTTTGCATGGTAAAAAAACTGTGCAGGGTTGATCGTCGGGTCATTGACTTTGGAGAGGATCATCTGCGTATCCATAGGCTCAAAACCAAGCTGCTTTCGTACATAGTTAATGGCATTGGCAATGGTAATAGAAGAGTTTACCAAGGTGCCGTCCATATCGAAGATGATCAGTTCATAACGGTGCATTATTTTTTATAACCACCCTTCTGATTAACTTTCAAATAGATAGAAAGCCCTATGATCAAAGCAGTGATACCTAACAACAGGAATACCGCATACATAAGTTTTCCCGGATCGGTCAGTGCAAACTTAAAGACCAGCATCAATGCTTCGATGGAAAGCGCGATAATAATAGACCCAAGAAAACGTATCATCGTCTGGTGCGAATCTTCCGAACTGTCACGCTTCTTCACCCTGCCAAGTACTTCCTCCTCAAAGATCGCTTTGACCAGATCGACAATGGCAAGTGAAAGGGTCAGCAAGATCGTTGATTTGAATATCTCCTGAATGTTAATATGTGCAAATTCGACACCAAAATGCAGAAAACTGAAGATCGCTTTGAAAAACAAAAGCAGAGCAACAGCAAACAGTGCAGCCGAAAATGCAGAATAGACCCATTTGCTTGCCATACCGAAAGTCGAATCGATGGAACTGGGATGGACTATTTTCAGGACATTCTTCAAACTGATATCCATACAGATGATGGCAACCAGTTCATTATGCACGTCGTAAATAGGAAAAGAGGCAGTAACTACGAGTTTATTGCTCACAAGAGACGGATAGGGGTCGGTCAAGATACATCGGTGCTCTTTAAGTGTTCTGTAGTAGTAGGCACGGTTGCTTCTGTCCTCCCCTTTTCCAAATCCGTGAAGTGTCGCATCTTTGGAGATGTTGTCAACGATCTGAATGCCATTGCCATCAACAGCATAGATCACTTCCGCATAAGGAATAGCATCAAGCAGGTTTTTGATCTTGCCGATGACCACATCAAGGGTAACCCCTTCTTTTGCGCCAATGCTCTGAGAGATATTTCGACTCATGATATAACAGAAGTATGCCCTTGCCTTGGTACGTATCTGTGCATATTCCTGTATCTCTTTAACAGACAGCATCACACCTCCTTAACATATTTTTCCGACAATGTCACCAAAAGAGACCTTCTGGTTTATGGCTACTTCGGGTACAATAGCACCCTTTTGCGAGAAAGTCAAGATAGTTGAGCCCATTTCAAACCAGCCAAAGAGTTCTCCTCTGCTGAGTGTCAGATCATCATAGCTATAGTGTTGCGGTTCTCTGATGTTGGAATTGGTATGCACCCGCGGTTCGAACGTCACAACCATTTTCCCGACATTCAACGCACCTACAAGTACCAGCACATGGATTCTCTCTTTCTCATCGCTACATTCAATGATCACCCGCTCATTCTCGATAAAAAGCTCTTTCTTATGACGCAGCAGCGGAAAATTTACAGGGTAAAGTTTCCCCGGAATATGCGTCATAGAGTGGATACGCAGTGTCATAGGCATATGGTAGCGGTGATAGTCTTTGGGAGAGAGATAGAAGTTCATGAACTCTCCCCCTTCAACCCACGATGCCGCTGCTGTATGATAGGAACCGAACAGTTTGTCAATGCTGTATGCCATCCCTTTGATCTGGTAGGCTTTGCCCTCCTCTATGGTGCCATAATCTGTAATCAGCGCATCCACACCGCTAATGAGCGCATGGGGATCCTCTGGTAGCTTGCGCGGCTGCTCCAGTGCACGGGTAAAGAGCGCATTGAGCGTTGGGTAGCTTGAAGGTGCACGAAACTCAGACATATCAAGCCCCATGAGTTTGACATAGAAGGCGTTGATGACATGCTGGATGATCGCAGGAAACGGCTTGGAGGCAAACCTGCCAAAAGCCTGAGAAAATGCAGATGTAAAGTGTCGTTTACCCATTGCCTTCCTTTGCGTAATGCGCAAGTGCATCGGTCATCAGCGCAATGTGGTAGTTCTCCTGATTGTTGATAAATTCAAAAAAGTCTGCCAGTTCCTGAGAGTCATTGCCAACCGCATCGGAGAGCTTGCGGCACTCCTCTTTGGCAGCAAGCTCTTCATTGATGCCATCCTTTAAAAACTGTACGACATCGTCAATCTGATAGAGCTCTTTCATCACCACACGCGGTACCGCCAAAATGCCCATCTTTGCCATCATATCCCCAAAAGATTTGAGATGAAAAAAACTCTCATCGATGAGTATCTGGAAAATGCGGTTTAGATAGGCATCATTACTGTGTGCTTTAAGATAGTTGTAGATCATGATCAGCTCATACTCTTTATAGCTTTCATCGAACAAGAATAGCGTCAATGCATCCCTGGCTTCATCGGTCAGGTCGGCACCTGGAAATCGGCGTTCCATATTAAATGCAGTCACCACTTCATCGTTCATACGGTGCAATACTCCTGTCATATATCCAATATCATTTTTGATGCGTCCGGCAAGTTCTTTGTCCTCCAACCCCAGCAGTTGCAGGTCGATCTCAAGGAGATGTAAGCTGATGCTCTTAAGCATATCCTCGAGTCTGGAAACCTTGATAGGGATATTGTCACGGTCATAATCATATGACTCTCCCGTACGTATCATCTCATGCTCGATCCATGTAAAGTGTCTAAAGAGGATATCTGAGAAGTCAAACAGCACCTGTTTGTTCTGGGTATGGCTCATAAAGCCGGCCATGAGCATCTCCAGCCACACTTCATGGGTCTTAATCAGCACTGTTTTCATTGGCTACCTCCTTTGGGGTACAGTCTCCTGCTATCTGATAGGTGATCATCGGGTAGTCCGCCTCCTCTTTGCGTTTTTCGTAGGTATCGACCGCCGCTTTGATCGCCAGTGCCACCATCTCCGAACAGGCGGCATCTTCAGGTGGCAGTTTCTCAAGCAGTTGCATGGTTGCTGCC
This sequence comes from Sulfurovum sp., assembly GCA_027082955.1. Taxonomy (GTDB): domain Bacteria; phylum Campylobacterota; class Campylobacteria; order Campylobacterales; family Sulfurovaceae; genus Sulfurovum. The sequence continues at coordinate 12,535 of JALWTA010000016.1, read as the reverse complement.
ACCAGATTTCGCGCACCATCAAGTGTCAACCCTTTTGCCTCTTCTGTCAGCATCGACCCGGCAACAATGGTTGTCGTACAACCGATCGCCTGAAATGCGATGTCGTCAATATAGGGTTTCTCCTCATCCTCTTTGACATGAATGTAGATAACGACCTTCTCGCCGTTGAGAGGGTTTTTCCCCATTCCTTCTCCATTTGCTACAGTAAGTTTACCGTAGTTTTTCGGATTCATCATATGTTCAACAACCATTGCATCTATCGTCATTATATTCCCCCCCTCAATGAGATGTTCAAATTATACCACGTATGATTGAGAATAAGCAGCAATTCCAGTGCAATATATCTCTCTTGAATCTTTCTTCTGTTATAATTTTAAAAAGATCAGGTTTGATTCTGATAACATTTTGGAAAGGAGCTTCATAATGAAACGATTATTATTGGCATCGATTGCCGCATGCACCTTTCAACATACAGTATTGGCAGCGGATGACAGCGGACTCTATGTTGGTGTCGGTTATGCCCACACCAACGTGAACCTGAAACTCGATACACAGATCATTCAAGATACACTTCTCGATACTGCTACGGACAGTGTTGTGCTCAAAGCAGGCTATGATCTTAACCAGTATTTCGGTTTGGAAGGACGCTATTACTTCAATGCGTCCGAAGCTGCCTACCAATACTATCTTGGCAATACACCTGTTAGCGGCAGCTACAAAGCACACAGTTTTGCCTTCTATGCCAAACCTCAATATTCATTGGCAATGCTGAACTTCTACGGACTGCTTGGTGTCAGTGCGAACGACTATACGCTAAACAATATTCTCGGCAGCAAAAGCTCCGATACCCTCTTCTCCTGGGGAGCTGGGGTCAAGTTCAAACTGACAGAGAGCTTCGGTGCCTTCGTAGATTACACCGATCTGGGGAAAAGCAGTGATGCAGTCACGAACAAAGATCTCTCCTCCTGGAACATCGGTTTTTCCTACAAATTCTAAAACCCACGTGAAGAAGGGTATTTCCCCCCTCTCCCGTTTCAAAGCAAATCACGTTATAATTTTTCACTATCAAACCAAGGAATCCCATGGCAGTGTATGTCCTTTTCGACACAGAGACCACAGGCAATCAGGAGAATGACCGCATCATTCAAGTCGGTGCGATGGTCGTCCACGACCGAGAGCACATCGATGTCTATGACGAGCTCTGCTCAACCACTGTACCCATCAGCATCGAAGCGATGGAGGTACACAACATTACGCCGGAGATCATTGCCGACAAAGCGCCCTACAGCGAAACTACTTTTGCCAAAGCGGTGGAGCGCTACAATGCACCGGAAAACTACCTGATCGCACACAACATATCGTTTGATCTGGGCATGCTTGAAAAAGAGGGGTTTGTCAACCGTTACACACTCATCGACACGGTACGCGTCGCAAAACACCTGCTGCCGGACTCCCCTGCCCACCGCCTGCAGTACCTGCGCTATGCACTCGAACTCTACAAAAACGAAGAGGAAGAGGCAAACAAGATGGGCATCACCATCAAAGCCCATGACGCCATCGGGGATGTGCTGGTAATGAAACTGCTGCTCTCCAAGCTGGTACAGCTGACACAGCAGAAGTTTCCGGGTGAAAACCCCATGCAGAAGATGGCGGAACTGACCCAGACACCGGTGCTGCTCAAAACCTTCCGCTTTGGCAAATACAAAGACCGCAGCATCGAAGAGGTCTCACGCGAAGATATGGGCTACCTGCAGTGGATGTACAAAAACCTCGATTTGGATGAAGATCTCAAGTACACGCTTGAGCAGTATCTTCAGTAGGAAAGCCCATGCGATCTTTCTTGCTGTTTTTTTCATGTATCGCCGTACTCAGCGCACAGCCTGTACACGACATGACCGTCGGTGACTGGCACACCGTCACCAAAGCCACAAGCGAAAACCGCACCCGTGTGACAGAAAAAGAGTTTCTCAACCTCAAAGCCGACCACACCTTCGATATCACCATCCTTGTCAGCCTCAAAAAAGGCGAACACTTCATCAAAGACCTGCAGGTCAAGGCTTCGGGCATCTGGAAACGGCATATCACCACATTGGTCGTGGTCATCAAAAAGATAGAAGTCCCCTTTGCCAAAGAGGTATCACGCACCATCACCAAGCAGTCCCTTGAAGCACTCGCAAGCACCTACCAAGCCCGCCTCAAAGGCAACCCCATCCGCATCAACACTATCACCTATCTTGACAACAACAAATTGACCATCGTCAGCGAAAAGGGTGTCAAAACATCCTACACCAAATTTACCGCTCCCTCACCACTGCAGAAAGCACCGGGTAAAAAGTAGATTTTCATCTCTCATTCCCATGCTCTGCGTGGGAATGCATATGGGAGTTTTATATGAAGTGAAAGTTTTTTATATACAAGGTTTGAGTATGCATCCCATGCAGAAGCATGGGAATGAGTTAAGCCCACGTTTTTATTAGACCTTATAATAATCTTTCTATTTCTGTTGCAATTTTACAATACTCATTTCCCCATCCATTATCAATTGCTGTATCTTGTAGTGGAGTGGTAGGCATAAACAGCATGCCAATGTTTTGTTTGTCATTTTTATTGATACAATCATTTATTTCAGCAATTAATTCTTCTGGTGTTTTATCTGCAAAAATACTTTCGTTAGAATCCTTAAGATAATCAATTGTTTTATGTAAAAGTTTTAATAGTTTTGTATCGATTGACATTAACTTATTCCTTTTCTCGTTCCCACCGTAACGGTGGGAACGAGTAGAACTTCTTCAGCAGCTTATTAAGCCTCCAACTTCTCCCTCACAAGCTCATTGACCACCTTCGGATTCGCTTTCCCTCCAGTGGCTTTAAGTACCTGCCCGACAAAGAAACCAAAGAGTTTTTGATTACCGTCTTTGTATTTGGCGACATTGTCAGGGTTTTGTGCGATGATCTCATCGATGATCGGGGCGATCTCGGCAGGATCGCTGATCTGCTTGAGTCCTTTCTCTTCGACAATAACCTCTGGGGCTTTTCCGGTGGCAGTCATCTCTTCAAAAACCTGTTTGGCGATCTTGCTTGAGATGGTCTCCTCATCGAGCATTTTGGCAAGTTGTGCGACCTCTTTGGCTGTAAAAGCAAGGCTATCGGTACCATTTTCTTTGAACACACGTGCAACATCGTTGGCAATGATGTTGGCGATGGTTACCGGGCTTTCATGGACGGAAACGGCTTCGTCAAAGAAGTGTGAAAGTTGCTCATCACGCGCAAGGGTGTTTGCCACTTCGGGGTTGAGTTTGTACTCATGGGTGAAGCGGTCGTATCTGCCCTGCTCCTCGGCACTCATAGGGGCGACTTCACCCTCTTTTTGTACCGGTTTTGGCTGTTTTTGCTTTTTGGCAGGCTGCGGTTTCGGTTTCTCTTTTTTTGCCCATGAGTCTTTGAGCCCGACGATCTTGTTAAAAACCGGGCTCTCATCACTGTAGTCTACAGGATCAGCATAGAAGTACCCTTCACGCTCAAACTGAAAGCGTACATCGGGCTTTTCTTCAATCACCGCAGGTTCAATAAGCGCATTTTTGATGACTTTCAAAGAATCTGGGTTGAGATCGTCCAGCCCTTCGGGTGCTTCGCATTTAAAGAGTCTGTCATAGAGTCGTACTTCAACCTTTTTTGCAGCAGCGGCATCGACCCACTGGATGGCACTGCGTACCTTGATACCGCTGGTGTCCGAACCGCTTTTGGAGTCGGGGTAGTACTCGGCTTTGATCTCGACAATCTTGCCCGCTTCATCCTTTACTACCTCTTTACAGGAGATGATGTAGGCGTGTTTGAGCCTTACAGGCTGCTCAGGTGTCAGGCGGTAGTAACCTTTGGGTGGATGTTCGCTAAAGTCATTTCTGTCAATGTAAATCTCTTTGGAAAACGGCAGTTTTCTTGAGCCCTCTTTTGGGACATCGTGCGGATAGTACGAAGCATCGAGCATCTCGCTGCCCTCATAGTTTTCAATGGTCACTTTGAGCGGGTCAAGCACACACATGACACGCGGCACCTTGGTATTGAGGTCATCACGGATGCAGAACTCAAGCTGCGCGACATCGACTGTGGAGTTGGCTTTGGCAACCCCGATCTGTTCACAGAACGTGATGATGGACTCCGGCGTATAGCCTCGGCGTTTGTAGCCGGCAATGGTAGGCAGGCGTGGGTCATCCCAGCCGTTGACGTAGTCGCCCTCTACCAGTTCGAGCAGTTTTCGCTTGCTCATGACTGTGTAGTTCATGTTCAGACGGGCAAACTCGTACTGGTACGGGCGCGGCGGCTTGAGCCCAAGTGTCTCGATAACCCAGTCGTAAATGTCACGGTTGTTCTCAAACTCCAACGTACACAGAGAGTGGGTAATGCCCTCCATGTAGTCTGAAAGGCAGTGCGCAAAATCATACATGGGATAGACATGCCACCCCTCGCCTACACGGTAGTGACTGGCATGACGGATGCGGTAGAGCAGCGGATCGCGCATCTTCATATTGGGTGAGCTCATGTCTATCTTCGCGCGAAGCACATGTGCGCCCTCTTCAAACTCGCCGTTTTTCATACGCTCAAACAGGTCGAGGTTCTCCTCCACGCTGCGCTGGGCATACTTGCTGCGTCGTCCGGGCTCTGTGACCGTACCGCGGTACTCGCGTATCTCCTCTTCATTCAGGCTGTCGACATACGCCTTCTCCATCTTGATGAGCTCCACGGCATAGTCGTAGAGTTTGCCAAAGTAGTCAGAGGTAAAATAAACCTTCTCACCCCATTCAAACCCCAGCCATTTGACCGCATCTTTGAGTGCTTCAACATACTTCATATCCTCTTTGGTCGGATCGGTATCGTCCATTCTGAGATTACATTGCCCGTTAAAATCGCGTGCAATACCGAAGTTCAGCACAATCGACTTGGCATGCCCGATGTGCGGAAAGCCGTTTGGCTCAGGCGGGAAACGGGTATGCACCGCCTCATATTTGCCCGCTTTCAAATCCTCTTCAACAATGGCGCGTAGAAAATCTTTTTTTATTTCACTCATTTTGTTTCAACCTTGTGTTTATTAGTCTTTTGCAAATAATCCCGTAGGGTGTTGTGCACCACAGGCACTTCCTTCGGTCGCCCTCACAACACCAATACTTCTAAGCAACAATGAGAACACAGCAACCCGACACATGATAAAATAGTTAATCAATTCCATGGTGTTGTCAGTGGACAACACCCTACATGTATTGTGGAATTAAAATAAATCAAATTCCATAGGGGTATGGTGTCTTCATAATTATGGACGTATTTTATCAAAATAGAGTTAAGGGCACCTCTAATACCTCCAGTCCCCCATAAGATTGCTAGCTTTGTTCTAGGCAAGGCGCACTTTACAGACCTAGCCGTGTAGCTAAGTCGAAAAAGTGTAACGCCGCATAGGGCGAAGCTGGCATTGCCCGAAAGGTGGGCTTTGCAGACGCGATCTTTCACAAGATGCTTCCATCATCTTAGCTTTGGCTAGGACTTGAAAGCCTCTTACAAAACCTCACATCTGCAAAGCCCATTATGAGTGTCTGGAGGTATTAGAGGTGCCCTTGAATCAGTTGGTACAATTAATCTAAACCTATTATAATATCACTTCAAAAGATAATGGAGTTGTATGCATGCTGAGATTTTCCCTTTCACCGACGGGTGATATGACCATTGACGATTTGCGTATTGCCATCGTGAACTTCATTGTCGCCCAAAAACACGGTGAGCCCTTTTTAGTACGTATGGATGACACCGACAAAGCGCACAATATCGAAGGTAAAGATACCGAGTTCATGCAGATTCTGGAGAAGTTCTCACTGACACATGATCAGGTCTATCATCAGAGCGAACACCTAAGCATCCACCAGACACTCGCGCTCAGACTCCTTGAAGAGAAAAAAGCCTTCGTCTGTACCTGTACCGATACCGACAGCAGCACCTGCAGCGGACAGTGTAAAGCAATGACAGAAGATGCCTACAGCCGTCTCAAGGCAGAGGGTACCCCCTTTGTGATACGCATCAAAGCCCCCCAGGAGAGCATTGTTTTTACCGACATCATCTTTGGGGAGTACAGTGCAACACCCGAAGAGACAGGAGAGGCTGTCATACTGGGCAGTGATGCAGCACCTACCGCCCTCTTTGCCTCTGCGTGTGATGATATGCTCAGCAACATCACCACCCTCATTCGGCATGCACGGCACATTGGCAACACACCCAAAGAGATACACATCAAAACAGCACTGGGTTACACAGGGAAGACCGACTATGCGCATCTTTCAAGCATTGAAAATGCACCGTCACTAAAGCAGCTTTTTGAAGAGGGCTACATCCCTGATGCCATCATCAACTACCTTATTCTTCTTAGCAACCCAAAGAGCGAACAGACCTTTTTCACCCTGCCTGAAGCCATAGCATGGTTTGACCTTGAACAGATACCGCAGACCCCGGCAGTATTTGAACTGGAAACATTGCGCAGGCTCAATCGTGAACATCTGCTGAAAATGGATGACAGACGGCTCTCGATGCTCTTTGGTTTTGCCGATACAGCCATTGGGAAACTGGCAAAAGTCTACCTCGAAGAGGATAAAGCCAGTACCGTGAGTGAACTCGAAGCCGCCATACGCCCTTTCTTTTCACCCAAATCGTTTGATGGTGAAATGGGCGAAAAGATGAGCATATTAAAAAATATCATATGGGAAGCACCCATGATAGATACCTATGAAGCCTTTGAGGCATACCTTGTCAAAGAGAGCGGGCTTTCAGGCGATGCACTTTCGGCACCGCTAAGAAAGCTGCTTACTAACAGCACAGAGGGACCCGCCCTTGATACCATCTATCCCCACATCAAATCTTACCTACTGGAGGTTATCTCATGATCGACGCATTTATCTATTCACTGGTTCAGCTTGTCCACATGGTCATCAACCTGTATATTTGGATCATCATCATCTCGGCACTGCTGAGCTTTGTACGTCCAGACCCAAGCAATCCTATTGTACAGGCACTCTACCGCCTGACGGAACCTGTATACATGTGGATCAGACGCAAATTCCCGTTCGTGATCATTTCTGGTCTCGACCTCTCTCCTATCATCATTATTTTAGGGTTGCAGTTTATCGACATTTTCATGATGCGTCTGTTCCTCGGATAAGTATGAAAACAGAGACTGTCATAAAACGCTTTTTCGGACTCATGCTTGTGCTGTGGCTCCTGCAGCCGCTGCATGCCAAGCACTTCAGCTACAGCCAGGTACACCACATGCCGCTGAGCATCGAAAAAGACTACTACATCTGGCGTTTTCTTAGACAGCCAGATACCACAAAACGACAGGCACGTGCCATCATCCGCGAAGTCAGCCATCTGAATAAAAAGCTCAAAGAGGCTTACCGTAAAAAGACCGGTGCCTACCCAAATGTCAAACCAACCATGCCAAAATATTACTTGAGCGAGGCGAAAAAGTGGGAAAACCGCGTTCAGGGCAATTTTGCTTTCCAAAAAGGCATCGCCCTTGTGCAGCGCCGGCAGCTTGTACGCGCTGCAGAATTCTTCAATGCAGCATACCGCATCTATAACGAACGCTGGGAAAAGGACAAATGTCTCTTCTGGCTCTATCTTGTGACAAAAAACAAACATCATCTTGAAGTCATCAAAGAGCAGAGCGGACACATCAATATGTACCGCCTGCTCGCCTCAGATATTACCCATGACAAATACCCAAAAACGATTGTCTCTCCCCATATTTCCAAAAGCAGTGTCTGGGGTATTGATGCTTCAAGCCCTATTGACTGGGCAAAGATGAAAGACAGACTTTATGCTGAAGATGCAGACTTGAAGTCACTTGCAGATGAGTGCAAATCGGAAGAGACCATTGGGATGCACACCTACATCAAAGCACGTGCATGCAACTTTACCAAATCCTATTTTCCTCTTCCCTATCGTGATGTGATGAAAAACTATTCTGTTGAGCGACAGGCGTTGATCTATGCCATTGCAAGACAGGAGAGCCGTTTTATACCTGCTGCTATTTCACGTTCGTTTGCACTTGGCTTAATGCAGTTCATGCCATTTCTCATTGACCACATTGCCAAAGAAAAAGGGGAAAAGATCGATTATGATGAGATTTTCGATCCACGCAAAGCCATCGAATATGCAAATGTCCATCTGGACTATCTGACAAAATACCTCTACCATCCGCTTTTCATCGCCTATGCTTACAATGGCGGTATTGGATTTACCAAACGCCTTATCCGACGCAAAGGCAATTTCAGACCCGGACCGTTCGAGCCTTATTTAAGTATGGAGAAAATGAAAAATGCTCAGGCGAGAGAATACGGTAAACGCGTCCTTACCAACTACATTATCTACATGAACCTGCTTGGCAGACCAACCCGTCTTCTGCCTTTCATCAAAACCCTGACCGACCCCTATCAGACTGACCGCTTCAGAAAGTAACCTGCCAAAATCCTAACCAGCCGGCAGCCTACGCTACAGCCTGTACCGAATCATCTACCGTTACTTGTACGGTCGGATCGATCGCAGCGGCTGAAGCTGTGTCTGTCGTGCTGGTATCTGGTGTTGTAGCAGCTGTATCTGCTGTTGTGGTACTCTCTGCCGATGCAGACGAAGTCTCTGGCAAAATGGCATCTAGTGATGCAGTGTCTGTTGTACTGCTGTCTGCATTATCGGTAGTTTGGTCTGTTGTACTCTCTTGAGATGTTGCATCCTGTGATACTGTATCTTGTGCCGTTGTATCCTCTGCACCTGTTTGGCTATCTGTTGTCGCTGTTGCAGAGGTATCGATACTATCTGAAGCGTTTGCATCAGATGTCTCTTTGGATACCTCTTGGGTATCGGCAGTTTGGGTCGCATCTTTTTGGTAATGTACTTCCCCTGCTCCATCGATGGTAACGGTTGTACCATCTTCTGCTGTAAAGACATGATTACCTGTTTGTGTCCATTTCCCGTCAAGGTCAACACTGTCACCGTTATCGGTTTTGATCAGGAGTGATTTATCGCCTCCGGTCAGGTCAAGGACCTCTCCGAGTGTCAGGTGTACGATATGGTGATCTCCCCCTTTGGTAAGGTCAACACTTTGGTAATGTCCCTGTGTATGCATCTTAGCAAAGTCGATGGTTGTCTCTTCAAAGGTCAGGACACCTGCTATGGCTGCTACGTCAGGTGTATCTTCCTGTGATGCTTGTTGCGTATCATCTTGTTTGCCCTCTATTCCATCATTGGCAGTTGAAGCATCTGCATCAGTTTCCGCAGAGACTGTTGTATCAGTCGTCTTATCTGTCGTGCTACTCTCTTCTTGCAGTGACACAACTGTAGTTTGAGCATCGGCGGTTACACTGCCATGATGGTTATCTACATTAATGGTAATACTTTTACTTGTTCCATCTTCGAAGGTATAGGTAAAGTGGTCTTCTTTATGGTCACCAATAGTGATCTTGGCTGCTTTTTCTTTATCGACCGTATAGACATAGCTGCCATCTTCTGCCAGAACAAGGGTACCGTAAGTTCCCATCACGGCTGCACCTACTGCCATTGCAGTTGTAGCGTCACCATTTCCGCTTCTTACGCTTACAATCGGCATACTCTCAGACACAGCGTGAGACTCTCCTATTTTCCCTTCAACTTTCTCGGTCTCTACTTTCGATTGGAAGTCTTCTTTATGCAGATTACCGTATTTCTCCAGCATCTTTTCAACATGCTGCATTGCAGCATCGGTATCGACACTCTCTTTGCCTGTTGTTTGGATGATCGATTTCAAATCTGAAGTATCGATCTTACTCAAATCAAAATGTTCTGAAGAGAGTGCCTGTCGCATCGCATCAGTAATGACGATACCATTATCGGCATTGTGGTCATTATCGAGCGACTGCAGCAGGACTGCCATATTGGTTACATAGGTATTGCCAAGGTCTGTACGCTGTGTCCCTGCAATATCCTGAAGGAATACTTTTCCGTCAGTAATAGTGTCAGTATTAACATGACCGATAACGACTGAACCCAACTTAAATGTTACGGTGTCGCCTTGCATATAATCAAAACTTCCATCTGTACGGGTAATACCGCTCAGTCCTGAACTGGTTGTATACTCGATCCCTTTCACAATACCATCAATCACTATACCTGTATTGACTTGTCCATTTGTAATGTTATAACTGTTATTCGATTTTGCAAAGTAAATATGTTCAGCGTTTTTTACAGTAAAGTTAACATTGGTATTGGCATTGTCTTTTATCTGCAAGCCATTGACTGTGTTGGTAAAAGTGAAATCTGTCCTATTATTCTGTGTAAATACCAGTATATCCTTCCCTGTACCCATGTCAATAGTAGAAGTTTTTACTGTAGAACTGGCTTGATTTAAATTGAAATCAAAATAGAAAATATCATTTCCTGCACCTGTATTAATTGTTGATTTATTCAAATCAACCCAAGAATATCCAACATTATTAGACCCCAGCAAATAAATTCGATCGTTATTTGCCCCTGTGTTGATAGTTGAACCATCAATAATACCTGTACTAATAAGATTTTCACCATTTCCAGTGTTCAAAACTGATTTATAAATATAATTATTATGTACCCAGTCATCACCTGTACTAGTAGTCTTATTTGTTTGAAATAAATCCGTAGCAATTTCCTGGTCGGCTGCACTGGTATTGGTATAGATGGTCGGTGTTGTTGCCGGCGATGCCTGAATATTTAACGTCAACGTTCCTGTACCGCTTGGATCACCATCGGCATCTACCAACGCATAATTGATTGACTCACTGACACCGGTCTGGTTTCCTGATGCAGTATAGGCATAAGTTCCATCATGTACATTTATGACAAATTTTCCGCCTAAGTTGGTCTCTATAGTCAACTCGCCTGCAGCAGCATTAAATGTTCCTCGGTTAGTACCTCCGGAACTGGTTACGGCATTAGCTACAGGATCATATGTATATGTTGTACCATCAAGAGTTAATGTTGTAAGGTTACCTGAACCGTCCGCACCAAATCCAATATTGGTACTGCCTGAGACGATGCTTCCGCTGGATGAACCGATAACGGTATCTCTCAAAATCGTATCAAGTTTACTGATATCCGGAACAAGTACACCATTTGTATCGGTATGATTTACACCGTCATACGCTATAGGATTGACATTTCCAAGGGTCGCACCTGAACCAAGGACATATGCACGAGAGGTGATGTTGTTCGTTTGCAGGAAATTAAGCCACGCAACCTCTTCACTTGGTTGGATACCGTCTTGTGTTGCAGAAGTATTCTGAACACTAACACTGGTTCGGTTATACCAGTGTTGTGAATAGTAAGGCGATCCATCTGTTAAAAAGTAGGAGACGTTTTGTGCACCTACAATACTGCCAGAGCTATCGAAGGTTTCCATTGTCGACAACAAGCCCTCATCATAATTTGTTACACCGCCTGAAGTTAGGTTTTGTACAATGGTTTTTGCATTCGCAACTGTAGTCCATCCTGTACTAACTTCCTGTCCCTCTGTACTAAATTTAACCACATTGACCCGTACATTTCCCAATGTATCGTATTTTGTCAGCATATCATTGACTGCATACTTCATAGCAAGAAGTCTACTGATATAATCGGTAGTCGAACCATTGTTATTCAAATCATATACATCCAGTACATCTTTTGTCCCCATAGAACCCGAAACATCCAAAATAAGCTGAACATTTGTGTCAACGGATGGTAACGTTACAGTATTGGTTGTATTGCCTGCTGTTGGACTGTCATCTTCTATAACAACTGTCATATTTCCAGAGGCTGTATTATTAGCAGCATCTTTCGCAGTCACACCTACTGTTAGAGAGAGTGTATCCTCCCCTGCCGTATTTGGATGATCCACTGGACCTAAAAGATTAACAGTATAGTTACCGCTGCTGTCTGCACTGATTTTGAGTATATTAACACCATTTGCAGATCCAATGAGTGTATTGGTTCCAACACCACTCCACGTTACTGTATTCCCCCCGGATGTAATCGTTTGTGTTGGCGCACTTAATGACATTGTAAGAAGACTACCGTTCGGATCAGTTGCAATATTACCTGTTACGGTCGTTGCATTTGTTGTATCATCAGCCGGATTTAATCCCGCATTATCAGGTATACCATTTGCAAGTCCCTCTTCTGAAACTCTTACTGTTGTAGGTGTGACAATAGGAGGAATCACACCGATCAGCGCACTGTCGCTGGAAGCAGCAGAGGTATTGCCCTGCTGATCGGTGACGGTGGCGCTGACGGTCATGGTCGTTCCCTCTGCCGGTACGGCATAGCTGGTGCTGTATTTGCCAGCGGTAATATCCGCAGCGGTCAGGGTGACAGCGGTGGTGGTGCCGTCCGGGTTGGTGATCGTCAGGGTGTCACCGGCAACGGCGTTGGTCAGTGCAAAGTCGACATTGACATTGCCGCTAAGCTCACTGGCGTTGATGATACCGTCATTGTTGGCATCTTCGGTAATGGTCGTCGT
>JALWTA010000015.1:63782-82432 GCA_027082955.1 Sulfurovum sp. | reverse complement strand
ACTCTTTTCTCCTATGAAAATGTTATTGAAAGTTCATCGTGGAATCGGTATCGAGATGAAGAAAAAATTGATCACGGATTATCTGGAAAAACAGGTCAAATAGCAACCCGTTTTTTCCATTAACTCGTGTTTTCCGTAAATTTTCCCCTCTTTGGATATAAATAGAAGCGTATTGTAGATACTGTTGCCGCTTTTTTTTGTATTTTTTTCATTGATACCTATGACAACCTGAAGATGATGCAGTTTGGCTGCCTGGCAAAGTGTTGATACACTCTTGCTTTCTATCGAGACAGACTCTTTTAGAAGCATGGCATACAGCTTTTGGTTAAGCTGCATATCCCCAGGAGGGATCTGCCATATCCAGTCGGGATAACCCGGGATAAAGGCTTCTGGGAAAAGGACAACATCTGCTCCTTTTTTTGCCGCTTTTTCAATGAGTTTGCAGGCTTTTTGTACAGTAGCTTTGCGATCCATAAAGACGGGTGATGCCTGTATGACAGCTAGGGTGAATCGGTTTTTTGAACGAGGTGTCTTTTTCATTGGCTGCTCCTCTATAGTTTGTGCAGGGAGTACTCTACTATAAAATGCCAATGTGTAAAACGGGTGTAGTGAGATGATGGGAGAGAAACGGTGTTATTAAACACCGTTAAAAAAGCTATTGTATTCTATAGACTTTTATGTGGATCTTCATGGCTGTGATCCCATCTTAGTTTTCCGCCTCCAAGCAGATGGAAATGCAAATGGAAGATCTCCTGCCCTCCATCACTTCCATTATTGGTGACAAGACGGTATCCTGTTTTGTCTACACCGGCTTTTCTTGCGACCTCCTGAATAAATGGGGTCATTTTGGCCATTGTCTCGGCATCAACGCTCTGAAAGTTCTCCACATGTTTTTTGGGAATAATCAGTACATGAATGGGTGCTTTGGGGTAGAGATCGTGGAATGCAAGAAAATTTTCATCCTCATGTACTGTATTGTTGGGGATCTCCCCGTTGACGATTTTACAGAAAATGCACATAGTAGCTATCCTTTTGTTATAGTAAAGTCTTTTGGGCAATTATAGCACACTAAACCGCACTATTAGTAATTTTAGGATAAAATCCCACATCTCTCGATAGAAAATAGCATTCGCCACAACCATCGTATGCAAGTTTTCTCTTTCGATATTTGGGATAAAATCCCAGTAATTATTATGCGATAAATGGAGCATTATGGAGAATTTGGAAGTAAAGATTGTTCAGGCGGATTCGCTTGAAGCACTTGAAAAGGTACGTATCGAACTTTTTGGGAAAAAGGGGCTGCTTGCCGCTGAGTTTGCCAAGATGAAAGATATCCCAGGACCTGAGAAGAAAGCGTTTGCCCAGGGACTGAATGAGAAGAAAGCGGCACTTCAGCAGGCGTTTGATGCCCGCTATGAAGTGCTCAAGGCAGAAGCGGTAGAAGAGATGCTCAAAGCTGAAGAGCTTGATGTCTCCCTTTATGGTACATTGGCACAAAAAGGGGCACTCCATCCGGTTATGGAGACGATGGACAAGATCATCGACTATTTTGTCGCACTCAACTTCTCTGTAGAGACAGGTGGTATGATAGAGGATGACTTTCATAACTTCGAAGCACTCAATTTGCCCAAGTACCATCCTGCACGGGATATGCAGGATACCTTTTACTTTAAAGACGGAGGGCTGCTGCGTACCCATACCTCTCCGGTACAGATACGTACCATGCTCAAAGAGAAACCACCCATCCGTATGATCGCGCCGGGGACGGTTTTCAGACGTGATTATGATGTGACCCATACACCGATGTTCCATCAGGTAGAAGGGCTTGTGGTCGATGAGAAAGGAAAGGTCTCTTTTGCCAATCTCAAAGCGATTCTGACCGATTTCCTGCAGTATATGTTCGGGGATGTCGATGTACGTTTCCGTCCAAGTTTCTTCCCGTTTACCGAACCTTCTGCGGAAGTGGACATCAGCTGTATCTTCTGTGGCGGTGAAGGATGCCGTGTCTGTTCGCATACCGGTTGGATCGAGATACTCGGATGCGGGATTGTTGACCCCAATGTCTTTAAAGCGGTGGATTATGAGGATGTCAGCGGGTACGCCTTTGGTCTGGGGGTAGAGCGTATTGCGATGCTGATGCATCAGATCCCCGATCTTAGAAGTCTGTTTGAGGGAGATATTCGTTTGTTGGAGCAGTTTAGATGATAGTAACAAGATCGTGGTTGAATGAATTTATAGACCTAAGCGGGGTTTCGGATGAGAAACTGTACGAGACCTTCAATGCCATCGGTCTTGAGGTCGACAGTATGGAGAAGATCGAGATCGACCCCAAGGTTGTTGTCGGCAAGATCCTCTCCTGTGAAAAGCATCCCGATGCGGACAAGCTGAATGTCTGTAAGATCGATGTCGGCAGCGGAATACGTCAGATCGTCTGCGGTGCTGCCAATGTTGTGGATGCGGAGTATGTAGCCGTTGCGACCATCGGTACGGTTCTGCCGGGTGATTTTGAGATCAAACATGCCAAGCTGCGTGGTGTCGAAAGTGAAGGGATGGTGTGTGCCTCTTCCGAACTGGGGCTTCCTGAGACAGGCAAAGGGATTATGATCCTTGATGAGAGCATCGGTGAACTTGAGATTGGAAAACCCTTTGGTGCGTACCCGTGCATTGCCGATACTATCATAGAGCTGGAACTGACTGCCAACCGTGGCGACTGCCTTAGCATCTACGGTGTGGCACGTGATTTGAGTGCAGCACTGAACATTGAAATGAAACCGTTCGAGTACAAGCAGGAAGAGCGCATGAAGCTTGGCATTGCGCGCAAAATGGACTTGCACACCTCAGGTGAAATGGATGCAGACCTGCGTTATAAACTTGCGACACTGCAACATGTACATAGCAGCTTTCTGATAAAGCTGCGTCTGGCAATGGTAAAAGCCGAAGCGGATAATCCACTGGCTGAGATTTTGGCATATGCGACCCATACGACCGGGGTGATCCTGCGTATGTATGACTGTGCGAGTTTCTGCTCTCCTGAAGAGGAGAAAGTGGTTGTAAGTGTTGAAGCACATGCAGAGGGGATCATCCATGTGCATGCCAACGGCAAACATATAAGTATTGTGGGTGTGAGCCAGAGCGAAGAGAGCAAACCGACGGTCAATAGCCGTGAAGTACTGATAGAAGCAAGCTATATTCACCCTGATCTGCTTGCTGAAGCGGTTGTCAATGAGAAAATAGAGACAGATGATCTGTACTACAAAACATCACGGGGTTCCAACAGTGACCTTGGTTTCGGACTGGGGTATCTTGCCTACCTGATGGAGCACAATACCGAAGTAGAGTGTTATGAAGGTTCTATGGATGTAGAGGTTGAGAGAGAACATGAGAAGGTGCTTGTTGATGCTGACGAGATATCGGATATTGTCGGGATGGAGATCGAACTGAGCAAGATCGCGGTTGTGCTTCAGAAACTCGGTTTTGATGTAACAGCAATGAACGACCATCAGCTCGCTACAAAAGTACCGCTGTTTAGACATGATATTAAAAATATCCAGGATATTGCCGAAGAGATTGTCCGTATTGTCGGAATCAACAATATCCCCTCTAAACCATTGGTATTTTCCGAAAAGAAACGGCTCAATGAAACAAGCAGCCGTTACAGCGCCAAAAAAGATCTTAGAAATCGGGCAGTTGGGGTAGGATTTTATGAAAATATCTCCTATGTCTTTAGTGAAAAAGAGGTGCTGGAGCGTTACGGGTTTGAAACGACAGATGAAGCGCTTGCGCTGGCAAACCCGATTGCCGAAGAGCTCAATACCCTCAGAAGCACATTGCTGGTTAACATGCTTCAGGCGATCAAGCGCAATGTCAGCTACAGCAAAAAATCGATTCCGCTTTTTGAGATCGGTGCCGTGTTCGATGCTGAGCGTACGCAAACAGAAAAGATCGGTTTTGTATTCGCCGGTCAGGCAGAGCGTGAAAGTGTTACCAATGCCGGTAAACCGCCTGTGATCGATTTTGCATCATTTGTCGGGAAGCTGGGCGGTGTGATCGGACATTTTGATCTTGTACCGTGTACGTTTGAAAACGGACTGATCCATCCGTATCAGTCTGCCGATATCGTTATAGATGGCAAAGTGTGCGGATTTGTAAGCAAACTGCATCCGAGCGTGCAGGAGCATTACGATATTCCTGTAACCTTCATTGCTGAGATCGACTTTGATGTACTGATGCCAAAGCATATCAATGCCAAACCGATCTCGAAGTTTCAGGGGGTCTATAAAGACCTAAGTGTTGTGATCGATAAAAACATCCGTTACTATGAGGTTGCGAAGGTACTGAACGGTTTGGATCTGCCACTGCTCAAAGAGAGCTATCCGGTAGATATCTATACCGATGAAAAGCTTGGAGAGAACAAATCTCTGACGATCCGTTTCTTCATTCAGTCGATGGAGAAGACGCTCGAAGAGAGCGACATAGAGCATGTGATGGACGCGATCATGCGTGCGCTTCAAGAAAACTTCGGTGCGGAGCTTCGATAGATGAAAATACAGCTTGCATCCAGTTATGGTTTCTGTTTCGGTGTCAAACGTGCTATTAAGATTGCTGAAGAGCATCGCGGCAGCAAGACCTACGGTCCGCTGATCCATAATAAAGATGAAATTAACCGTCTCAAAGAGGGGTATAGCATCGGGCTTGCCGAAAAGTTCGATGAGATCGCACCCGATGATGCGGTGGTGATCCGTACACACGGTATCCCCAAAAACGAGCTGGCACAGCTTAAAGAGCAGAACAATGATATTATCGATGCAACCTGTCCGTATGTGACAACACCGCAGAATATCGTTGCACAGATGAGTGAAGAGGGATACAGCATTGTGGTATTTGGTGACAAGAACCATCCTGAGATCAAAGGGGTGGTAAGCTATGCCAAAGATCCGCGCAATGCATTTGTGGTGATCAATGAAGAGGAACTTGAGGGGTTGCCGCTGCTTTCCAAAGTAGCAGTTGTGGCACAAACGACACGCAAACCAGAAGACTACCTTAAAGTGGTGAACAAACTGATTTTAGCGCACAAAGAGGTACGTGTCTTTAATACCATTTGCAATGCGACGTTTGAAAATCAGGATGCTGCTGCAGAGCTTGCCAAAGATGCAGATGTGATGATTGTCATTGGAGGAAAACACTCTTCCAATACCAAGCAGTTGCACTCTATCTGTAAAACCTACTGCGAAGAGAGCTATCTGGTTGAGAATGAATCGGAACTGGACGGATCATGGTTTGAAGGAAAAGCGCTGTGCGGTATTTCCGCAGGGGCCTCTACACCGGACTGGATCGTTCAGAACGTGATTGACTGCATTCAGGAACTTGTAAAGGTTGATGAGGTGTGCAAGAGTGAATAGTTTGACACTCAAGCCGATAGCCAAAATAGAGGGAGAGGTGAACCTTCCCGGATCAAAAAGCCTCTCCAACCGTGCACTGTTGATTGCTGCTTTGGCAGAAGGGACAACAAAGATCACCAATCTGCTTGACAGTGACGATACAAGGCATATGCTCAATGCATTGCAAAAACTGGGAGTGCAGTATACGCTTTCTGAAGACAGAACAGAGTGTGTTGTGACCGGCAATGGCGGTCCGTTTGAAACAGACCAGCCGTTGGAACTTTTTCTTGGGAATGCCGGAACTGCCATGCGACCGATGACAGCGGCATTGACACTTGGCAGAGGGGAGTATCTGCTGACAGGTGAACCGCGTATGAAAGAACGGCCTATCGGTCATTTGGTCGATGCACTTCGTCAGGCAGGAGCTGAGATAGCGTATCTTGAAAATGACGGCTACCCGCCGCTGAAGATCTGTGCAAATGGACTCAAGGGCGGAGCAGTAGAGATAGACGGATCGATCTCCAGCCAGTTTTTGACGGCACTGCTGATGGCTGCACCCATGGCACAAGAAGATATGACCATCGCGATTGTCGGTGATCTGGTTTCAAAACCTTATATCGATATTACCCTTGATATCATGCAACGTTTCGGGATTGAAGTGGTAAATGAGGGATACCAGAGGTTTATTGTCAAAGCAGGGCAACGCTACAAAGCGCTTGATCACTTTATGGTGGAGGGGGATGCCTCTTCAGCTTCCTACTTTCTGGCTGCCGCTGCGATCAAAGGTGGACAGGTCAAAGTAACAGGCATAGGCAAAAATTCCGTACAGGGTGATGTGAAGTTTGCCGATGTGCTTGAAAAGATGGGTGCGAATGTGGAGTGGTCAGAAGATTACATCGCAGTAAGCAAAGGAGAACTGCATGCAATTGATATGGACTTCAACCATATTCCCGATGCGGCGATGACCATTGCTACGACAGCACTCTTTGCTGATGGGACGACTACACTGCGCAATATCTATAACTGGCGTGTCAAAGAGACGGACAGGCTGCATGCGATGGCTACCGAATTGCGAAAAGTGGGTGCAACGGTAGAAGAGGGAGAGGATTATCTTACCATCACACCTCCAAAACAGCTTAAGCATGCCGCTATCGATACCTATGATGACCACCGTATGGCGATGTGTTTTTCATTGCTTGCGCTCGATCCGGTCTCTGTGACGATTAATGATCCAGAATGTACGGCAAAGACATTTCCGAACTATTTTGAAGTAATGGAAGCCATTTCTCATTATTGATCTCCAGCTGCACCTCTTTGTCTTTCTTTTACCCTGTAGCATCTCTCCTGTTTTCATAAGCATCTTTATAATATATTTGGATATAATAACGCAAAATTTGTGTACACATAAGGATAGGTATGAAGTTCGAAGATATCGAAATAGAAGAAGTAGATTTTGAGGCGATGCTTGAGGAATCGTTCAAAAAATCAGAATCAAAGAGTGATTTGGTAACAGGTACGGTCGTTAAGATCGATGAAAAAGACAACCTAGCAGTTGTAGATATCGGTGGCGGAAGAGATGCAAACCTGAATCTTGATGAGATCAAAGATGAAGAGGGTAATATTCTTTTCAATGTCGGTGATGAAATCGATGTTGTCAACCAGGGAAGAGGGCGTATCTCTTACAAAGCAGCACTCAGCCGTGCCGCACTCAATGAATTTATTTCGGAATATGACGAAGAGCAGGAATATATTGTTGAAGGTGTAGTCACCAAGAAAAACAAAGGCGGATATGTAGTTGATGTAGATGGACTTGAATTCTTCATGCCTCGTACGCTTTCATACCTTTCTTCCAAGATCGATCCTATAGGGAAAAAGGTCAAAGCGATCATTGTCAAGGTTGACAAAGAGAAAGGTTCTGTTGTCATTTCAAGAAAAGAGCTTATTGAAAGAGACAAAGCAAGAACAGATGAGATCGTTTCAGCACTTCTTGAAAACAAAGAGCCGGTTGTAGGAACAATCAAAAAGATCACAAGCTACGGTATGTTTGTTGATGTAGGCGGTATTGACGGTCTTGTTCACTACTCACAAATCTCACACAAAGGACCGGTAAACCCATCCAAGTATTTTGAAGAAGGTGATGAGGTTAACGTTGTTGCACTTGAGTATGACAAAAAGAAGAGACATCTTTCACTTTCCATTAAAGATGCGAACCCTGATCCTTGGGAAGATATTGACTCTATTATCGGTGTCGGCGATACAGTTACTGCAACAGTCTCCAACATTGAACCGTATGGTGTCTTTGTGGATCTGGGTGAAGACCTTGAAGCGTTCCTGCATGTTTCAGAGATCTCATGGGACAAAAATGTTAAACACCCTAAAGATTATCTGAGCAACGGTGAAGAGATCAATGTTGAGGTGATCGAGATTGACAAAGAGGGTAGAAGACTCAGAGTAAGTCTCAAAAATCTGCTTCCTAAACCAATGGATGCATTTACTGCTGAACACAGAGTTGGCGACATTGTCAAAGGAACAGTGACTTCCATCACTGATTTTGGTGCGTTTGTGAAGGTTGGACCGGTAGAAGGACTGCTACACAATCAAGAAGTCTCTTGGGATAAATCCAAAAATGCAAAATCTGAACTCAATGTCGGTGATGAGGTTGAAGTGAAGATCATTAAGATTGACAGAGATGCAGGTAAAATCTCTTTGAGCAAAAAAGCGCTTGAAGACTCTCCTGTAGCGGCATTTGCACAAAATCATAAAAACGGTTCTATCGTAACTGGAACTGTCAAAGACAAAAAAGACTTCGGTGTATTCATTGCACTCGACAACAATGTTGATGCACTGATTAGAACTGAGGATCTTCACCCGCTCAAATTTGACGAGATTGAAAAAGGACAGGAGATCAAAGGTGTGATCAGCTTTATTGATCCTGATTCTGATCGTATCCGTGTTTCAGTTAAAAGACTGGAGCGACAAGAAGAGAGAGAGGCAATGGAAAAGCTCAATCTCGACCAGGATGACAGTATGACACTTGGTGATGCATTTGGAGATATGCTCAAAAAATAACGCTTCCTCCCTGAACTGGATATACCGGTTCGGGACTTCATACTGAAACATACAAGCTCTATCAGGGCTGTTCCACATTTTCTAAATACAGAATAAAAAGGTATATTATGTCAAAAAAAACAGTTGTTGTTTGTGATCACATTCATCAAAGCGGACTTGATATGTTGGCGAATGATCCTGAGATAGAGTTGATCAACGCTGCAGATGAACCAAAGGATAAACTTGTCGAAGAGATTATTCCATTGGCGGATGTTGCCATTACCCGTTCTTCAACGGACGTTGACGATGCTTTTCTTGCCGCAGCGCAGAAGATGACAGCAATCGTACGTGCCGGTGTCGGTGTTGACAATGTGAATATCCCTGGTGCAAGCAAGCAGGGTATCGTTGTGATGAATGTCCCAACTGCCAATACAATTGCAGCAGTAGAATTGACAATGACACACATGCTTTCTTGTGTACGCCAGTTTCCCTATGCGCACAACAATCTAAAATTAGACCGTGTATGGAGAAGACAGGATTGGTATGGTACAGAGTTGAAAGACAAAAAATTGGGAATCATCGGTTTTGGTAATATCGGTTCCCGTGTCGGTAAACGTGCAAAAGCATTCGAGATGGATGTGATTGCTTATGATCCATATATTGATCCAAGTAAAGCAACCGACCTTGATATTGCCTATACGAAGAACTTCGATGATATTTTGGCATGTGATATTATTACGATCCATACGCCTAAGACTGAAGAGACGATAGGTATGATCGGTAAAGATGAGATTGCAAAAATGAAAGACGGCGTGATCCTCATCAACTGTGCCAGAGGTGGGCTCTATGATGAAGAGGCATTGCTGGAGGGATTGAAGTCCGGCAAGATCGCTATGGCAGGGATTGATGTATTTAGCAAAGAGCCTGCAACAGCACATCCTCTGCTTGATTTGAACAATGTGACCGTTACGCCGCACTTAGGTGCCAACACAGTTGAATCACAAAGAAACATTGCAACCCAGGCAGCCGAGAATGCTATTGCCGCTGCCAAAGGTATTGCTTATCCTAATGCGCTGAACCTGCCGATCAAAGAGAATGAGCTTCCTGATTTTGTTCGTCCATATTTGGAGTTGATACAAAAGATGGGACATCTCTCTTCTCAAATCACAAAAAGTGCGGTCAAGTCGATTAAGGTAACGGCAAAAGGACCGATTGCAGATTACCTTGCATCTATGCAGACATTTGCGACAGTCGGGGTACTGACTGAATCACTAGCAGATCAGGTTAACTATGTTAATGCTGAGTTTGTTGCAAAAGAACGTGGTATTGAGCTTTCCAATGAAGCACAGCCTAATACCAGCGGATTTACGAACAAGGTTGCAATCAAGCTGACAACTTCTGAGAGTACGATTACGATTGCTGGTACGGTATTTGATGATACGGTACAGCGTATCATCGAAATTGATGATTACACACTCGATGTTGAGCCTAAAGGGACTATGATATTCTTTAGAAATACCGACACTCCGGGTGTGATTGGGGATGTAGGTCATATTCTTGCAGAGAATGGATTGAACATTTCCGATTTCAGATTGGGAAGAGACACTAAACAGCAAGCGCTTGCTGTAGTACGCGTAGATGGTCAGGTATCTAAAAAGGTACTTGAAGCATTAGGCGCACTTGAAGCGTGTATTAGCGTATCGCACGCAACACTCTAAATCAATACAGCAGAACACTTCTTCTGTTCTGCTGATCAAAAAGCCGCAGAAACATCAATTCTTTTAAACATTACTTAAAATTATATTAGTTATAATCTAACCTAAATTCATACAGATATCTCTTTCGAATCACATTAGGGGATATCTTGTGTTATAATATGTGATTATTTCAGGAGTTAACAATATGAAAAGGGTATTACTGCTACTGTGTGCGGCAGTTCCGTTGTTTGCAGAGGTCAAACAACTAAGTCTGTCGCAGGCATTGGAAATGTTAAAAAAAGAGAATCTTGAACTGAAGATCGCAAAATTCAATGCTAAAATGAAACAGCTTGAAGCGCAGGCTGTTGAGGGGATGAATTACGGTAAAGCGGAAGTGACACTTGCTGGGATGCGATCCAATGATGCGGGGAATGTCTTTGGTTTTAAGCTTCAAAGCCGTGAAGCCACTTTCGCGGATTTTGGATTTTCTGATTTTTTGGGCGCGATTGGGCATGGGGCTGCACAGTCTGGCGGAGACTTTGGACGTTTCACACAAGGATTGGCACAAAACGGTGATGCTATTTTGCAAATTGCCCCGCATGACCTGAACTACCCTGCGGCAAGGAATCATTTTCAGACGAAGTTCTCCTATATGCTGCCCCTTTACACCGGGGGTAAGCTGACAGAGTATGGGCGTATCAGTAAAATGATGTACCGCATGAGTCAGTTGGAAAGCAAAAAACTGCTCAATGTAAAGATATTTGAAACGCGCAAAACATTTTATGATATTACGCTTGTGGAACACTATATCGCCAATTTGTCACATATCATCGGAAATATCGACAAGCTCGAATCTATTGTC
The DNA here is from genome assembly GCA_027082955.1 of Sulfurovum sp. Lineage (GTDB taxonomy): Bacteria > Campylobacterota > Campylobacteria > Campylobacterales > Sulfurovaceae > Sulfurovum. Next base: position 71,447 of record JALWTA010000015.1, on the reverse strand, counting down.
AAAGAGATGAAAAAAGAAGGCTATGCACAAAATACGGATCTGCTTGAGGTTGAAGCGCGTAAAGCGGAAGCACAGAGTATGTACAATCAGGCAAAACTTAACCGTGAACTGGCATATCAGTTCCTCTCTTTTCTACTTAACACAGATGTGAAGAGCATCAAACGGATACGTGAAACAGCACCGATGCCGGATGTGGACAAAACAGCACTTGAAGCGAACAATATCGACATACAAAAGGCAAAACTCGGTTTGCAGATCAGCGAGCATGCTGTAGCACTTGAAGAGTCCCGTTTCTTGCCTAGCGTAGGTGCTTTTGCCGAATACGGCAGCGCAGATGACAAGCTTTGGAACCAGTTTGCCCAGAAGGATGCCTATACGGTTGGTGTACAACTGAAATGGAACCTGTTTAATGGTGGTGCAGATGAGTATAAACTTGAAAAAGCAAAAGTCAACTATATGAAGGTGAAAGATCAGGTCGAACTTGCGAAAAAGGGAATAGCTCTGAAAGTAAAAAAACTGCGTACAGAAATATTGAGTATCAATGCGGATATACGAAGCTATCAGAAACAGTACGCCTATGCCAAAGAGGTGTATAGAAATTACAAAGAGCGTTATAAAGAGGGACTGGTATCGATCTCTGATGTGCTGATCAAGCAGTCCAAGGAGTTGGAAATGCTCTTGAAGCTTTTGACTGCCAAGAATAAACGCAATACCAAAGTCTTTCAACTGGAAAGTATATTAAACAGAGGAGTGCAAATATGAAGAAGTTATTGTTTGTGATGCTGATGGGGCTGCTTACGGCAGCAGGTGCAGTAGAAATAGAACTAAGCGGTGCTGTAATATCGGATAATCAAAAAATGATCACTAGCCGTTATATGGGGTATGTGAAACATATGGCGGTCAGTGAAGGTGATATTGTTAAAAAAGGGCAACTGCTCTATGAAATCGATTCAAAAGATATTGAAGCAGCTGAACGTCAGGTCGATTTGGCAATTTCACAGGCAAGACTCTCTTTGCAAATGAATAAAAACCAATATAACAATGTACTGATCAATCTTGCGCGCCATAAGCGGCTCTATGAGAAAAAGATGGTTTCAAAGTATGAGTTTGAAAGTCTACAGCTTGCTGCGAAAAACCTGAAAGATATGGTTTCCATAGCTGAAGACCAGCTAAAGCAGGCAGAGGCAAAGAAACAGGAAGTACTCAATCAGTACAAATATTTAAAGATCACTGCCCCCAACGATGGTGTGATCGTAGCAAAGAAACTGAATGAAGGTGAAATGGCCATACCTGGGATGCCTGGTGTTATTTTGACGGACTTGAGCAGATTGAAAATTGTTGCAGAGATTGCTGAATCACAGCTAAAGTACATCAATCTTGGCAAAAAGGTTGAGGTTGCCATTCCGTCTCTTGGATTGAAAACGACAGGGGAAATTGCTTCAATTATTCCCAACTCTAATCCTATGACCCACAAGTTCAAGATCAAGATACGATTTGACAGAAAAGGAAAATCGGTCTATCCCGGTATGTATGCGAAGATTGTGATAAAGGCGTAGTGATGGGCAAAGAGATCAAATATCAGGTTACTGACTATGCCGGCAAACTGGCAAAAGGATTTTTGAAAAATCCGTTGACGCCGGTTCTGGGTGCGTTTTTGCTGATAATGGGGTATCTTTCCCTTACCATTATGCCCAGGGAGGAAGATCCGCAGATCGCTATTTCCGGCGGTGCTGTCATTGTAGCAATGCCTGGAGCGAGTCCACGAGAGATTGAAAATATCATTATCAACCCGTTGGAGCGAAAACTGCGCGAGGTGAAGGGGATTGAACATATTTACGGACAGGCTTTTGATAATTACGGTGTGGTCAGTGTGATGTACTATATTGGTGAAAACCGTGAAGATGCCAACCTGAAGCTCTATGACAAAGTGATGCAAAATATGGACAAAATGCCAAAAGGTGTGATGCAGCCGCTGGTTAAGCCGTTTGATATTGACATTGATATCCCCATTCTCACATTTGCTTTCTACGCAAAAGACAAAAAAGTGGATGATGTCAAGCTGTTTAAGACTGTTAGAGAACTGCAGCAGAAGATCAATGCGGTTGAAAATGTAGCGAAAACGACGTTAAAAGGTGCGAGAAAAGAGCAGTACAATATCGAGGTAGATATGGGAAAACTCTCGGCATATCACCTCTCGTTGGGTCAGATCATGAAAGCGGTACAGTCTGTTGCAGTGGATGTACCGGATGTCAAAGGACGAACACAGAAGAACAAACTGGTCATATTTGGGGTCAAAAATGCGATCGAGAGCATTGAAGATGTCAAAAATGTGATCGTGGCACAGTATATGGGATCGCCTATCTATTTGAGGGATGTCGCAAAAGTGACCGATGGCATAGATATTCAGAATTTCCAAACAGCAAAAGTACGTTTTAAAACAGACAGAAAAGAAAAGCTTGGCAAAGAGAAAAGTCAGGTGACATTGACCGTTTCCAAGCTGGCAGGTACCAATGCAGTCTTTGTGGCAGATGATGTGCTTAAACTGCTCAAACAGTATGATGCAAGACTTAACAAAGAGGGGATTGGCTATCTTGTAACCCGTAACTATGGGGTGCGTGCCGATGAAGCGGTCAATGAACTGATGGATCACCTGCTGATTACGATTGTGATCATCGCTTTGATGCTGGTCTTCGCCCTGGGATGGCGTGAGTCGATCATCGTCACGTTTACCGTACCGGCGATACTTGCAGTTACACTCTTTGTGGCATATCTCTCTGGACAGACGATCAACCGTATTACTCTGTTTGCCTTCCTGCTTTCACTGGGATTGCTTGTGGATGCCGCTATTATTGTGATTGAAAATATTCATAGACACTTGCATGCGCATGATGCAGAGCAGAAAGAGATGGGGAAACTGCTGGTAGAAGCTACCGATGAGATTGGTGCACCGACCAATGTTGCGACACTGGCGATCATTTTGACAATGGTACCTATGGCGTTTGTCGGCGGCATGATGGGTTCATTTATGAAACCGATTCCGCTGAATGTGCCCGTAGCACTAATTGCATCACTGTTTGTTGCTTATATCTTCACACCGTATCTAAGCTTAAAGCTTTTGAAAAAACCGACACATAAACATCATAAAGGGGGTAAATAATGAAAGGGCTTGAAAATTTCATTTATACTATCCTCGGCAGCAAAAAGAAAAAACGGATGGTGCTCGTTCTGACGGCATTGGCATTTGTAGGTACACTGATGATGTTCCCTACCAAACTGGTACTTGCCAAAATGCTTCCCGGGAAAAGCGACAATACCTTTTCGATCTATGTCGATACACCTACAGGGAGTTCGATTGAGCAGACAAAAGCGGTCAGCGAGTGTGTCATCGATACGATCAAAGATGAAAAAGAGATCATGAATATGGAACTCTTCTTAGGGCAGGGCGTACCGCTTGACTATGCCGGGCTGGTAAAAGGGTCAGCGATGAAGCATACGGAAGATGTGGCAGAGATTTCGGTCAATCTGACCGATAAACATACGAGAGATGAACCCTCTTTTTTGATGGTTCAACGCTTGCGTCCTATTGTCAAACAAAAGTGTGACAGTGTTGTGCCCGGCACCAATATCCGTTTTATCGAACAGCCGGCTGGACCGCCGACACTGGCTTCTGTTGTTGTAGAGGTACATGGAGACAATCTTGAAAAGATCCGTTCGCTCTCTATGGATGTTGCAAAGATTTTGAAAAAAACGGATGGACTGGTCGATGTTGATGTGATGGCAGATGATATTTACGACAAATATGAGCTGATCCCTGACAAAGAGAAGATTGCGCGTAGCGGTTTGAGTGTCAAACAGGTGAATAACATTCTCTATCTGGCATTTGAAGGTATGCAGATTGCACACAAGAATTCCAAGAACAATCCGGATCAAATTCCAATGTTCTTGATCTTGACAAAACCAAGCAAGAAGCTGGCATCCCAAAACAAAGATGCGCTTCAAAGCAAACTCTCTTCTTTGAATTTGATGAACAAGAAAGGGATGCTTGTTCCGTTGAGCGAGGTGGTGAATATTCGAAAGGTCAAATCCAATCCTAAGATTATGCACAAAGATCTTGACAGAATGATCAATGTTACAGCCGAGACCGATATGGTCTCTCAAGTCTACCCGCTGCTGGATGCCAGAGAGAAAATGATCAAGTACTTCTCCAGAGAGTACAAGGTAGAGAAAGAACCGGGTATGAGTACCTATATGTTCGATCTGCATCTGACCGACAAAAAGACAGGTGAAAGATTCCTGCTGCGATGGGACGGGGAGATGAAGGTTACACTCGATACTTTCCGTGACCTTGGCGGGGCGTTCATTGCGGCATTGATACTGATTTTCCTTCTGTTGGTAGTTTACTATAAGAGTTTTGTGCTTAGCGGGATCATACTGCTTGGTTCGTTCCTATCCATCATCGGTGTGATCTTGGGGCACTGGGTGGCAAACTGGTTTACGCAGGAGACCTTCTTCCTGACAGCCACGTCCCTGATCGGTTTTATTGCCCTGATGGGGATCAGCTCACGTAACTCGCTGCTGTTGATCGATTTTACGAAGTCATTGATGGAGTGTCATGGAATGGAAAAACGTAAAGCTATCGCTGTTGCAACGGCAACCCGTGCCAAACCGATAGCCCTTACGGCAGTTGCGATCATTCTCGGTTCGGCACTTTTGGCATCCGACCCTGTCTTTGGCGGTCTGGGTGTGGCATTGATCTCCGGTACCGTTGCAGCAGTGTTTGTATCACTGCTTTTTGTACCTGTGCTAATGCACAGTGTAAAAGCAATGGATTTTGAACCGGCAGACCACTGTGACGTGAACAACATTTCTATTACGAAATAGATAGAATAGGGAATAGGTGATAGGGAGTAGAGAGCAGTTAAGGTTACTATAATGTAACCTATGAAAAATTGCTACCTACTACCTACTACCTACTACCTACTACCTACTACCTACTACCTACTACCTACTACCTACTACCTACTACCTATTCCCCGCTACCCGCTACTTTTATGAACACTTTGCTATAATCTTCCCAATTTTATTTTGAAGGATAAAACATGGCAACAATCGGCATGGGTGATATTAAAAAGGGTGTCAGACTGGAGATTGACGGCAACCCGTTCAAGGTAATCGAGTTCCAACATGTTAAACCGGGGAAAGGTGCAGCGTTTGTACGTATCAAGATCAAAAACCTTCAGACTGGAAAGGTGATTGAAAAAACAGTACATGCAGGTGACAAGTTTGAAGTACCTGAGCTTGAGCAGAAGACAATGCAGTATCTTTACGATGATGGTGAGATGCTTCAGTTCATGGATACTACTACTTTCGAGCAGATTGGACTGACACATGAACAGGTTGGGAAGGAAACATTTGACTTTATGGTTGACGGTATGGAGGCAGAGATACTTTTCCACAATGGCAAAGCGATCTCTGTTGAGATCCCGACAACTTATGTCTATGAAGTGGTTGAGACACCGCCAAACTTCAAAGGTGACTCACAAGGCGGGAAAAAACCTGCGACACTCAACAGCGGTGCTGTAGTACAGGTACCTTTCCATGTACTTGAAGGGGACAAGATCAAAGTAAATACTGTTGATGGTGAATACCTCGAAAAAGCGAAGTAACACGCTTTGCATGGAGGCGAGAATGTATGCTCGCTTCCAAATATACACTTTTCCTCTTTTTTATCTTTGCACGGATACTTCACATAAATTTTGAGACTTTTAGGAATCGGAGAGTTTACTCCCGCCACACGCTATTCAGCTATTTGACATGAGAGAGGATTGGCATCTAATAGAGTAAAGTTCTCAGTTCCAAGGGGAGTTGTCATCCCGCACTCGATGCGGGATCTTGACGTTATTGAGTCAATTAACGTTAGGGCGAAGCTAAAACTTTCGCTTCCAGATAAGATTTAAGGTGTGCATTAGGCAAACTACACAAAATTTACCTGCTACCTGCTACCTGCTACCTGCTACCTGCTACCTACTTCTTCTTCCTAAATACGTGCTGAGCCTCTTTGAGGATGGCATCCGGTACGGTTGCGATAGTCATGAACTCAGACATTTTAAGCAGCGGATACATGACAGAGATGTAATACTTAGGATCCATAATGTATGCTTTGTTGTCTTTGATCAGGACAGGATAGGGCAGCAGTGCTGCATTGTTAGTACCGATACGGAAGGGGAACATCTCTGTGCGTCTTCGAAATTTCATACCGAACAATACGGCACCATTGGGCAGTTTTTGCTGAAAGACAACCTGTTTTTTGCCTTGAATGTTCTGAAGAAGGTCGTCTCCCTGTGCCACTTCGACCATGTCTTTGTATTGAGGCATACCGTGCATGAAACGGTAGTTTGGCAGCAGGGTATATTTGAGTTTGTCTTTGGAGTTGACAAGACCGTTAAAATGTGTTTTGATTTGGTCGATAATCTGCTTTGGCAAGGTTGTGTCAAAATCGTCTTTTTGGATGAAAGCCCTTGCAAGATAAAGTGGATTGGTAATAGTAATATGATGGTCTTTTTTGTCTATGAGCAGACGAAGTGAGGCGAGAAATTCTGCATGGTTGTCCACAGCAAATTTTTCAAGGGCATCACTGGTAAAGACCAATACGGTCAATTTGCCCTTTTTGTCTATAGCAGTTTGGGTGATGATCTTAAAACCAGCTGCTTCCAGATTCTTTTTTGCCTCTTGTAGATCAATGAACGGTGCTCTAAGGTAGGTAGAAATACGTTCCTGGTTAATACCGCCTATGTTATTGGTCGAAGTGGTTGGTTTTACCGATTTTTTGCGCTGCTCTGGCGGAATGTAACCTGGCGGAACACGTTTAGAGAATTTGATCGCACGTGAATCAAGTGCATTACTGTTTTTTGTCTCTACCTTTACAGGTGTAGGTGCCTTTGGGGGTTTTGGAATGACAATGTGTACGATATTATCACTCTGTTTTGGGCTTTGTGCATGTTCCTGTGTTGCTGTGGCTGCTGAGGCGGAGAGCATCATTGGCATAGCTGCTATCAGAGAAGTGTGAAACACTTTACGAAGCATATTCATGGCATATATCCTTTATATTGTAGTCTTATTATTACAAGAATAATGCTTAATGATAACATAAAAAATATAGAAAAAATGAATGAAATTGATAGATTTTAATAAGTAGAAGTGAAAACGCTACCAAAGGTATCTGGCAGCGTTTGTGTCATATGAAGAGAGAATGTTTTATTTGTCTTTCTTGACATCTTTGACAGAATCTCTTGTATCGTTGGAGACTGTTTTTGTAGAGTCATTGACATTGTCAGATACTCTTTTGACAGAATCTCTTGAATCATGTGAGATTGTTTTGGTTGAGTCATTGGCATTGTCAGAAACTTTTTTCACAGAGTCTCTGGTGTCGTTGGAAACGGTTTTTGTTGTGTCATCAAGGTTGTCAGATACATCTTTGACAGAATCTCTGGTATCGTTTGAAACTGTTTTGACAGAGTCTCTTGAATCGTTAGAGATAGTCTTGGTTGAGTCGTTGACATTGTCAGATACATCTTTTACAGAATCTTTGGTATCGTTAGAAACTGTTTTGACAGAATCTCTTGAATCGTTCGATACTGTTTTTACTGAATCACGGCTGTCGTTGGA
>JALWTA010000015.1:45113-63682 GCA_027082955.1 Sulfurovum sp. | reverse complement strand
TCACGGCTGTCGTTGGAAACGGTTTTTGTCGCATCGTTGATATCTTTGGAAACAGAGATTGCAGAGTCTTTCATATCTTTGGAAGCGATCGTTGTAGAATCTTTCAGATCTTTGGTTGTATTAGTGATGGAGTCCTTGGTGTCTTCTGAAACTTCAACGGTTGCATCTCTGACATCTTTAGAAGTCGATACCTGCGCTGTTTTGAGATCGTCAGAAACTTTTACAGAAGTGTCTTTCGCATCATGGCTTACATTGGTAACGGTTCGCTCCGCACTTTTACTGGTTTCAACCGCACCGTCTTTCATGGACTCGACGCTGTCTTTTGCATCTTTACTCATGCTGATTGCAGCCTCTTTCATGTCTTTAAACATATCTCCAAAGCTGAAGTCCGCGTGAACTGCTGTTACTAGTGCTGTTGCTGCTGCTACAGAAATGATCGTTTTTTTCATTGTTAAATCCTTTGTTGTGTTTTTAAGGTAATCAAATAGTATCAACAAAACTTTAAATTAAAACTTAAATTTTATAAAAATATGTCATCAAATTATATGATGTTTATAAATTGAATTGAGTTATTAAAGATAACACGCTACAATTATGCTGACAAAATTATAAATCTAATAAGGAGACAAAATGAAAAAAAGACTTTTCCAAATAGGTGTGATCATGGCTTTAGGATGTGGTGTGGCACAGGCTGACGGCTACACACAGGCAGACAGAATCGCAGATATGCAGAAGATGGCGCAGGCAATGCAGGATATTCAATCAGGACTTCTCTATAACAATCTTGATATTATCAAAGCCGGTACAAAGGTACTGAAAGAGACGGTTGTCAAAGTTCGACCGACCGATGAAGAGGTCAACAACAAAGACATTTATGAAAAGTGGCTGAACAACAATTTGAAGATGACCAACAAGATACAAAAGAAGATCCGTAACAAGGCAGACACGCTTGAAGAGCGTTTTGCCGACGGTGATGCTGTGCAGGCACTGCAGGAGTACAGCAAAATCATCGGTCAATGTATGAAATGCCATGTACGTTTGCGAAAGTGGTAAGCAGTATTGATGAAAAAAGTTCTATTTGTAACGATTTTACTCATATCTGCACTCTCAGCACATAACATAGTGTTGACTGGTACGGTCATCTCTGATGGACAAAAGATGATCGGCAGCCGCTATATGGGGTATGTGAAAAAAGTCTATGTAAAACTGGGCGATCATGTCAAGCGTGAAGATGACCTCTATGAGATCGAATCGGCTGAGTTTGACATCATGAAGACGCAGAGCAACCTGATGCTTGAACAGGCGCAGATTGCACTGGCGTACTGGAAAGACCGTCTGCATGTGCTCAACAAGAAAAAAGAGAATGCCAAAAAGAAGTTTGGTATGACTGGTTTTGACTGGGATGATCTTGAAGGGCAGGTTGAAAATGTCAAAGCGATGCTGGAATCGACCAAGATCATGGTCAAACACGCAGCAGAGCAGGTCAAGCAGATGGCAGTGGTATTTAACTATCTGAAGATGAAAGCACCTTCAGATGGTGTGGTAGTACAGAAAAACATCAAAGTCGGTGATATGATCATGCCGGGGATGCTGGCAATTGTCATTGTCGATACGGAAAATCTGGAGATCGATGTCTCTATTTCAGAAGGGATCATCGGCAAGGTCAGAGAGGGGCAGAAGATCGCTGTGGAGATCCCTTCCTTGAAATACCACACGGTAGGAAAGATCCACGCTATCATCCCCGATGCCAACCCGATGACACACAAGATTAAGATGCGTGTCTCTTTCGACAAGGGAGGAGAGAATATCATTCCGGGCATGTATGCAAAAGTGATCATTCCGGACAAACGCTGAAAAAAAACGGCTTTTTTCAAAAACTGTTTGCCTCTGTTTGATCTATCGTGCTAAAATAAAAGGACTTACTTTTAAAGGAGTGCGGATGCAAACGCTCTACGACCTTATCATCATTGGCGGCGGACCCGGCGGGATCGGGGCTGCGGTCGAAGCAAAAGTACTTGGACTGGACAAAGTACTGATGATCGAAAAAACAGACAACCACTCACACACTATCCGAAAATTTTACAAAGACAACAAACGTGTTGACAAAGACTGGCAGGGGCAGGCTGTAGAGCTGGAGGGCAATGTCGATTTTTTTGACGGTACCAAAGAGAGTACGCTGGACTACTTTGATGCGCTGCTTGATGATGAGCGTATCGATACCCAGTTCAACTGTGCGGTAGAGAAGGTAGAGAAAAAAGACGGAGTGTTTCATGTCCAAAGCAGCTGCGGTACCTACAATGCAAAATATGTGATTGTCAGCATTGGGCGTATGGGCAAACCTAACAAACCCTCCTACAAGATTCCCCCATCTGTCCGATCTCAGGTGAATTTCAATCTGGACAAGTGCGGCAGCGGTGAAAAGATACTGGTCGTCGGCGGCGGAGACAGTGCGGTAGAGTATGCGTGTGATCTTGCAGAAAACAATGAAGTAACCTTGAATTATCGCCGTGAGAGTCTAACCCGTCCCAACCCGACGAATCAGAAGATGATTGCTGATTACTGTGCAAAAGATGCGGTACGTACCAAGCTTGGCGTAGATATAGAGAGTCTTGAGAATGAACATGGCAAGGTGAAGGTCAACTTCACTGACGGTCCTGAGCTTTTTGACCGTGTTATCTACGCCATTGGTGGTACGACACCCAAAGATTTTCTCAAATCGTGCGGTATTACGCTTGATGAGAATGGAGAGCCGATCTTTGATGAGAATTATGAAACGGAAGTACCAGGCATGTATATCGCAGGGGACATTGCCTTTAAAAGCGGTGGTTCCATTGCGATTGCACTCAACCACGGATATAGAATCGTGAATCATATTTTAGAAAGGAGCAAATAATGGCAAGTGTACTGTTACCATTGGCAAAAGGGTTTGAGGAGCTTGAAGCGGTGGCGCTTTGTGATGTGATGCGCAGAGGCGGGATTGAGGTACGGTTGGCGTACATTGAAGATGAGCTGCACGGTGATCTGGTCACCGGTGCTAACGGCATTACCATCAAAGCAGATACCTCTATCAACAATGTCATTGTCGATGATTTTGACATGATGGTGTTGCCTGGTGGCTGGGGCGGCACCTATGCGCTGGCGGAGAATGCACGTGTGCAGGAGCTGCTGCGTGAATTTAAAGACAAAAAGATTGTCGGTGCGATGTGTGCTGCACCCTATGCACTGCAAAAAGCAGGGGTGCTGAGTGATCGCTATACTGCCTATCCCGGTGCGGTAGAGGAGATCGGTGCTCCGGGTTATGTCGCAGATGAGAAGGTAGTAGAAGATGGCAATGTCATCACTTCACAAGGACCCGGAACGGCGGTTTGTTTCGGACTGGCGATTGTCAGACGGCTTGTGGGCGAAGAGACCATGCAACAGATCAAAGAGGGTATGCTTCTTTCCTACTGCTAAATGAAACAGAAACTGCAAAATCTTCAACATAGAATGGAGAACGACCCCAAGCTCAAAAAGGCGGTTGACTCCATCAAACCCAAACGCACCCTATGGGGTGTCGTTGGTATCATTCTTTTTTTCTTTGTTCCCGAACTCATCACCTACATTTGGCAGCCTGAGCTTGTCAGCTGGGCACATGCCCACAGCATTACAGAACCGCTTGCCATGCAGCGTATGCTCTATGCACAGCTTGAAAAGATGTTCGCGGATGGTGTCAGCTGGCTCAACATAGGTATTGGAACGGCACTGCTGGTGTGGCTGGTACGGTCTAAATAACCATTGCACACCCAATACACACCACTATTCTATACTTGTCCATAGCAGACCATCCAAAAGGAGGTTGCGATGGACGGAAACTTCAGCCATTTTGGCGAACTCTATACTTTTTTGGCATCTACCGATTCCAAAACACGTTTTTTGCATAGCAGAGAAAACGATACTTGGCGCATGCTCTCCAAAAAGGATTTTTTGCAGCAGGTTCGCCACCTTGCCCTCGCGTTTGACAAGGAAGGGTATGGTGGCAGGCAGGTTGCCATCGCCATATCTCCATCACCCGAGTGGCTCATTCTCGATTATGCACTGATGCTCTGCGGGGCGGTGAGTGTGCCGCTCTTTACGACCATTTCGGAAAAAAATCTTGCCTTTGAGCTTGCCGATGCCGACATCAAAACCGCGTTTGTCTGCGATGAAGAGGCTGCCGCGCTTATGGCGCGTCTCAAGCCCGACATCGACATCCGATATGTCCATCACTCCTCCCATCCTTCGCATGGTTTTGAGAGTATGGTCTATGAGGGCAGAGAGGTCGACCGCAGTGATCCGGAGCGATTTGCATCACTGCTTGCAAAGATCGATGCCGATGATCTGGCAACCATCGTCTACACCTCCGGTACCTCCGGACTCCCCAAGGGGGTGGAGCTGACACACCGCAATCTTATCTCCCAGATACACGCCACCGCACAGAATTACCACTTTGACAAAGAGAAGGATGTTGCCTTTTCATTGCTGCCGCTGGCGCACATCTTTGAGCGGATGGTGATGCATTTTTATCTCTCGCAGGAGCTTGAGGTCTACTTCGCCGATGATGTCAAGAGGGTAGGCGAGCGGCTCAAGGAGGTCAATCCTACCGTAATGACGGTGGTGCCAAGATTGCTTGAAAAGGTCTTTTTCAAGATGAAGCGCAAGGCACTGGAGGGATCACTCCCCAAGCAGCTTATCGTTCGAGCGGCATTCTGGAGGGCGAGTACCAAAGACCCCTCAACTGCGCCAAATCTCTTTGACAAACTGCTTGAGCGAGTTGTCTATAGCAAACTACGTACAGCACTGGGCAGCCGCATGCGGATGATGATCAGCGGCGGTGCGGCGCTCTCGGACATGCTCTACCGTTTCTATCTCAATATCGGTATCGGACTCTATCAGGGCTACGGGCTGACCGAGTCCTCCCCTGTCATCTGCGCCAATACCCCCGAAGCCAACAAGATTGGCACCTGCGGCAGAGCCTTTCCCGGAGTAGAGGTGAAGCTATCCGAGGAGGGAGAGCTGCTTGCCAGAGGCGATAATGTCATGCGCGGCTACCACAACAACCCCGAAGCAACCAAAGAGGCGATCGACGCTGAAGGCTGGCTATATACGGGCGATCTTGCCAAGATAGATGAAGAGGGCTACATTACTATCACCGGACGTAAAAAAGAGCTCTTTAAAACCTCTACCGGGGAGTATGTCTCGTCGGTACACATTGAGCAGAAGCTCTTGGAGCGGGGATGGTTTGAACATGCGATGCTGATCGGGCACGGCAAGCCCTTTGTGACGGTACTGCTCTTTGTCGATCACGACTTTCTGGGAGCCTTGGCGACCAAGCACAAAAGCACGCCGCGAAAAGTGCTTGACTCGGGGCTGCTGCACCGTATGACACAGCGTTTTATCAAGAATCTTAATAGAGGGCTCAATCACTGGGAGCGCATACGCGACTTTCGCATCATCGATAAAACACCCACCATTGAAGAGGGGACACTGACCCCTTCACAGAAACTTGCCAAAGAGGCGGTCGCATCACGCTATGCCGACCTTATCCAAGAGATGTACAAGGATCACCTATGAGTAGAAAAACTAAAAAACAAGAACGTATTGCGATCGTAACAGGACTGCGCACTCCCATGGCAAAGGCAGGCGGCAGGTTTGCACGACTGCAGGCTGATCAGCTTGGTGCCATGCTGGTGCGTGAACTGATGATGCGCGCACCCGTGACATACGAGGAGATCGATGAAGTGATCCTCGGCAATGTCGCTCAACCCATCCATGCGGCAAATATCGCGCGGGTCATTGCCCTAAGAGCCGGATTTCCGCAGGCAACGCCGGCGCTGACGGTGCACCGCAACTGCGCATCAGGGATGGAGTCGATCACCACCGCCGCATCGCGCATCCATGCCGGTGAGGGCAGCATCTATCTCTGCGGCGGTGTCGAGTCGATGTCGAATATCCCATTAGTTTACAGTGAGAAGATGACTTCGCTCTTTGCCAAGCTCTCACGCTCCAAAAGCGCGTTGGACAAGCTGCGCACCCTGCTTGGGTTTAGACCTGCGTATCTCAAGCCGATTGTGGGGCTCATGTCGGGGCTGACCGATCCGGTAAGCGGACTGCTGATGGGTTCGACAGCGGAGGTGCTTGCGCAGGATTTTGGCATCAGTCGTCAGGCGCAGGATCGCTTCGCGCTGGAGAGCCATCGCAAAGCAGCGGCTGCCAAAGCAAGCGGACGCTTTGCCAAGGAGAGTATGGCAGTGGTCTATGATGACCATGAGGGGCGCTACCTTGACTACGACGACGGGATCCGAGAGGAGCTGAGCATGGAGCAGCTTGCACGACTCAAGCCCTTCTTTGACCGCAAGAACGGTACGGTCACTGCGGGCAACTCTTCGCAGATCACCGATGCAGCTGCAGCAGTCGTGCTGATGGCAGAAGCGGAGGCAAAGGCGCGAGGGCTTGAGCCGCTGGGATACCTGCGTGACTTTGCCTATGCGGGGCTTGACCCCAGACGTATGGGGCTTGGACCGGTCTTTTCGACCCATGCACTCTTTGAAAAGACGGGGCTTAGTATGAAAGATATCGAGATCATCGAGATCAACGAAGCTTTTGCCGCACAGGTGATCGCCTGTGAAAAAGCCTTTGGCTCCAAAGCCTTTGCCAAGACGCATTTTGGACAAAGCAAAGCGGTCGGGGTGATCGATCCTGAGATCTTGAATGTTAACGGCGGTGCGGTAGCACTGGGGCATCCTGTGGGGATGACCGGCACACGGCTGGTGATCACGGTGCTGCATGAGCTGAGGCAGCGCGGTCTGCAGCGCGGGCTTGCTTCGCTTTGTATAGGTGGCGGGCAGGGCGCATCGCTGCTTTTGGAGGTGCAATGATGAAACAGACAGACTATTTTAGACTGGAGATAGACGACAGAGGTGTGGCAACACTTGTTTTCAATACACCGCGCAAAAGGGTCAATGTGCTTTCGGTTGCCGCGCTGGAGGAGTTGGAGGAGCATCTAAAGCACATTGCTGAGACTCCCGAGATCAAAGTTTTGATCATAGAGAGTGCCAAAGAGGGCATCTTCATCGCCGGTGCGGATATCCATGAGATCGAGCGCTTTGACGATACATCGCAGATACGCGAGCACCTTGCGCACGGCCAAGCGATCTTCAACACCCTTGCAGCACTGCCGTGCGTGACGATTGCCCTCATAAACGGTGCGTGTCTTGGCGGAGGACTGGAGCTTGCGATGGCGTGTGACTACCGTATCGTCTCCAATGATAACGACGCGAGGCTGGGACTGCCCGAAGTGACGCTGGGGATCATTCCCGGGCTTGGCGGCACGCAGCGGCTGCCCTATCTGGTGGGCTATGCCAAAGCGATAGAGCTCATCACCGCCTCCAAACGCCTCAAGGGTGACAAGGCACTCAAACTGGGGCTGGTCGATGCCTCGGTACCCTCAGGGTATCTTGGCTTCAAGTGTGATGCTTTTGTCGAAGAAATACTCTCAGGCAAACGCCGCAAGGCTCCTACCGAGCAAAGAGAGGGCATCAAGTGGTATGAGAAGCTGCCGCCCATACGCAAACTGATCGCTTATTTGGCAAGAAAAGAGATACTGAAAAAAACCGGCGGACACTACCCCGCACCGCTCAAGGCGGTGGAGGTGATAGAGCGCACACTGCCGCTTGGCTTAGAAGAGGGACTGGAAGTGGAGCTTGATGCCTTTGTGCCACTGGCAACAAGCGAGATCTCCAAAAATCTCATCGGACTCTTCTTTACCTCCGAAAAGCTCAAAAAAGAGCACTTTGCCAAAGCAAAACCAAGAGATATCAAGAGCGTAGCGGTCGTTGGGGTCGGCACGATGGGTTCGGGTATCGCATGGATACTCAGCTACAAAGATATTGCTGTACGCCTCAAAGCACGCAGCATGGAGAGCATCGCCAAAGCCTATGCCAAGATGATGCAAAGCTACGACGCGATCAAGAGACGCGGCAGACTGACACCGCGTGAGATCGGACTGAAGATGGATCGCGTCACGCATACGACAGGGATCGATGGGCTTGCCAAAGCCGATATGGCGATCGAGGCGGTGAGTGAAAACGCCAAGGTAAAGCAGAGTGTCTTCAGTGAGCTTGAAGCGCAGATGTCGCCCGATGCGATCATCGCGACCAACACCTCTTCACTCTCGATCACCGAGCTAACCAAAGAGACGCGCCATCCCGAACGCTTTGTAGGGATGCATTTTTTCAATCCGGTACCCAAAATGCCGTTGGTAGAGGTGATCGCCTCCGAGATGACAAGTGATGAGACCGTCGCAACAGTCGTTGCACTTGCCAAGCGGCTGGGCAAAACCCCTATCAAAGTAGGTGAGAGCCCCGGATTTTTGGTCAACCGTATCCTGCTTCCTTATCTCAATGAAGCGGCACGGCTTTTTGAGGAGGGAGCATCTGTTGTGCAGATTGATCATGTGCTGGAGCAGTTTGGGATGCCGATGGGACCCTTTACCCTTGCTGATGAGGTGGGTATCGATATCGGCAAAGAGGTATCGGGTATCTTGGAAGAGGCTTACGGTGAGCGTATGCCAAAAGCGCAGATCATCGAGCAGCTTGTCGAGCAGGGGTGGCTGGGCAAAAAGAGCCACAAGGGCTTCTACCTGCACCAAGGCAAAGGCAAAAGTCCCAACCCTGAACTTGCATCGTTTCAATCTGCAAGCAAAGAGATAGCAGAGCAAGAGATCATCGAGCATACGATGCTGATCATGATCAACGAAGCTTCGCGATGCCTCGAAGAGGGCGTGGTGAAAAATGCCGAGTATCTCGATATGGCGATGGTACTGGGTACGGGCTTTCCTGCCTTTAGAGGCGGACTGCTGCGCTATGCAGACAGCCTTGGCATTGGCAATGTGGTAGAGCGCCTCAAAGCGCTGGATGCTGTGCATGGCATACGCTTTGCACCATCGGATCTGTTGGTGAAGATGGCACAAAAGGGTACCCGTTTTTATAAGGTCGCGTAGGGTGTTGTCTCTCGACAACACCGCAACCGTATGCATCATATATGTGTGAATTGTTCATAAGGTGTTGTGAGGGCACAACACCCTACGGGAAAAATGTATGATATGCAATCTGTAGGGTGCGTAATCACGCACCAAAATTTTACACACGCACTCCACATCCTAAAGGGTAGCATAGAGATATAGAAAAGGAGGTGCATCATGGTATGGGCACTTGTAATTGTTATTATTGTGGCACTGGCATATTTCGCTGCGCCGTTATGGGCATGGTTTGCCGCTGCATCAGTCGGACTGGCGGTTGCAGGTGCTTCGGTATGGTGGTGGATACCGCTGATACTGTTGGGGCTGCTCTTCCTTGTGCCTCAGATACGTCAAGAGCTTGTCACGCAACCGCTGTTTCATCTCATCGAGACAAACGGACTTCTGCCAAAGATCTCCGAGACCGAAAAGACCGCCCTGCGTGCAGGCGATGTCTGGATAGAGGGAGAGCTCTTTTCGGGCAAGCCCGATTTTGCCAAGATATTCTCTCATCCTTACCCGAGTCTTACCCCCAAAGAGCAGGCATTTCTTGAAAATGAGGTAGAAGAGGTGTGTGCTATGACCTCGGACTGGGAGGTGTTTGCGCAGCGTGATCTGCCCGAAGCGGTATGGGCATATCTCAAAGAAAAGCGCTTTTTTGGGATGATCATCCCTGAGGAGTATGGCGGGCTTGGCTTTTCTGCCTATGGGCACTCCTGTGTCATTGAGAAGCTGGCGACACACTCTCAAGTACTTGCCATCACCGTGATGGTGCCCAACTCACTCGGACCTGCCGAACTGCTGCTGCACTACGGTACCCCCAAACAGCAGCAGTACTTCCTGCCCAGACTTGCAGACGGACGGGAGATCCCCTGTTTTGCACTGACCGAACCCGAGGCAGGCTCAGATGCCGCTTCGATACGCTCTGAAGGAGTACTTTTCAAAGATGAGAACGGCGAGATCAAGATACGGCTTCAATTTGAGAAACGCTACATCACCCTCTCTGCGATCGCGACGGTCATCGGACTGGCGTTTGTGCTCAAAGATCCGCAAAACCTCCTTGGTAAAGGCAAAGAGATCGGCATCACTTGTGCGCTGGTTGATGCCAACACGCCGAGAGTTGACCAGAGCAGACGGCATGATCCGCTGGGCGTTCCCTTTGTCAATGCGCCGCTGCTTGGCAAAGATGTCATCATCTCGATCGAAGATGTCATCGGCGGCGAAGCGGGACTGGGGGAGGGGTGGCGTATGCTGATGGAGTCTTTGGCAGTTGGTCGGGGTATTTCGCTGCCAAGCACCAGTACGGGTGGGAGCAAACTGGCAAGCTATGTGGCATCGACCTACGCAGTGGTGCGCTATCAGTTTGGGCTGAGTATCGCCAAGTTTGAAGGGATCGCCGAAGTGCTCGGGCGCATAGGGGCACGCACCTACATGCTTGATGCCGCCAAGACCTTTACGCTTGGGGCTATCAATGGCGGTGCCAAGCCAGCAGTGGCTAACGCTATCATGAAGTATGAAGCCACAGAGATCTTCCGTGCCAATATCCTCGATGCGATGGACATCCAAGGGGGTGCGGCGATCATCCGCGGGCCGCGAAACCTTCTAGCACACCCTTATTTTGGTGCACCCGTGGCGATCACGGTAGAGGGTGCCAATATCATGACCCGTACGCTCATCATGTTTGGTCAGGGGCTCATCCGCTGCCACCCCTATGCTTATGCGCAGATCGAAGCACTTGAACAGCGGGATATTGCGGCATTTGACAGGCTGCTCTTTGCGCATATCGGGCATGTGGTACGAAACGGCGCACGTGCACTGGTGCTGGGGCTAAGCCGCGGCTATTGGCATCCGGCACACAGCAAGGGGACAAGCAGACGCTATGAGCAGAAGCTTGCCTGGGCATCTGCGAGATTTGCCTTTTTGGGGGATGTGGCACTGGGATTGATGGGTGCCTCGCTCAAGCGGCGCGAATCGATCTCGGGACGCTTTGGAGACATACTGGCACAGATGTATCTGATCACTTGCACACTCAAGCGCTTTGAAACCGAGGGAAGCCCCAAAGCGCACGAGAGGCTCTTGGAAGTAAGCGTCAATGAAGCCTTTATCAAGATCGACGAGTCGTTTGCAGAGATCACCGCCAATCTGCTTGACGGTGTTGCCGGACTGCCTTTACGCATACTCAGTTACCTTGGCAGACTCAATCCCATTGCAAAGAGACGATCAGACAGTGCACTGCATGGCATCGCGTGGGAACTCGGTGAGGATGAGGGACTGCGTGCCGGGCTGTGCAGCAACCTCTACAACAGCGCGCGTATCAAACTCCTAAGAGAGGCAGCGGAGGCGATGCAAGGGGTGAAGGATGTCTTGCACAAAGAAAAAACAGGTGAGCCGCTCAGTAGCGAAGAGGTCGAGAGGCTCGAGGTGGCAAGAGCCTTGCAGCGTGAGATCATTACCGTTGACAGCTTTACCCATGAGGCGTATTTTGCCCAAGCTCGCGGTAAAAGGAAAGCAGAAGCATGAAACCGGCATTTGTCCTGAGCGCGGCGGTTGTGGGCGCAGCAAAGCGGTTGTGGGGTGCGGACATTACTGTGACAGGAGAAGCGCTACCGCCGATGCCCGTACTCTTCGTCGCCAACCACTTCACCCGCTTTGAGACCTTCGTAGTGCCCTACATGCTCTACAGTAACTTGGGTAGAACTTCACGCTCTTTGGCGGATGACTCGCTCTTTGTCGGTACGCTTGGACGGCTGCTGCGCTGGGTAGGCACCGTCTCCAACCGGAACAAGGAGCGCGACTGCATCATCATCGAAGATCTGCTCAAAGGTGCATCGGACTGGATCATCTACCCCGAAGGGTTTATGGTCAAGAACAAGCGCATCACCTTTGGCAATAAGGAGTTCTGTGTCCATGCACCCGAGTATGAAGGTCCCATCCACACTGGTGCGGCGGTGATGGCGATCAAGGCGAGGTTGGCACAGCTGCGTGCGGCTGACAGCTCCAAAGCCAAGGAGGAGGCAAGGGCACATGAGCGTTTCTGTACGGCGATGGGCATCGATGCGGAAGGGATAGATCCTGCGCTGCAGATACACATTGTCCCCATTACGATCACCTACTATCCCATCCGTCCGGGCAAGAACCGATTTTTGACATGGGTCGATTCTCTCGTGCACCAGCGCGATACCCGCTTTTTTGAAGAGCTTGAGATCGAGGTCAATCTGCTGCTGCATGCGCGTATGAATATCCATATCGGTGAGGCGATCCCTTTGGAGCGTTATGTCGATGAGAAGATCAAAGATCGTACGATGCTCTATGATATGGCAGCGATAGAGCGCTTCATAGACAAGCAGCGCCGAGGGCTGACCAATCGCATGATGAAGCGTGTCTACAGCAATACACAGATCAACTTTGACCATATCTTCATCCTCAGTCTGGTGACGATGCCCACCGTCAAGGTCTGCCCCTCCTACCTCAAAACGCTTATCTACAAAAATGCCAGAACTCTGCGGCAGATGGAGGGCTACCGCCTTCATCCGGAGCTTCAACGCGAGCTTTTCAGGCTGATCCTCGATGATGCCTACACTCCCTTTGTTTCGGCGATCGATCTGGCGCTCAAGCAGCATATCTTGTTTCTTGACAGTGACGGGGAGTATCTTTTTGACCGCAGCCTGTTGGAGAAGCACTATTCGTTTCATAAGGTACGGGTCAAAAATACCCTGCAGGTGATCCTCAACGAGATCAAGTGGCAAAAGCCCATCGAAGAGATGGCAATCGCCAATGCCAAGTATAGCGAGCAGGAACTGCGAGAGGACAACTTCGCACATCTGCAAGCGAGAGAGTGGGCATACTACGAAGAGGAGTACCGCCGTTACCATGGTAAGTCGCCAAACAAAAAGCAAAAGGGCGCGCCTATCATTTTGTATAACCCCGAGTTTAAAACCGGTCTGGTCTTCTCGCACGGCTACATGGCAGCGCCCCGCGAAATAGAGACACTGGCACGGTACCTTTTTGATAAGGGCATCAATGTCTATGTCCCCAGACTGCGCGGACACGGCACCGATCCCGAAGCACTCAAGCATGTCACAGCACACGATTGGGAGATCGACTTTGAGCGTGCCTTTACGGCGATGCGCCAAGTCTGCGACAAGGTCTTCATCGGAGGCTTCTCTACCGGAGGGTTGTTGGCACTGATACACGCGGCAAAGTACCGCTGCGAAGGGGTCATCGCCCTCAACTCCGCACTCAAACTGCATGATCTACGCGTCAGCTACGTTGTCCCCTCCCTGCAGCGATTTAATGAGATGATCGCCTACCTGCACGCCAAAGGGGTTATGGAGTGGATCGACAACGCCCACACCGAACGCCCCGAAGTCAACTACCACCGCCATCCGCTCTCCTCGGTGGCGCAGATGGAGAAGGTCATGCACGAAGCTGCTGATGCCCTTGCCAAGATAAAAGCCCCCATTCTCATCATCCAAGGCGACAAAGACCCCGTCGTCAAACGCGAAAGTGCCCGCACCATCTACGACCGCGTCGCCTCAACAGACAAAAAACTTCTGCTGCTGCCCAGAGAGCGTCATGCGATCCTTTCTGATGAGGGGTGCGAGGAGATATTTGAGGCGATTGAGCGGTTTATTACTTCTTCTTGATCGTTTGCTTTTAAAAGATGACAATTTGTCATGATTTTGCTCTTACCCAAATATATATCGGCATTGAGATTGATTATATAGAGCAAATAGTAGGCTTTGAGTGGATCAAAAGGCTCAATGAAATATCGAAAATGATCAATGGATTAAGCAACTATCACAAAAGCAAGGTCAAGAACATATAAACATCTAACCCCTTAACCCTAAATTCTAAAACCTCGATCCTCAATCCTGATCAGAATGTGCGGGTTTTGGAGAGGGTGGGGTAAATGCAGCTGAGATACAAAGATATGTGTCTTATTTTTTTCTAAGTTGATATTGTATATGATATTACTATGAAGATAGTGATAGACACCAGTGTCATCTTTGCGGCACTCTATTCGAGTAAAGGCGCATCGCATAAACTGATGGTATGGCTTTTTGAGTCTCAGAAAAAGTATAGTGTGGTTTCAACTACTTTGGTGCTTGAGTATCTTGATGTATTGACACGCCCTGCCAATATACAGCATTATGATTTTGTGACAAAAAGTGAGATAGAAAGGTTTATTGACGACATATGTGCCATGTCATATCATCAATCTATCTACTTTTTGTGGCGACCTTTTTTGAAAGATGCCAATGATGATATGGTGCTTGAAGTTGCTGTTAACGCAGGAGTATCAGCCATAGTCACCTTTAATCCAAAAGATTTTAAAGGTGTGAAAAAACATTTTGGTATTGAGGTTATCACACCAAAACAGTTTTTACAACAGCAAGGAGTTTTACCATGAATTTTGCTCTAAGAATTCCCGATTACTACAAGAAAGAGATAGAGTCTCTTAAAGGAGAGGTTTCTATGAACCAATTTATTGTCAATGCACTGGCAGAGAAGATCGCTTCTATGAAGACGGTGGCATATCTTGAAGAGAGAGCCCAACGAGGTTCAAAAGAGCATGCATTGGATGTGCTAAACAAAGTAGCTGCGAGAGAACCGCTTGAAGAGGATAGGCTTTGAGCGGATCAAAAGGCTCAATGAAATATCAAAAATGATCAATGGATTAAGCAACTATCACAAAAGCAAGGTCAAGAACATATAAACATCACCCCCCCCTTAACCCTAAATCCTAAAACCTAACTCGGTTTGCATTTTCGAAGATGGATAGGGAGAGTGTGCGGGTTTTGGAAACTGTACCAAAGATGAAATGATAGCCTTTTGGCTATAATATTCCCAATATTACAACTCACACAGGACGTGACCATGACCAGCATGCAGCAACGCGAACAACTCCACCGCCAGATATGGCAAATCGCCAATGATGTACGGGGATCGGTGGATGGATGGGACTTTAAGCAGTATGTGCTTGGGAGCCTTTTTTACCGCTTTATTAGTGAGAACTTTATCGACTATATAGAGGCTGGTGATGAGAGTGTTGATTATGCTTCGCTTTCCGATGATGTCATCACACCAGAGATCAAAGCCGACGCGGTCAAGACCAAAGGCTACTTTATCTACCCCAGTCAGCTCTTTACCAATGTAGTGGCGACTGCCGAGAGCAACGAAAATCTCAACACCGACTTGGCAAAGATATTTGCCGAGATCGAAAACTCTGCGAGTGGCTACCCATCGGAAGAGGATATCAAGGGGCTATTTGCCGACTTTGACACTACCAGCAACCGTCTGGGCAATACTGTCGCCGACAAAAACCGCCGTCTCGCTGCCGTACTCAAAGGAGTGGCACAGCTGGACTTCGGAGATTTCGAGGAGAACCATATCGATCTCTTCGGCGATGCGTATGAGTTTCTTATATCCAATTATGCCGCTAACGCCGGTAAATCGGGCGGAGAGTTTTTTACCCCACAACATGTCTCCAAGCTTATCGCCCAACTTGCACTGCACGGTCAAGAGAAAGTAAACAAGATCTACGACCCCGCTTGTGGTTCGGGTTCGCTTCTGCTACAGGCAAAAAAGCAGTTTGACGAGCACATCATCGAAGAGGGCTTTTTCGGGCAAGAGATCAACCACACCACCTACAACCTCGCCCGGATGAATATGTTCCTCCACAATGTCAACTACGACAAGTTCGATATCAAGCTGGGCGATACACTGCTTGACCCCAAGCACAACAGTTTTAAGCCCTTTGATGCCATCGTCTCCAATCCCCCGTACTCTGTCAAGTGGATCGGCTCAGATGACCCAACCCTCATCAACGATGAGCGTTTTGCTCCTGCGGGTGTCCTGCCGCCCAAATCCAAAGCCGACTTTGCCTTTATACTCCATGCACTCAGCTATCTATCCGCTAGAGGAAGAGCGGCTATCGTAACCTTTCCCGGTATCTTCTACCGTGGCGGTGCCGAGAAAAAGATACGCCAGTATCTCGTGGATAACAACTATGTCGAGACGGTCATTTCACTCGCACCCAATCTCTTCTTCGGTACCTCCATCGCGGTGAACATCCTCGTCCTCTCCAAGCATAAGAACGACACCAAGACGCAGTTCATCGACGCCAGCGGTAGCGACTTTTTCAAAAAAGAGACCAACAACAATGTCCTCACCGATGAGCACATCGAGAAGATCATGCAACTCTTTGCCAACAAGGAGGATGTAGCACACACCGTAAGCATGGTCAATACCGATAGCATCGCCAAGAATGACTACAACCTCTCTGTCAGTGCCTATGTCGAGCCCGAAGATACAAGAGAGAAGATCGACATCACTAAGCTCAATGCTGAGATACAAGAGACGGTAGCCAAGATCGATACGCTTAGAAGTGAGATCGATAAGATTGTTACGGAGATAGAAGGATAAAACAATGAGCATAGATAGAGATGATGGATACTATTTAGGGCTTCTAAAAGAGCTACTCAAATACCCCAACGAAACTGAATGGGTGGAGTTTAAGCATAACAAAGCAATCCCTGAAGATATTGGTGAGTATATTTCGGCACTCTCTAATGGTGCAGCACTACACGGTAAAAATAGTGCCTATATGGTATGGGGTATTGATGATGCATCGCATGAGATACTTGGAACGACTTTCCATCCAACATCAACTAAAGAGGGCAATGAAGAGTTAGAAAACTGGCTTTTGAGGTTACTTGATCCTAAGGTAGAATTTCATTTTCATACACTAGTAGTAGAAGAAAAAAGAGTTGTTGTTTTGGAGATTTCGGCAGCTTTCAGGCACCCCACACGATTTAAACAAACAGAATATATTCGTGTAGGAACTTATAAGAAGAAACTCAAAGAGTATCCTGAAAAAGAGCGGAAACTATGGAGGATTTTTGATAATGTTCCGTTTGAAAAACAGATAGCTGCAGAGCAGTTAGAAGAGAGTGAGGTTTTGGAACTTATTGATTATCCGGCGTATTTTGATCTGTTGAAAATTCCTCTACCTGAGGGACGCAGTGGCATATTGGAAGCTTTGGAGTCGGATGGGATTATTGCCAAAAACGATAGCGGACAGTGGGATATTACCAACCTTGGTGCAATACTTTTTGCTAGAGATTTGAGTCAATTTAAGGGGCTAAGTCGTAAAGCGATACGGGTTATCCAATATGAATCGACAAATAAGATCAAAACGGTTCGAGAACAGATAGGCAAAAAAGGGTATGCCTGTGGATTTGAAGGATTGATAAGCTATATCAACTCTATTTTGCCGACCAATGAAATCATTAAACAAGCATTGAGAGAGACTGTTCCTATGTATCCCGAGCTTGCTGTTAGAGAGCTTGTCGCTAATGCGTTGATCCATCAAGACTTTTTTCAAACCGGAACAGGACCGATGATAGAGATATACTCCAATCGTATAGAGATAACCAACCCGGGATTGCCGCTTGTACCGACAGATAGATTTCTGGACAATCCTCCAAAATCAAGAAATGAAGCATTAGCCTCCTTAATGCGTCGTATGGGAATATGCGAAGAGAGAGGAAGCGGCATAGACAAGGTTGTTTTCGAGACGGAATACTATCAGCTTCCCGCTCCGATTTTCACAACATCTTTGGAGCATACCATGACAATTCTGTTTGCACATAAAGAGCTGAAAGAGATGGACAAGGAAGATCGTATTAGAGCCTGTTATCTTCATGCTTCTTTAAAATATGTCGAGCATGACTATATGACCAATACCTCTTTGAGAGAAAGGTTTGGAGTAGATGCGAAAAATACTGCTATCGTATCTAGAATCATCAAAGAAGCCTTAAATAAAAAAGCTATCTATATTTATGATGAAACGGTAGGCAACAAAGCAAGAAAATATATTCCATGGTGGGCAAGGTCATGAAAAATTTGTTTGACTGTTGTTTGATTGTCAATGTAAAATCAGACCCTAAAACTTCTAATACTCCCATAAAAAGGGGCGTTGTGCGTCAAAATTTGTTTGACTGTTGTTTGATTGGGTGTCGAAATAGTATAGAGAGGTTGGGCTCAGATGCATAGATTTATGGAAAAACTGCTTGAGGGTGCGACGGTGGAGTGGAAGAAGTTGGGGGAGGTTGCAAAACTTAAAAATGGCAAAGATTGGAAAAGCTTAAAAAGTGGCGATATTCCAGTCTATGGCTCTGGCGGTATTATGTCATTTGTTGACACATATGTCTATGACAAACCAACAGTTCTTATTCCAAGAAAAGGCACAATCACAAATATTTTTTTCGTTGAATCGCCCTTTTGGAATGTCGACACTATTTATTATACCGAAATAAATACGGACATTTTAGTTCCAAAATATTTTTATTATTTTATGAAATCAATCGACCTAATGAAGTTGGATACGGGTTCAGGAAGACCCAGCTTGACGCAAACCATCTTAAATAAGATCCAAATCCCCATCCCACCTATAGAGGTGCAGCGTGAAATTGTCCGGATACTGGACAATTTCACAGAGCTTACAGCAGAGCTTACAGCAGAGCTTACAGCA
>JALWTA010000015.1:0-45013 GCA_027082955.1 Sulfurovum sp. | reverse complement strand
CTTGACGCAAACCATCTTAAATAAGATCCAAATCCCCATCCCACCTATAGAGGTGCAGCGTGAAATTGTCCGGATACTGGACAATTTCACAGAGCTTACAGCAGAGCTTACAGCAGAGCTTACAGCAGAGCTTACAGCACGCCGCAAGCAATACAGCTACTACCGCGACCGACTGCTTAGCTTTGGTGAGGATGAGGTGGAGTGGAAGAAGTTGGGGGAAGTTGGCGAAGTAAGAATGTGTAAACGAATTTTGAAAAATCAAACCTCTGAAGTTGGTGATATACCATTCTATAAAATAGGAACATTTGGCAAAAAGGCAAATGCTTATATTTCAAGAGAGCTTTTTGACGAGTATAAAGAAAAATATAGTTATCCCAAAAAAGGTGAGATATTAATATCAGCAAGTGGAACTATTGGAAGAGCAGTTATTTTTGATGGAGAAGATGCTTATTTTCAAGATAGTAATATAGTTTGGATAGAAAATGATGAAAGTATAGTTCTTAATAAATATTTGTTTTATTTTTACCAAATTGTAAATTGGAATGCTGCTGAAGGTGGTACAATTAAACGATTATATAACGATAATTTAAGAAAAATATTAATCCCCATCCCACCTCTCGAAAAACAAAAAGAGATTGTCGCTATCCTCGATAAGTTTGACACTCTAACCAACTCTATCTCCGAGGGTCTACCAAAAGAGATAGAGTTACGGCAGAAGCAATACGAGTATTATCGTGATCTGTTACTCGATTTTCCAAAGGAGATAAGTGATGGTGTATAAAATATTTTGCGATGAGAGCAACTATATGCTTCATGATACTTCGGATATTATGGTAAACGGTGCTTTAAAGATAGACGAAGCGTATCTTTTGCAGGCAAAGAAACATATCAAATACCTTCGCCATAAATACAACTATCATACAGAGATAAAATGGACAAAACTCATTGCAAAACAGTGGGATTTTTATAAGGAGCTAATCGATTATTTTTTTGAAAATGAGAATATGGAATTTAAAGCTACTTTGGTTATGAACAAGACAAACGCACGGCATGAACGGTATGACAGAGACCATAACGAGTTTTATTATGTGGTTTACTACTATACGCTTAGGGATATGATGGATGTTGAAAATAATTTTAAGATTTACTTTGACTATAAAGATACTTTAGGGGGAGAGAGGGTTAAAAAGCTCAAAGAGATTTTATCAAAAAAAGGGTATGAACAAAGCGAGTTTACAATTATTCATTCGCACGAATCGCAATTGATTCAGCTTTGCGATCTCTTTGTGGGTGCGATAGGATATGCAAATAGAGCCGATATACCTAAAGAGAGTGCCATTAAAAATAGAATTGTTGAATATCTCGATGCTAAAATCAGAGCCTCGTGCGACTCTTATTGTTCTATTAAGCAAACAAAACCGTGGGAGAGGAAATTTAACATATTTAGATGGAGTTTGCAATGATGCTTGAGGCTCCGCTAGATTTAGACAGCATTGATGCTGTAAAATTTTTTGATGTGTTGTATGATATATTTTATGATGACTTTATAGCCAATAAAACTTTTTTAAACGACACCATACGCATTGATCCGCAGAGCCATAAAAAAGAGGATGGCAAAGAGCTTAGCTTTTGGCACTTGACTACGCGGACACAAACCCATTACAAAAAAGAGGGTAATCGTATCGTAGCGAACAAAGAGCGGCTTCTGGATTTTGACCGTGCAAAACGCATCCATTGGATTAAGCCCATTATCGATAATGCTTCGATAGCACAAAATGTAAAACTTTTCTACAGAAAAGAGACAAAGGGTAAAAAGCCGATAAGACTATATTTGTGGGTAGAAGATGAGGATTTTGTGGTTATATTGCAAAAACTTGGCAAAAGCAGTTCTTTTTTGGTGACAAGTTTTTATATTACCCACCAAAGAAAAAGAGATGATTTTCAAAAGTATTATAAAGCTTATATTGGGAAAACAAATGCTGATTTAAGGGGATGTGAATGGTTTTAGAAAGATTGGATCGCCTATTGTGGACCGGACGATTGGCGGTCACCTCTGACTACTCAATGGTAGTTGAGCGGTGCTATTATCCCAAAATATACCTTAAACTACCATCAAAAAGATATAAGTATTTAGAGGGGGTCTTCTATGCTTGAATATAACAAACCCATCGCCGAGTCCAAAAACTTCATCATCCTCGATCGCTATAAACAGCCCGATCGGGTCAATGAGTCGTATCAGAGTGAGGAGAACCTCGAGCGGGAGCTGGTGCGCGATCTGCAAGCTCAGGGGTATGACTATCGTCCTGACATCAAGAGCCCTGAGCAACTGCTCTCCAATCTGCGTGAGCAGTTGCAATCTCTTAACAGTGTGACCTTTAGCGATGGTGAGTGGCAGCGGTTTGTGGAGGAGTATCTCGACAAGCCGGGCGATAGTATCGTCGAGAAGACCCGTAAGATACACGATGACTACATCTACGACTTTGTCTTTGATGATGGGCATATCCAAAATATCTACCTGCTGGACAAGAAAAACATCGCCCGAAACCGTGTACAGGTGATCCGGCAGTTTGAGCAGACGGGTACGCATGCCAACCGCTACGATGTGACGATCCTCGTCAATGGTCTACCGCTGGTGCATGTGGAGCTCAAGAAGCGAGGTGTGGCGATCAAAGAGGCGTTCAATCAGGTACACCGCTACTCCAAAGAGAGCTTTAACGCCGAGAGTTCACTCTTTAAGTATATTCAGATCTTTGTCATCTCCAACGGTACCGATACCCGCTACTTCGCCAATACTGTAAAGCGGGAGAAAAACAGCTTTGATTTTACGATGAACTGGGCGTTAGCCGACAATACACGTATCAAAGACCTCGAAGGCTTTACGGCTACCTTCTTTCAGAAGCGTACTTTGCTGGAGGTGTTGAGTAAATATAGTGTTTTTGATGTGAACGATACACTGCTGATTATGCGTCCCTATCAGATCGCTGCGACGGAGCGTATTTTGTGGAAGATCAAAAGCTCTTTTGAGTCCAAAAAGTGGAGCCGACCCGAGAGTGGCGGCTACATCTGGCACACTACCGGATCGGGCAAGACGCTCACGAGCTTCAAGGCGGCACGACTGGCAACAGAGCTTGAATTTATCGACAAAGTCTTTTTTGTTGTGGATAGAAAAGACCTTGATTATCAGACGATGAAAGAGTATCAGCGTTTTTCGCCTGAGAGTGTGAACGGCTCGGAGAGCACCGCAGGACTCAAACGCAACATCGCCAAAGAGGACAACAGGATCATCGTTACCACCATTCAGAAGCTCAACAACCTGATGAAGAGTGAGAGTGACCTTGAGATCTACGATAAACAGGTGGTCTTTATCTTCGATGAGGCACACCGCTCTCAGTTTGGCGAGGCACAGAAGAACCTTAAAAAGAAGTTTAAGAAGTATTACCAATTTGGCTTTACCGGTACGCCGATCTTTCCTGAGAATGCACTCGGGGCTGAGACGACGGCGAGTGTCTTTGGGCGACAGCTGCACAGCTATGTCATTACCGATGCGATCCGGGATGAGAAGGTGCTCAAGTTCAAAGTGGACTACAACGATGTACGCCCGAAGTTTCAGGCGATGGAGAGGGAGCTCGATGAGAAGAAGCTTAGTAGCTTAGAGACCAAAGAAGCCCTCCTTCACCCCGAGCGTATCCGGGAGATCACGCAGTATATCTTGACACACTATCCGCAAAAGACACATCGCCTGCAGGCAGGTGCCAAAGGGTTTAACGCGATGTTTGCCGTTAGCAGTGTCGATGCCGCCAAACGCTACTACGAAGCGTTCAGAGAGCTACAGAAAGGGAGGGAGAGACCGCTTAAGGTCGCTACGATCTTCTCTTTCGCTCCCAATGAAGCACAAGATGCCATTGGTGAGATACCCGATGAGAGCTTTGAAGTCTCGGCGATGAACAGCAGTGCCAAAGAGTTCCTCTCGGCAGCCATCGACGACTACAACGCGATGTTCAAGACCAACTACGCTGTCGATAGCAAGGCGTTTCAAAACTACTACCGCGACATCTCCAAGCGGGTCAAAGAGGGCGAGATCGACCTGCTCATCGTGGTGGGGATGTTCCTCACAGGCTTTGATGCACCGAGGCTCAACACCCTCTTTGTGGACAAAAACCTCCGCTACCATGGGCTGATACAGGCGTATTCGCGTACCAACCGCATCTATGACGCTACCAAGACCTTCGGAAATATCGTCACCTTCCGCGATCTGGAGAAGGCGACGATTGATGCTATCACCCTCTTTGGCGACAAAAACACCGCTAATGTAGTGCTCGAGAAGAGTTATGAGGAGTATATGGGTGGATTTGAAGATCAGGAGAGTGGAGAGGCACGGCTTGGATACTTGGAGGTGGTCGCCGAGCTCAAAGAGCGGTTCCCTGATCCTGCGGCGATCGAAAGAGAGAGCGATAAAAAAGCGTTTGTCAAACTCTTCGGTGAGTATCTGAGACTCGAAAATATCTTGCAAAACTATGATGAGTTCGAAGCGTTGCGGGATTTACAAAGCATCGACACTGAAGATGCTGAGGCGATGGAGCGTTTCAAAGCGGAGCACTACCTTAGTGATGAAGAAGTTGAGAAACTGCGACAGATCGAGGTGCTGCCTCCACGAGTGGAGCAAGACTACCGCTCGACCTACAACGACATCCGCGAATGGATACGCAGAGAAAGAGAGGGCAAAGAGCAAGAGGCATCTAGCATCGACTGGAACGATGTGGTCTTTGAGGTAGATTTGCTCAAATCGCAGGAGATCAACCTCGACTATATCCTTGAGCTTATTTTTGAACAGAATAGAAAGAAAAAAGATAAAGAAGCTTTGATCGACGAAGTGCGCCGTATGATTCGTGCCAGCCTTGGGCATCGTGCCAAAGAGAGCCTTATCGTAGACTTCATCAACGAAACCGATCTTGACACGATCGATGACAAAGCTGGGATCATCGATGCCTTCTTTACTTTTGCACAGGAGAAGCAGCGTCAAGAGGCAGAAGCACTCATCGAAGAGGAGCAACTCAACAAAGAGGCAGCCAAACGCTACATCCTCCGATCTCTCAAACGCCAATACGCCAGCGAAAACGGCACCGAACTCAATGAGATACTCCCCAAAATGAGCCCGCTCAATCCGCAGTATTTGACAAAGAAGCAGAGTGTATTTGAGAAGATAGCGGCGTTTGTGGAGAAGTTTAAAGAGGTGGGTGGAACGTTATAAATTTTTCAACCTCTTTTCATCTTTGCTTTGCTATATTCAAGTAAAATTAGAAACATAGTGGCTTTGCCACAGTGAAGAACGAAGAGTGAAGAGTGTCGGTATGCTTTTCTTGCGAAAAGCTTTTTGCCTAAAAGAATGAGTAGTCAAATATAGTACTGCAAGGCACGTGTCGTACATCTGAGCGGCAGGTGACAAACTTATGTTATAATAGCAAGAAACCATCAAAAGAGGAGACAAAATGAGTGTGCCGTACATTCCCGTGTTGGATGCTGAGTATATGCAGCAGACTATAGTGCTTCCTCTTAATGAGTATGAAAAGAGACACGATGCAGCCTCTCTCGATGAAATAAAAGATGCCATAAAGATCGCTTTGATGATGGTCAGCGGTTTTCGTGATATCTTAGATGATCTCAACTACAATGAAGAAAAACTCAGAGCATTGCAGTTTGCGCTGGATGATAACTATGACGTGGTTGAAAAGATATTTGAAAAGACAAGTGACGAGTCTACGCGGGTTATGATCGACTCCTTATTGACCGAAATGGCTAAACTAGATATGGAAATCGGTGATCTTATCTTAGAGCATCGTCATGCAAGTTGAATTTGATGCCAAATACGAACGCAGCAAAAAGAAAGTTGCCAAACGTATAAGTGTGCATAAAATCGAAGAGACAGAAATGCTGTTTCAATCTGACCCGCACCACCCAAAGCTTGCACTCAAAAAGATTGTGTGCAGAAGAGATAAGCATAAAAGATCAATACGTGTACTCGGCGATGACGGATTTCGTATTTTGATAAGTATGCGTGGTGATATTGCCTATTTCCAAGATATCATGGATCATCAAAAATATGATCGTCTCACCAAAGATTGTTAGAAAAAGATTTTCAAAAAGGTTCTCAAATGTCTGATAAGCCCCAATTTACCCACCTCCACCTCCACACCGAGTACTCGCTGCTTGACGGTGCCAACAAGATCAAGGCGCTTGCCAAGAAGGTCAAGGAGCTGGGGATGACCTCGGTGGCGATGACCGATCATGGCAATATGTTCGGTACCATCGACTTCTACAACACCATGCGCAAAGAGGGGATCAAACCCATCATCGGGATGGAAGCCTATGTGCATAACCAGCCAGAACTCGGCGACAAGTCGGTGCGTCAGCGGTTTCACCTTTGTCTCTATGCCAAGAATGAGACGGGGTACAAAAACCTTATGTTTCTCTCCTCCAAAGCCTACATTGAGGGGTTTTACTACTATCCTCGTATCAACTGGGATCTGCTCAAGGATCATGCAGAGGGGCTGGTGTGCTCTTCGGCATGTCTGCAAGGCGAGGTGAACTGGCATCTGAACCTCTCTGAGCGTAATGTCAAGTTTGGCGCCAAGGGATACGAGGAAGCCAAACGGGTAGCACTCAAGTACAAAGAGGTCTTTGGGGATGACTTTTACCTTGAGATCATGCGGCATGGTATCGGCGATCAGCACCGTATCGACAAGCAGATATTGCAGCTGAGTCAAGAGACGGGCATCAAAGTGGTTGCAACCAATGACACCCACTACACCAACCCCGAAGATGCCGATGCACATGAGGCGTTTATGTGTATCGCGATGAACAAACTCTATGACGACCCCAACCGTCTGCGTCACTCGGTGCATGAGTTTTATGTCAAATCACCTGAAGAGATGGCAAAACTTTTTGCCGACATCCCCGAAGCGATCGAAGCAACGCAGGAGATTGCCGACAAGTGTAACCTTGAGATCAAACTGGGTAACCCTACACCGCCAAACTTCAAGTTCGCAAGGCAGCGTGCGGCGGACATTGGGCTGGAGCTACCGGAACCCGACGAAGAGTATTCACTCGAGAATGACAAAGCACTCTTTATTGTCGAAGCGCGCAAAGGGCTTCAGGAGCGTCTGAAGATCGTGCCTGAAGCAAAACATCAGGAGTATCGTGACAGGCTTCAGGTGGAGATTGATATCATCAACAGCATGAAGTTCCCCGGCTATATGCTTATCGTCTGGGACTTTGTCAAGGCAGCCAAGGATATGGGTATCCCTGTAGGTCCCGGACGTGGTTCGGCGGCGGGATCGCTGGTAGCCTATTCGCTCAAGATCACTGACATTGACCCGATGCCTTACGGACTGCTTTTTGAACGGTTTCTCAACCCTGAGCGTGTTAGTATGCCCGATATCGATATGGACTTCTGTCAGGCACGCCGTCAGGAGATCATCGACTATGTGGTCGAGAAGTATGGGCGTGTGAACGTCGCGCAGATCATTACCTTTGGTAAGTTGCTTGCCAAAGGGGTCATCCGTGATGTTGCACGGGTACTTGATATGCCTTACGCCAAAGCCGATGCGATGGCGAAGCTCATTCCCGATGAACTGGGGATTGACCTCAAAAGCTCGTACGAAAAAGAGCCCAAGATCAAAGAACTGCTGGAGCGTGACCCGCAGGCAAAACGGGTGTGGGAGTTTGCGCTGGCACTTGAAGGGCTCAACCGAAATGCCGGTACGCACGCGGCGGGGGTGGTGATCTCCAACGAACCGCTTTGGCAAAAAACACCGCTTTTTAAACCCACAGGGCTTGATACGCTCGCGACGCAGTACAGCGGGAAGTATGTCGAGGATGTCGATCTCATTAAGTTCGACTTCCTTGGGCTTAAGACCCTGACCGTCATTGAAGAGGCGCTACAGCTGGTCGAAAAACGTCACGGCAAGCGGATCAACTTCGTTGAAGAGAATATCGAAGATCCCAAGGTCTATGAGTATATCTCAACAGGTGAGACACTCGGACTCTTCCAGATCGAATCAGCCGGGATGCAGGATCTGGCAAAGAAGCTCAAGCCCTCTGGGTTTGAAGATATCATCGCGATGCTCGCACTCTATCGTCCGGGGCCTATGGAGTCTGGGATGCTCGATGACTTCGTCGAGCGTAAGCATGGGCGCGCGGAGATTACCTATATGTTCCCTGAGCTTGAGCCGATCCTCAAACCGACCTACGGGGTTATCGTCTATCAGGAGCAGGTTATGCAGATCGTACAGACCATCGGTGGCTTCAGCCTTGGTGGGGCGGACTTGGTGCGTCGTGCGATGGGTAAGAAGATCAAGGAGGAGATGGACAGGCTCAAAGGAGAGTTTGCCGATGGGGCGCAGAAAAAAGGGTTTGACCGTGCCAAAGCAGAAGAGCTCTTCGACCTGATCGTGAAGTTCGCCGGATACGGCTTCAACAAATCCCACTCAGCAGCCTATGCGATGGTTACTTTCTATACTTCTTATCTGAAGTACTACTACCCCACAGAGTTCATGGCGGCGATCTTGACACTGGAGAAGAACAATACCGACAAAGTGGTTAAGTATGTCGATGAGCTCAAACGCATGGGCATCAAACTCCTCCCGCCGGATATCAACCGCTCAGGGCTCGTCTTTGAAGCGACCAATATCGACGGTGACGAGGTTGTCATGTTTGGTATGGGAGCAATCAAAGGAGCAGGGGATATCGCGATCAATTCCATCCTTGAAGCACGGGCCAAGGCACCGTTTGAAAACTTCTCGGATTTTGTTTCGCGAATCGATTCGACCAAGGTGAACAAAAAGGTCATCGAGTCTCTCATCAAAGCAGGGGCGCTGGATAGCTTCGGCTACAGCCGCAAAGCGATGCTCATGCAAATTGAGAAGATCATCGAAACAGCCAAGAAAGCGGGAGATGCCAAGAAACAGGCACTCGGTTCGCTCTGGGGCGATGATGCGGAAATGACACAGGTAAAACTGGAGCTCAAAGAGATGGAAGAGTATGAGCCTATGGAGATACTCGAGATGGAGAAGGAGTCGCTGGGCTTTTATGTCTCCGGGCATCCGCTTGACAAGTACCGTGAGACGCTTGAGAGTATTAACTATACGCTAAGCTCTGAGATAGACGATCTGGCTGACGGTTCACAGGCGCTGATCATAGGCAAGATTGAGAATATCACGGAGAAGATCTCCAAAAAGGGCAACAAATTTGGCATCGCCAACATCATGGACCTGCACGGCAACATCGAGCTGATGCTCTTTGAAAACCGTCTTAAGGAGCTTGAAGAGGATTTTGATATGACCAAGCCGATCGCTTTCAAGGTCAAGATCACCAAAGATGGGGACTTTACCCGTATGAACATCCTCAAGATCGAGTCACTCAAAGATGCCAAAAAAGAGAAGGTCAAGGTCAAAAAAGAAGAAAAACACACCCCAGAGCCCGAGCAGCCGCCGCTCATCTTGGCACTCAACCTGATGCCAGATGCCAAAACGGTTGAAGAGCTGATGTGTCTGGTCGAACGCCATCCGGGAAAGCGTCCTTTGGAGCTGCATATCAAGTCCAAACTTGCCGATGTGATCATCGAGAGCAAATACAAAGTGAGTGAGCAGATCCTCGAAGAGGCAAAGGCACTGGGGGTTTACAAAGAGGAGATGCTTGCAGTGGAGGGGTAACCCTCTTCTATTACCTTTCTACACGTACACCCCTTTTTTTGCTTCTTTACAATTCTATTAATCAATGCGATAGATAAAATTCATTATAATATTTAAAAATAATCTATTAAAAGGCTTATTTATGAAAAAGTGGATAGTGGTTTGGGGCATCACTTTTGGTACAGGATTGCAACTGCATGCAGATCAGACGCGTGAGAGTGTGCAAGCAGAGATATTGCAGCATCTACAGCGAGTAGAAGCAGCACGTGCGGAGATGATGCGGGAGCTGTCACGTACAGAGGAGAAAGTTGCAAAAGCGGACAGGATAGCAAAAAAAAGAGAGGGTGCCTATGCACAGATTGTTGAAGCTGATTCGGTGGCAAAGATTGCAGAGATGACGGCGGTTGTAGAGTTGAGCAAGATCGATGCAAAAAAGAAGATTGTGCATGTTGTGGACAGCCTTGAACGTTTAAAGCAGATCCCCGGTATCTCCGATGCACAAATAGAAAAGGCAAAAGCCTCTGCACTGGTTGAGATTGCAAAGGCGGTCTCACAGGTAGAAGAGGCGAAAGCCAGAGCGACAAAGAGCATCTTGAAGCTAAGCGGTGATGCCGAGCTTTATAAAGTACAGCATCCGAAGCATTATGTTGATGAAGAGGCAGCGGTGACCATTGCCAAAAATAGAGCCTCGGTGAAGATTGCGAAAGTGGTTTCAGCGGTAGAGATCGCCAAAGCGGTTTCGCTTGTTGATATGAGCAGAAGTATTGATGCCAAGTTGCCCAAAGGAGATAGAAATGCTCAGATAGAGGTATTTCAAAAAACCAAGGCAAAAGCCAAAGCAGCCATTTCCTCAGCTGTGGCCCGTATGGAGATTGCACGTGCCAATGCGCTGGCAGAGATCGCCAAAGCGGTAGCATCCGTAGAGGTTGCCCGTGCACCGATGCAAGATCGAAAGAGAGAAGTACACAGCATAAAACATGAAAATACCTACGCTGGAAAGCTGCTCTATTTTAAGAAACAGTGATCATCAGTTATTTTTTTAAATTTATCTATATAATAGATTGATTTAATAAAGATTGGGTAAAATGGTTGA
The DNA here is from genome assembly GCA_027082955.1 of Sulfurovum sp. Lineage (GTDB taxonomy): Bacteria > Campylobacterota > Campylobacteria > Campylobacterales > Sulfurovaceae > Sulfurovum. The sequence goes on along the minus strand of JALWTA010000015.1, from coordinate 34,234 downwards.
TGTAAATTTTTTAAAAAGGAAAAAACATGAACATGCGAAAAACAGTCTTGGCTCTTTTTGCGGCAGCCGGTATTATGACGGCAAGTCAGGCGGCACCTATCACAGCTGAGTTCCATACTTCCAAAGGCAATGTGGAAAAAACATTTGATGATATGATGCGTAACAAAATAGGAGAAGCCGGTTTCTCCATTATGAAAGCCAATACGCATATCGAGAACTTCTATTATCAGAAGTTTAAGGAGAAGGGTGTAGAGTTCATCTCTTTTTATGATATCATCAACAAAAAAGCGATTCGTCCGCTGCTTTTGAAAAATCCGGATTTTGGCGCATTCACACCATTCAACTTCCTCATTTACAAGACACTTGACAACAAAAACGATAACAACACACATTACGGTCACCTCGCACCGGAGATGATGCTTGATATCATTGGGGAAAAAGATCCGGCAACACGTGCAGAATTTACCAAAATGGTCAAAGGGCTGGATGATGTTGTCATGAAAACCATGAAACCGGATGCTACCAAAATCTATGAACGTCAGCATGCACTGCCTGAAAAAACATTGACAAAGCTGGTCAAAAAGTTTGATAAACCGGATGACATGGATGAATTTATTGAAGATTTCGTGATGGAACATGACGGAAAATTCACAAAGCACAACTTTATTATTGCAGGATTTATTGACCTGAAGTTCGAATATGGCGATATGGATTTGCCATTTGACAAATATGATGCCTACTGGGTATCACTGCTGTGCCACTTCCAGTTCTCCAACTCCATTTTCAACAGAGGGAAACCTGAAGCGGGAATGTTCGCACCATGTTCTATCTACTTCTATATTCCGAAAGGGAAGAATGAACTGCATGTGGGTTACTCCAGTGTCAACAACTGGATCAGCGGACTTGACTTTAAAGATCCTAAACGTATTGAATACATGAGAAAGATCGATGCAGAGGTTGTTCAAACCTTTAAAGAACTAGGGTTCGAACTCGAAAAATAATCTTTTTCTCCTTCGTTACCGAAGCGGATGTATGCTTCGGTAACACTTTTTTGTGGTAGTTTTTCGCGCAAATGCTCCTAGCGTTATGCTTTTCCCAGATACTTTCCCCTTATTTTGTGTAGTTTGGAAACAAAGCAAATCTATAAGTTCTATAAAACAATATGATTAATTCTAGCGGTATATAAATCATGTTACACTCCACCTACCAAGAATTAAACTAAATTAGCAAAAGGAACTGACTATGTCCAAACCAAAGATTTTATGGTCAAAAATTGATGAAGCACCGGCACTGGCGACCTATTCGCTTTTCCCAATTGTAAAAGCGTTTGCAAACGAAGCGAATGTCGATGTTGAACAGGTGAATATATCCCTTGCAGGCCGTGTACTGGCAGCGATGGGACTGGCAGAGGATGAACTGGCAAGACTCGGTAAGCTCGTACACCAGCCAGAAGCAAATATCATCAAACTGCCAAACATCTCTGCTTCTGTAGGGCAGCTTAAAGCGTGTATCGCTGAGCTTCAGTCACATGGGTTTGACATTCCAGACTATCCGGAAAATCCGGAAACCGAAGAGGAAAGAGCACTTCAGGCAAAATACAGTGTTTGTCTCGGTTCGGCGGTAAACCCTGTATTGCGTGAGGGTAACTCAGACAGACGTGCTGCCAAAGCGGTGAAAAAATATGCACAGGAGCATCCGCACAGACTCAAGCCGTTTGCTGAAAACTCCAAAGCCTATGTTGCGCACATGAACGGTGAAGGTGACTTCTACGGTAATGAACAAGCCGTTACTATTGACAAAGCACAAGAGGTGAAGATACTGCTTAACGGCAAAGAGCTTAAGTCTGTTGATGCACATGACGGTGAGATCCTTGACGGTACATTCATGTCTGCTAAAGCACTCAGAGCATTTATCAGAAAGACGATCGATGATGCCAAAGCCAATGGGGTACTTTGGTCGATCCACCTCAAAGCAACAATGATGAAAGTCTCTGACCCTGTGATGTTTGGTCATGCTTTTGAAGTCTTCTTTGAAGAGGTGTTTAGCAAGTATGCCGACCTCTTTAAAGAGCTTGGTGTCAATCCGAATCTTGGTATGGCAGACCTTGAAAAGAAGATTGCAGGTCACGCAAAAGAGGCTGAGATCAAAGCGGCATTCCAGGCAGTGGTTGATGCAGATGCACCAAAGATCGCAATGGTAGATTCTGATAATGGGAAGACGAACTTCAATGCACCAAACGATGTGATCATCGATGCTTCTATGCCTGTAGTGATTAGAGAAGGCGGCAAGCAATGGGACAGAAATGGTGATGCCGTTGAGTGTGTTGCCGTGATTCCAGATGCCTCATACGGTATCTTCTATGAAGAGATGGTTAAAGATTGTGTTGCCAACGGGCAGTTTGACGTTTCGACGATGGGAAGTGTTGCCAATGTCGGTTTGATGGCACAAAAAGCAGAAGAGTACGGTTCTCATCCGACTACTTTTGTGATTGCCGAGGATGGAGTGGTAGAAGTAGTCGATGCCAACGGTAATGTATTGATGAAACATGAGGTAGAAGCGGGTGATATCTGGAGAATGTCTCGTGCAAAAGATATCCCGATCAGAGACTGGGTCAGACTGGCAGTTGAGAGAGCAAGACTGACAGGCAGCCCTGCAATCTTCTGGCTGGATGGAAATAGAGCACACGATAGCGAGATGATCAAGAAAGTCAACAAATATCTTGAGGAACATGATACTACAGGGCTTGATATCAAGATCATGGATGTTGCTGCTGCAACACGCTACACCAACGAGAGAGTAAGAGCGGGTAAAGATACCATCTCAGTCACCGGTAACGTACTGAGAGACTACCTGACAGATATGTATCCTATCCTTGAGCTTGGTACATCTGCAAAGATGCTCTCTATCGTACCTCTGCTTGCAGGCGGCGGACTCTTTGAGACTGGTGCGGGCGGTTCTGCACCAAAGCACGTAGATCAGTTCCTGAAAGAGGGACACCTTAGATGGGATTCTCTTGGTGAATTCCTTGCACTTGCCGAGTCTCTGAGAATGGAGTATCAGAAGTCAGGAGACAGCAAGATAGGAGTCTTGACTGAAGCACTTGACAAAGCCAATGAAGGTTACCTTGACAATGACAAGGCACCAAGCAGAAAAGCAGGTGAGCCGGACAACAAAGCATCTCATTACTGGGTAGCGCGCTATTGGGCAGAAGCACTCAGTACACAAACTGCAGATGAAGCACTGGCAGAAAAGTTTGCTCCTGTTGCAGATGCTTTGGTGAAAAATGAAGCGAAAATTCTTGAAGAACTGCTGGCTGCGGAAGGCAGTGCCAAAGATATCGGCGGATATTATCACCCAGATGAAGCCAAAGCAGAAGCTGCGATGAGACCTTCTGCAACACTCAACAGCATTATCGATGCGATCTAATTACGGGTTTATCTACCCAAAAAGTAGCATTTGTTGCTTTTTTTCTCTTCATACAGAGCATTTTTGCTCTGTGTAACACACTTTATGATAGAATAAATATCCATAATCTATTTAATAACATAGGACAAGAGGACTTTTTTGGCATGCAAAATGTTTTTGATAACTCAGTTGGGAGTTATGAATGATGTTTTGCCGCAAGTCTGTCCTATGATTCCAATACAAAGGATGCAGATGGCAAAGGGTAAAAAAGTTACGGTCATCGGGACGGGGAATTTTGGTTCGACAGTCGCATTTATTTTGGCAATGAACGGTGCATGTCACAATGTATTGCTTCGAGGCAGAAACTATGATGTGGCAAAAGGGAAAGCACTCGATATGTCACAGGCCGCCAATGCGGCAAGACAGCATACCATCGTAAAAGCGGCAAAAGGTCCTGAGGATATGGCTGAGTCGGATGTGGTCATCATTACGGCAGGAGCACCTCGAACACCAGGTATGAGCAGGGATGATCTACTGTTGAAAAATGCTGAGATTGTCAAATGTTATGCAAAAGAGATCAAAGAGTATGCTCCCGATGCTATTGTGATCGTGGTTTCCAACCCGTTGGATGTCATGACTTATGTAGCGTTGAAATATACAGGATTTCCAAGAGAACGTGTGATGGGGATGGCCGGCATCCTCGATGCAGCGCGTATGGCACATTTTATCTATGAGAAACTTGAATATGGTGCAGGGCAGATCCGTGCGACGGTAATGGGCGGGCATGGCGATACGATGGTACCGTTGCCCAAATTTACGACGGTTGCCGGTGTACCTATTGAAGACCTGCTTGACTCTGAAGAGATCGGTGAGATCGTACGCAAGACACGCAACGGCGGTGCGGAGATCGTGAACCTGCTTGGCAACGGTTCAGCCTACTATGCGCCTGCAAAATCAACCACGGTGATGGTAGAAGCGATCCTGAAAGATACCAATCAGATCCACTCCTGTGCGATCTTGCTCGATAACGACTATGGCTACTCCGGTGTTGTCTCCGGTGTGCCTGTAATGATCGGTGCTGGGGGAGCAGAACAAGTGATCAACATGACCCTCAAGCCGCTGCAGCAAAAGCGTTTTAAAAATTCTGTAGCAGCGGTACAGGAGATGATAGACAAACTCTATGAAGTTGATTTTTTTGCAGAACTTGAAGAAGAGAAGAAGTAGTTGATGACAAAGCGTAAGGTAGGGATAATCGGTGCAGGTGCGGTAGGTGCGACTGCCGCGTTCAGTTTGAGTATGATGGGAACATGCGGGGAGATCGTACTGTTCGACATTGCAGAAGGGGTAGCCAAAGGCAAAGCGATAGACATTGGTCAGTCAACACATTATGCGCCAAACAGCACAGTGATTACAGCTGCCCAGTCTCCGGCAGATGTGAGTGAGTGTGATATTGTGGTGATCACGGCAGGCGTACCGCGCAAAGGGGATATGACCCGTGAAGATCTGCTGATGATCAATGCAAAGATCATGAAAAGTGTGGTAGAAGATGTGATGAAGTACTCCCCGAATGCTGTGATAATCTGTGTTTCCAACCCTCTGGATGTGATGACCTATGTAATTGCTCAGATGACAGGGTGGGAGCGTAGCCGTATTGTCGGGCTCTCCGGTGCGCTAGATGGTGCACGTATGGCATACCAGATCTACAACAAACTCGGCTACGGTGCCGGACAGATCGGCACACTGGTCATCGGTGACCACGGACAGCATATGATCCCGCTGCCACAGGAGGTTCAGGTGGGCTCGGTCAACGTCTCCGAACTGCTAAGCCAAAAAGATATGGAAGAGATCATTGATCGTACCAAGAACGGTGGTGCTGAGATCGTCAAACATCTTGGCACGTCAGGATATTATGCACCGGGTCGTGCCATTGCCTACATGGTCGAAGCGATCCTCAATGATGCTAAGGTGGTGGTTGCTGCTTCCGCGCTGCTTGAGGGTGAGTACGGCTACAGTGATGTTGCCGTAGGTGTACCGGTCATACTTGGCAAGCAGGGTGTAGAGAAGATCATCGAGATGAAGCTTGATGATGAAACAAAAGCGAAGTTTGCTACCTCGGTAGAGAGCATCAAAGAGGGCATTGCCGTGCTCAAAGAGAACAACTTTTTTAACTAAACACAAGGGAGACATGATGGAATATAGAATCGAAAAAGACACCATGGGTGAAATGCAGGTACCTGCAGACAAGTATTGGGCAGCACAGACACAGCGTTCGGTACAAAACTTCAAAATTGGTACGGAAAAGATGCCTATGGAGGTAGTATACGGATTTGCCAATCTCAAAAAGGCATGCGCACTGGTGAACAATGAACTTGGACGCCTTGATGATGCCAAAACAGATGCCATTGTCAAAGCGTGCGATACGGTACTTGCCGGTGAGCTTGATGATAACTTTCCTCTGGTTGTATGGCAGACTGGTTCGGGTACGCAGTCGAACATGAACATGAACGAAGTGGTTGCCAACAAAGCGACAGAGATCCTTGGCGGCGACTTTACCAAAGAGTATTTGGTACACCCCAATGATGATGTCAACAAAGGACAGAGCTCGAACGATACCTATCCTACAGGGATGCGTATTGCCGAAGTGGTTGCGGTGACTGACAACTTGATCCCTGCGCTTAATCAACTCAAAGGAACACTTCAGGCAAAATCGGAAGCTTTTGCAGATATTGTCAAGATAGGGCGTACACACCTTCAGGATGCCACACCACTGACACTGGGGCAAGAGCTTAGCGGGTATGTGGCGATGCTTGAGACCAATCTTAAGCAGATCGAAGATGCACTTAAGTACATTAGAGAACTTGCTATCGGTGGTACAGCAGTAGGAACAGGGCTCAACTCACATCCCGAATTCTCCCAGAGAGTGGCAGACAAACTCAACAGCTTTATGGACAAAGATTACGGTTTTGTCTCTCAGCCAAACAAATTCCATGCACTGACTGGGCATGATGCGGAAGTAGTACTCAGTGGTGCACTCAAAGCACTGGCAGCAAACCTGATGAAGATCGCTAATGATGTCAGATGGCTGGCAAGCGGTCCAAGATGCGGACTGGGTGAGATCGAGATTCCTGCCAATGAACCGGGATCTTCCATCATGCCGGGTAAGGTCAACCCGACACAGGCAGAGGCACTGACTATGGTAGCTGTACAGGTGATGGGTAACGATGCAGCGGTTGGATTTGCCGCTTCACAGGGGAACTTTGAGCTCAATGTCTTTAAGCCGGTCATCGCTTACAACATTCTTCAGTCTGTAAGACTGCTTTCAGATGCTATGAGAAGTTTTGATGTTAACTGTGCCGTCGGTATTCAGCCGATTGAAGAGAAGATCGACAAGTTTCTCAATGATTCACTGATGCTGGTAACGGCGCTCAATCCGTACATTGGGTATGAAAATGCGGCGAAAATCGCCAAAACAGCGCATGCGAACGGTACAACGCTCAAAGAGGAAGCGATCAACCTCGGACTGCTCACAGCAGAAGAGTTCGACAAATATGTACGTCCTGAAGAGATGATCGCTCCGAAGGCGTAATTTACCAAAGGTAGCATTTTGCTGCCTTCTCTCCACTCTTTTTCTGCCAAAACTGTGTAATTTTTTACCATTTTTATCAAATCATCCTTTATAATAATTCAATTAACCATATATTATCTGCTATGGTCGTATAATATAGGAACTTATTGTAAAAAGGAGACTGCATGAATATTCATGAGTATCAGGCAAAACAGATCTTTGCTCAGTACGGTGTACCGACCCCGAGAGGAATCGTTGCCAATACACCGGAAGAGGCGGTGAAAGCAGCACATGAACTTGGCGGAAGCATCTGGGTGGTTAAAGCACAGATCCACGCAGGAGGACGTGGACTTGGCGGTGGTGTTAAACTGGCGAAATCTGTGGAAGAGGTAGAACAACTTGCACGTGAGATTTTGGGTATGACACTGGTAACACACCAGACAGGACCGGAAGGAAAACTGGTTCAGAAAGTCTACATTGAAGAGGGTGCGGATATCAAAGATGAGCTTTACCTTGGTGTGGTACTTGACAGAGCCAAAGAGATGCCTGTGATCATGGCTTCTACCGAGGGTGGTATGGAGATCGAAAAAGTCGCAGAAGAGACACCTGAAAAGATCGTAAAAGTCGCAGTCGATCCATCTATCGGATTTCAGGGATTCCACGGAAGAGAACTGGTTTTCGGTCTCGGAATCACCGACAAGAACGAACAGAGAAAATTTATTGATTTTGCTTCCAAACTCTTCAAGGTTTACATGGAGAAAGATGCAGAACTCATCGAGATCAACCCGCTGATCAAAACAGGTGCCGGTGATTTCCTTGCACTTGACGGAAAGATGGGCTTTGATGACTCTGCACTCTACAGACACCCTGAAATTGAAGAGATGAGAGATATCTCAGAAGAGGATCCTGATGAGAGAGAAGCGAGCCAGTACGGACTTAGCTATATCGCTCTTGATGGTGAGATTGGCTGTATGGTCAACGGTGCAGGACTCGCGATGGGTACGATGGATACCATCAACTATATGGGCGGTACACCGGCGAACTTCCTCGATGTAGGTGGAAAAGCCAATGCTGAAACGGTTGCCAAAGGATTCGAGATTATTCTGAAAAATCCGAATGTCAAGGCAATTTTTGTCAACATCTTCGGCGGTATCGTAAGATGTGACAGAATTGCAAACGGTATTCTTGAAGCGACAAAAATGGTCGATGTACATGTACCGGTTGTTGTAAGACTGGATGGTACCAATGCTGAGGAAGCAGCAGAGATCCTCTCTAATGCGAATATTGAAAATGTTATTCCTGCGACTGACCTTGCAGACGGCGCGAAAAAAGCAGTAGAAGCAGCAAAAGGAGCGAAGTAAGATGAGTATTCTGGTAAATAAAGATACAAAAGTAATTGTACAGGGATTCACAGGAAGTGAAGGTACTTTCCATGCTGAGCAGTGTCTTGCCTACGGTACAAACATCGTAGGCGGTGTTACACCGAACAAAGGCGGACAAGAGCATCTTGGCAAGCCGGTATTTAACACAGTTAAAGATGCGGTTGAAGCGACCGGCGCCACTGTTTCTATGGTATTTGTTCCGCCTGCATTCGTTGCAGATGCGGTGATGGAAGCGGCAGACGCAGGGATTGAACTTGCAGTCATCATTACAGAAGGTGCGCCGGTTCGTGATATGCAGATGGCAAAAGCCTATGCGGTCAAGCACGGCATGAAGACCATCGGACCAAACTGTCCGGGGATCATCACAGCTGAAGAGTGCAAGATCGGTATTATGCCGGGCAATATCTTTAAAAAAGGGAATGTCGGGCTTATCTCCAAGTCCGGTACACTTACCTATGAGGGTGCAAATCAGGTAGTAAAAGAGGGATACGGTATCACCACAGCAGTCGGTATTGGCGGTGACCCGATCATCGGGCTAAGCTACAAGCAACTGCTGCCAATGTTCGAGGCTGATCCTGAAACCGAAGCGATCGTAATGATCGGAGAGATCGGTGGTGACCTTGAAATTCAGGCGGCGAAGCTTATTAAAGAGCAGATCACTAAGCCTGTGGTTGCCTTCATTGCTGGGCAGACTGCACCTAAGGGTAAAAGAATGGGACACGCTGGGGCGATCGTTTCCGGTTCTGCCGGTACAGCAAAAGAGAAAATGGATGCGCTTGAAGCAGCAGGCGTAAAAGTCGTTGTCTCACCGGCTGACATCGGTAAAGCGGTCAAAGAAGTACTTTCAAAATAAGTTTTCTTACTCCGGGCATTTGCCCGGTTTCTTTTTATATTCTACTGTCAAAACTTACGTGACAGAAACACGATCTTTTTTGCAAATATCTTAGAAAATAGGCTGTATTGCTTGACAAAACAGAAAAACTATGTTTTCGTTCTTTACAAGAACCCTAAACCCTAAACCCTAAACCCTAAACCCTAAACCCTAAACCCTAAACCCGTAACCAAACGATACATCCTCTTATCTTTAAAATGCAGCCGTTAAAGATGCTGTTGTATAGACCTTTCTGGACTCCTTTATGCCAAGGATGTAATGCTGCTTCAAAAGGTAACAACCTCACTTATACTGCCAATAATTCAAGCTTATTCATAGGTACATTACGAAAACTAAGATATCCTTTATGTAGTGAATAAGGGCTATCCCTGACAATCTGATGCTATAGGAAAGGACAGTGTCCATTCTGTTTGTTCAGGTTGCGATCTCACGAAAAACTATTTTAAAAACAAGGGGAAAACATGGCAGTAATGGCAGCTCCAGAAAATACTCCAGTATGGGTCAATACAGACCGATGTAAAGCATGTGATATCTGCGTAGATTCATGTCCTGCAGGTGTTCTATCGATGCAATTGGAACCGACTTCGGTACTGGGTGCGATGATCAGTGTCGTCTATCCTGATGCTTGTATCGGGTGCAGCGAGTGTGAACTCTGCTGTCCGGATTTCGCGATCTATGTAGCGGAGAAAAAAGAATATAAATTTGCTAAATTGACTGACTCTTCAAAAAAACGCCAGGAAGCGATCAGAGAAAACGGGTATATGTTACCTGAAGATTACAAGGAGGCTAACTAATGTCAGCAACAAGAGAGATTATTTCAAGCGGTAATGAACTGGCTGCAATTGCAGCGGTAGATGCCGGATGTAGATTTTTCGGCGGTTATCCTATTACTCCATCAAGTGAAGTAATGCACGTTATTTCCGACCTGCTTCCAAAAGTAGGCGGAGCAGCAATTCAGATGGAAGATGAGATCGGTGGCGTTGCCGCAGCGATCGGTGCAGGAATGTCAGGTGTAAGAACGCTGACTGCAACTTCAGGACCTGGTATCTCACTCAAAGCTGAGAACCTGGGATTGGCACAGATGGCAGAGGTACCGCTGGTGGTAATCAACGTTATGCGTGGTGGTCCTTCAACCGGACTGCCTACGCGTGTGGCACAGGGGGATGTCGCTCAGGCAAAAAACCCAAGCCATGGTGACTACAAATCTATTACCCTCTGTGCGGGTAACCTCGCAGAGTGCTATACTGAGACAGTCAGAGCGTTCAACCTTGCAGACCGCTTCATGCAGCCTGTTTTTGTACTGCTTGATGAAACCATCGGGCATATGCATGCCAAAGCAGTCATTCCGACAGCAGAAGAGGTTAAAAAGAATATTGTGCCAAGAAAGACCTTTGACGGTCCGGCTGAAGAGTATAAGCCTTATGGTGTGCCACAGGATGAGCCTGCTGTTCTCAACCCTATGTTTACCGGATATCGTTACCACTTTACAGGACTTCATCATGGTGAAGACGGTTTCCCTACCGAAGAGATCGAAACCTGTAGAAAACTGATCGACAGACTTTTCAGAAAAGTGGATGAACACAAAGATGAGATCGAAAGCAATGAAGAGTACATGCTCGATGATGCAGAGATTTTGCTTATCGGATATGGTTCTGCATCACTGGCGATCAAAGAAGCGGTAGATGTACTTAGATCTGAGGGTATCAAAGTGGGTATGTTCCGACCGATCACACTCTGGCCATCGCCGGAAGCAAGACTGCATGAACTTGGACAGAAGTTTGACAAAGTACTCTCTGTTGAGCTGAACCAAGGGCAGTACCTTGAAGAGATCCAAAGATCAATGGGTAGACTGGATATCGAAAAACTGACCAAAACAAACGGTCGTCCATTCTCTCCTGCTGATATTATTGAAAAAGTGAAGGAGGTATTTTAACCATGGCATTCAATTATGATCAATATCTTAGAGTTAATAAAATGCCGACACTGTGGTGTTGGGGATGTGGTGACGGTGTCATCCTAAAATCATTCATTCGTGCCATTGACAAGCTTGGATGGGAAAAAGATGATATCTGTCTCGTTTCGGGGATCGGATGTTCAGGACGTTTCTCATCTTACGTTGATTTCAATACTGTTCACACGACACACGGAAGAACGGTTGCTTTTGCAACCGGTGTCAAACTGGCAAATCCTGACAAGCATGTCATTTGTGTTGCAGGTGACGGTGACGGTCTTGCGATCGGTGGTAACCACACTATTCACGGATGTAGAAGAAATATTGACATTACACTTATTATTGTACAAAACTTCATCTATGGATTGACAAATTCACAAACATCACCAACCACACCAAGAGGGTTTTGGACTGTTTCTCAAAAAGCAGGAAATATTGACCCAACCTTTGACGGATGTAAGTTGGCAGAAGCTGCAGGTGCGTCATTTGTAGCACGTGAGACTGTTACCTCTCCAAAGAAACTTGAAAAAGTACTCTATGAGGCGATGAAACACAAAGGCTTCTCCTATGTTGAAGCAGTTTCAAACTGTCACATCAACCTTGGACGAAAGAACAAAATGCAGTCAGCCATGGCAAACCTCGACTGGATCGATTCGATCACTGTATCCAAGCGAAAATGGGATGCAATGCCGGAGGAAGAGCGCATGAACTATCTTCCTACGGGGATACTGAAGCAGGACACAGAAGCACCGGAATATTGTGATATGTATGAAGAGATCAAGAAAGTACATCAGGGTCTCAGAAAACCGCTTACACAAGACGATTTCGCGAAAAAAATATAAGGAGAAGAACCATGAGCAGAATTGTAATGAGATTTACAGGTGTTGGCGGTCAGGGGGTTCTTCTTGCTGGTGAGATCTTTGCAGCGGCAAAGATCAAAGCAGGCGGTTATGGTGTCAAGACGGCTACCTACACCTCTCAAGTACGTGGTGGTCCAACTGTCGTTGACATTCAACTCGATGATAAAGAGATCTACTATCCGTATGCGATTGACGGACAGATCGACTTTATGCTCTCTGTTGCGGATGTGAGCTATCAGCAGTTTAAAAACGGAGTACGAGAGGGCGGTACCATTGTTGTAGAGCCAAACCTTGTACACCCTACTGAAGAAGACAGAAAAAAATGGAATATTGTTGAAATCCCTATCATTACTATCGCCAAAGAAGAGGTAGGAAACGTGATTACCCAGTCGGTGGTTGCGCTTGGTATCGCGAATACCTACACAAAAGCATTGGATGAAGATATTTTGATCGAAACAATGCTTTCCAAAGTACCTAAAAAGGTGCATGAGTTGAACCTCAAAGCATATGAGTTGGGTAAAAAATACGCACTAGAATCCATGAAGTAACCTCTTTCTTCTTGTTTCACTGCATCTTTGGGTGATGGGATCAGTCACATACTGACTGTATGCTCCTTCACCCAAACCCCCAAAATTTACAGCAAATCAAGAAAAAAATCCTAAAATCCCTTGACATCTTGTGTTGTTGTGATAAAATCCTTAATCCTTAATCCTTAATCCTTAATCCTTAATCCTTAATCCTTAATCCTTAATCCTCAATCCCATTTACCCTTTTTCGCTATAATGCGTTTTCAGGAGCGACAGGTAGTTGCTGGCAGCATATGTGCTGCGAGAGGAAAGTCCGGGCTGCACGCAAGAGAGGACTCCATCTAACGGATGGCCGGAGTAATCCGAGGGCAAGTGCAACAGAGAGTAGACCGCCTGCTAAAAAGGAGTCAGACTCGCAACGATAACGCTGAAGCATTATCATTGAGGTCAGACCCTTTTGGCAGGTAAGGGTGAAAGGGTGAGGTAAGAGCTCACCGGTGCCTGTGGTAACATGGGCAGCCAGGTAAACCCTGTCCGCAGCAAGAAGCGTATGGTAATAACTCTTGCAACGCTTTAGGGCAAAAGCGCTTCGCTTGAGCGTATTGGCAACAATACGCCTAGATAAATAACTACCCAACGACAGAACCCGGCTTATCGTCGCTCCTGAGATTTGAACTTCAATATTTTCTTCCGCTACTTTAAACACTATTCCCGTATAATGTACCATATAGATAAACGAATGCCCAATCATTATGTTTATTGATGACAGGGTGAGGGGCTAAAAAGGATATACGATGGCACATATTGATCTGGTAGAGTTCGATGAGATGACTCCTGCAATTCAGGAGAAGGCAAGACCGATACTTGAAAAGACGGGGAAACTGGGTGATATTTTCAAGCTGTTGGCAATCGATGAGAAGATCTACTTTGCAACGGATGGCATGGTGCAGAAGTATCTGCTGGATGAGACCTATCTGAGCTATGAGATCAAAGAGGCGATTGCTTTGCTCATCTCCAAAGAAAACAGCTGCAAGATGTGTGTCGATGTGCATAAAAACATTGCCAAAATGCTGGGGTTGACGGAAGAGAAGATTGAAGAGATACTCAACGGTGTCGATGCGATGCGGGCAGAAGAGAAAGAGAAGGCACTTCTAAAATTTTGCATACGTGCTGCACAGAAAGACAACTACAAGATCTTAAAAGAGGATGTTGATGCTCTCAAGACAATGGGATGGAGCGATAAAGAGATTCTTGAAGCGGTTGCCATTACAGGGTATTTTAACTATATTAACACACTCTCAAACGTCTTTGGACTCGGTCAGGAGTAAAGCCAAGATCAGGGTGTAAATAGGGCAGGGTGTGTTTGTATATAGGTGGTGATGTGCTCTTTGTCCACTGGATGTGAAAAATAGTATCCCTGAATATAAAAGCAGCCGTTCTCAAGCAGAAAACGCACCTGTTCTTTCGTCTCAGCCCCTTCTGCAATGATGGAAAGGTTCAAACTTTTGGCAAGAGCAATGATTGCCTGTGAGATGGCACGATCCTCTTCATCGTCAGGCAGGTCTTTGATGAAGGATCGGTCAATCTTGAGGGTTTGGACAGGCAAGCGTTTTAGGTAGGTCAAAGAGGAGTATCCGGTACCGAAATCGTCAATAGCGATCTGGATACCCATATCACTGATCTGATGCAGTATGTCAATAGATTTCATTGGATCATGCATCATTTGGCTCTCTGTGATTTCAAGCTTGAGCCATCGGACATCAAAACGGGTTTGACGTATGACGTTACGCAGCTTCTCAATAAACCCTTTCCCCATCAGTTGTTTGATAGAGAGATTGACGGAAAGCATACCGGGATTTAGTCCTTGAGAGTACCACTCTTTAACATCCTGCATGGCCTGCTTCATAACAAAGAGATCAAGTTGTTTGATAAAATCACTCTCTTCGGCTATATGTATGAATGTTTCAGGCAAAATCAGTCCCATTTCCGGATGCTTCCATCTGACCAGTGCCTCCAGCCCTACAATGTGTTCATCGCGCGCATCGACCTGCAGTTGATAATAAACGACGAACTCTTTACGTTCTACTGCTTTGCGAAGGCTAATTTCCATCATCGCTTTTTCAAAAGCGAGGCGGGTCATCTCTTCAGAGTAGAATTGAAAGTTGTTCCTCCCCTCCTCTTTGGCTTTATACATAGCAGTATCGGCATATTTGAGTAGATCACTCCTGTTTAGTGCATCTTTGGGATAGAGACTAATACCGATACTGGCGGTAATATGCAGTTCGTGGTTTTTAAGTCTGATTGGCGGCTTGAGCGCATCGATGATCTGCTGTGCCACGCGTGAAACAGCGGAAGAGCGTTGAAGATCCTGTATGAGGACAGTAAACTCATCCCCGCCAAGTCTTGCAAGCGTATCCTCTTCACGTATACAGTTGGAAAGCCGTTTTGCGACGATCTTGAGCACTTCATCACCATAATGGTGTCCAAGAGTGTCGTTGATCTGTTTAAAGTTGTCCAGATCGATGAAGAGCAGTCCGAGCTTTTCACAGTGCTTTTCGGCATTTGCCAGTGACTGTTGCAGTCTGTCTTCAAACAGGATCCGGTTCGGCAGGTGTGTCAGGGCGTCATGATAGGCTTGGAAGTTGAGCAGTTCGGTCTGTTCTTTGAGTTGCTGTTCAATCTTCTTTTTGTGGGTAATGTCTTGTGAGTAGCGTGTCAGTCCTATAATACGGTTTTGTTCATCTCTTAGTACTGAAAGTGAAACATGGGTATGGATAATCTCTCCTGATTTTGTGATCTTTCGGATCTCATCCTGGCAGGCACCGTGCAGCAGTGCCTGCTGCTTCATCCATTGGAGCTTCTCAGCATCTTCCGGAAGATAGAGTTTTTGGATGGATTTTCCGATCATCTCATCGGCATGATAGCCGT
The DNA here is from genome assembly GCA_027082955.1 of Sulfurovum sp. GTDB lineage: Bacteria > Campylobacterota > Campylobacteria > Campylobacterales > Sulfurovaceae > Sulfurovum. Next base: position 18,724 of record JALWTA010000015.1, on the reverse strand, counting down.
GAATAAGCGTTGCTCCACGATTCCAATGGGTAATGATGTCATCCATGTCAGTAGAGATGACCGAGTCTTGTATCTGTTCAAGAATCTGCGCCTGTTCTTTTTGTCTTTTTTCTGCTTCGATGAGGTCGGAGATGTCAATATCGAAAATGATCCCTACCTTTTTGTTTTGATAAGTATGGTACTGGATGTAGGATTGTACCGGATAGGTAGAGCCGTCTTTGCAGGTATGAACTGTACGGTTCATGATGGAGCCGTTGGCAATGACAGCAGCTTCAAGTGCTTCTATCTGTTCACGTGTGATCTCTTTGTTGATATCAAGCACATTCATTTGGAGCATTTCCTCTTTGCTGTAACCGAGTCTGTTGAGTGCAGACCGGTTGACATACAGATACCGGTATGTCTCTTGTTCGATAATGTAGATCTCGTTGGAGGAATCTTCTATGATAGAAGCGAGTTCTTCATTGTATGTACGCAGTTTTACCTGTTCGGTAATATCCAGAGTTGTTCCGATGAGGGTTGCAGGATTACCTTGCTTGTCAAACAGGATTTTTCCGTTTAGCAACAGATGGATATGCTCTCCGTCATGCCGTACTGCTTCGACCTCCAGTGTTTTTATTTTTCCGTCAAGCCCCTCTGTCAGTACCTGTGTTACCTTGGGACGGTCTTCGGGAATGACCATGGACATGAAGGTATCGAGTGTCGGTTCAGTCGTTTTGGGATCCAGGCGGTAGATATGGTAACTCTCTTTTGACCATTGTGCTTTTTTGGTTGCAAGATCGATCTCCCAGCTTCCAAAATGTCCAATCTCCTGTGCCAGACGGAGTGATTCTTTTTTTGCCTGAATAAGCTTATGGTCTTGTTGCAGTCTATTGTACTCTTCCATCATCTCTTTTGTGGTTATGTTAAGCAGGTGGGAAAGAGCCTTGATTGATTTTTGATACTCATTCAGTGCTGCGGGAGCGGTTTCTTCTGAAAGGGTATTGCAGGATATCTGCTGTGATGATTCGCTCAGGATCAGTATGGTCATTGTCTGGTTAAGCAATTCCGAACCATGATCAAATGTAAAAAACTCGCCATAAGTGAAAAATCCAGCTGTCGGTGCAAGTGCAGCGAATGGGCGGATCTCGCTTCCGATCAGGTTCGGCATAAAGCGCCTTCTTGCCATGCATGAATAGATAAAAATACTTTCTGCTGGGGTATCTGCCGAGACACGGCAGCGAGATTTGGACGATTCTAGAATCATCTCAGCCTCACCATATCCGAAATAGACGCTATCGCCTTTTTCAAAGTTGCCTGAAAAGGAGAGTGATCCATCTTCGTGTTTTTTCAGCACTGCCCGTGCAACTTTGCGTCCGTGACGTTCTATAATGAGCGGAAACTCAATTCCTATAGCAGGAAGCTGTTGTGCTACTTCCTCCCCCAGATAATACCGGTATATCTCATAGGCAGAGATATTGTCGATCGTGTAGATACGGTTATGTTCAACCTTGGTGACGGTCATCTGCTTCCCCACCGGAATCCAGTTGAAATTGTGCTCAATGCGAATATGCAGATGCGGATTGTAGAGGGCTACGCCAACAGCACCGTCATCGCTGATAGCATCATGGGTGAACACATAGGTGCGACGGAAACGTGCCCTGTCTCCCGCCATGCCGCCGGCAATGACAAGGTCATTTTTGCGGGAAGTGATCCCTTTCAGATAGTTTTCTCCATTACAGATAATTCCGTCAGTAAAAGTAATGAGCAGGTTTGTCTCCGGTGTTACGAGCGCATCGGCAATTCGCCTGCCTGTTTCATAACAGTCACCGGTAGAATTTACCAATGCGCTTTGCAGAGCAGTTGTCTTAAACTGGGTAAGAGAGACGACTGTTCTGTCGGTAGTAACAGTGCCTTGACAAATCTCACCGTCAGTTGTTGCACCGATGAGCAGAGCACTGGGAAGCAGTTTGTGTATGCTGTCACGCATAGCTATGATTTTTGAACTGTCACATAAAGAGGTAAAAATCTGTATGAGCAGATTTTGATTGTCTGTGATGGCGTGCGCTTCGAGAAAAGCGCTGAACCCGGCAATATCATCATAATAGGTGTTGTAGGTACGCATGACAATTACTTTATAGAATTTTAAAATAGTATATCATAATTTTTTTATGAGATAAATAGCAATCCTTGTGCGATATGAGGTTTTGATACATCTGTTTGGTGGGAACATTTACATAAGTTGGCTATAATTAGCGAAATTTCATGGTGAAGTGTGATGCAGACCGGTTTGGCAAAATAGACAGGTATTTTATTGGGACGGTTTTGCATTGTTCTGCCAAAAAAGTATTTACCGATGCAAGGAGCAGAGAATGGGTATGTTTGAAGATGATGATGAAGATTACGGTATGGACTTTATGGGAAGAACCCCAAAGTCGTCCTATTTTGAGATCGCAAAAACGGCGAACCAGAACATTGTGGAGCAGGAGCTTGAAAAGGTGTTTCGGCGTTTGGCAGTGGCTGAAAAGATGCTAGAAGAACGCGGGCTGGACGAAGAGCTGGAACGGCAGATCAGTGCACTTGTGGTAGATAAAGAGATCGATGAGCGTACGGCAACGGTTTTCATTGACCTTGTCGCTTCCATTGTAACACAGTGCGAATAGTACAGAGGAGAAAAGATCTGTGAACCACAAAGTGTTGTTGGGAGTGCTGTTTGTACCAATGCTGCTGTGTGCCAAGGTACATTATGCAAAAGTTGAGCCGTATGACCGTAGTGTACTTAAAGCTTCTGTCAGCGGTTTGGTGACGGAAGCGGTGCAAAGACTGGAAGGGAGCGTTGTAGAGGGAAAGCGGATCGTACATTTGGATGATGCACTGGAGATCAAGGATCTCAATGCTACACAAAAGAGCATTGCGCTGCTTGAAGAGACCCTTCGGATCGATCGTCAAATGGCGGCACTGCTGGAAAAGAGCAGTCAACGACAGGAAGGCTATTTTCACCGGCTCGAAAAACTTCCGACCGCTTCGCAAACACAAAAGGACAGTGCTTTCAGTGCCTATGTCTCTGTAAAGAACCAGTATCTGGCCACCAAAGAGAAGATCACGGTACTTCAGCGACAGCTTATCGATATGCAGTATAAAGCAGCACGGCTGAAAGATACGATAGCCAAGAAATCCTTGGTGCTGCATCACCGTTATCTGTACCGTCTTATGGTACGTAAAGGTGATTTCGTCGCTCCGGGTACACCGCTTGCGACTGTCGATGACATGACCCGTGCGAAACTGGTTTTGTACTTATCTCCCGAAGAGGCGGCACATGTATCACAGGAAAGGGTCTTTCTTAATGACAAAGCGACATCTTACCGCGTAACTAAAGTGTGGCGTGTTGCGGATGAGAAATACATTTCATCCTATCGTGCAGAGATCTATATTGATGCACCGAAAACCTCTTTCTCTCAACTGGTCAAGGTAGAGCTGAAATGAGCGAAATTATCCATACAGCATGTGGGCTGGATTGTTATGATGCCTGTCGTATCGTCGCAGACAAGGCACATTTTCCAAAAATCAGCGGAGACAAGGCACATCCTGCCGGTAACGGTGCCCTCTGTGCTTTGCTGAACAAACGGATGCACGAGACAGAACGTATCACTGTACCGCGTGTCAATGGGCAAGAAGTAAGCATGGATGAAGCACTTGCAGCAGCAGCGGAAGCCTTTAAAAAAGAGCGCACACTGCTTTGGCGCGGTTCAGGCAATCTGGGTGTGATGCAGGAAGTGACCAACCTTTTTATGGCAGAAATAGGGGGATCATTGACCCACGGTTCGTTGTGTGACGGTGCCGGAGAAGCAGGCATATTGCTTGGGAGAGGGGTACACCGAAATCTGCCGCTTGAGCAGATCGCCAAAGCGGATGTGGTAGTGGTATGGGGGCGCAATATCACTGTTACGAATGCACATCTAATGCCTTTTATAGAGGGGAAGAAGCTGGTGGTCATTGATCCTGTAAAAACCCCGATCGCAAAAAAAGCTGACCTGCATATGCAGATAGAGCCGCGTATGGACTATTATGTTGCGATTTTGCTGGCACGTTTTGTTTTCATGGAAGATGGTGAAGATCTGGAGTGGCTGGAGGCGTTTGCCCCCGATTTTGACGATTTCTACGACTATACCAGAGAACACCGTATCAAAGCGATACTGGAGCATATTGGAACCGATTTGGGTGAGATGGGACGCATTTTGGAGATCATGCGTGATCAGCGTGTGGTCTTTCTTGTCGGTACCGGGGTACAGAAGTACTCCACAGGTTCCTATGTGCTTCAGGCGATCGATTCGCTTGCGGCGGTATTGGGGCTTTTTGGCAAAGAGGGATGCGGAGTGCACTATCTGGGAGACTCCAAATTGGGGTTTGATAACCCCTTCCGTGTACAAACGACCAGCGTCCCAAAAGCGACCACCAAGTTTTCCTTCTTCGATACAGTTTTGGTGCAAGGCGGCAATCCGGCTGCGTCTATGCCGGACAGCAACCGTGTTAAAGAAGAACTCTCCGCTACAGATACCCTGATCTATTTTGGCTTGTATGAGAATGAAACCTCTGCACTTGCAGATATCGTCATTCCTGCAAAGCATTTTTTTGAAAAAGAGGATGTACGGCTTAGCTATGGGCATCACTATGTTGAAAAGATGAACAAGGTCGTAGAGAGTCCGATTGGTATCAGTGAATATGATTTTACCAAATACCTGTTCGATGCGTTCAACCTCTCCGGTCTTAAAGAAGAACAGGCATACATTCAACATTGGCTAGACCAGTGTGAAGAGGAGGAGGGGTGCTACCGTACTCCCGGCTATGCATCCATTCCTTATGAAGATGGATTTGGTGAAGAGGGTGATGAATCATTTATCTTTATTGATGAATATGATGATGATTTTATCAATCCAAAGCGTTTTACGAAGTATCGCAAGAAGAGTACGAAAAAGCCTAAAGATGAGACCTTTTGGCTGCTCTCACCCAAGTCTTCCAAATCGCTCAATACGCAGTTTGTGCGGGACAATCGTGTACAGATGCATCCGGATGCCGGTTTTGAGGAGGGGGAAGAGGTCATGCTTTCATCTCCATATGGCAGCCACCGGTTCACTGTTCACCTTACAGAAGATCTACGTCCCAACTGTGTGGTTGTCACCAATAACACGATCGGAGTCAATACCCTGACACCTTCCATTTTGAGTGATGAGGGAGAGAATGCCTGCTATCAGGAGGTCAAGGTGACCGTACAGCGTTCCTGATAGGAAGCGCCCGCTTATCTGATGCTCCCAGCCTTTTACTTCAACTAGGCATTTTTACACTTTTTTTTTCTTCAAAATGCCATTGTCCCGTTTGATTATGCTGCCTATACTTGACTTATCTAACCGATAAGGAGTGTATATCATGCGTACACAAAGAGAAAAGATCGCAGCAATGATGCGGGAGGGAAATTATTTTGATGCACTTCAGCAGATGCACCGGCTTGAAGTTGATGTCATTGAGGATTGGGCATACTGTTACATTGTAGGTGAATGCTATCGTATGCTTCATAATCTTGATTATGCACAGTTTTATCTTACACAGGCAAAAGCACAAAGAGAGGGGAACATCGAGATACTCTATTCGCTGGGGCTTGTCTATGATGAAATGGGATGGTATCGTGATGCGATGGAGCCATTCAAAACGGTTGTAGCACTCGATGTGGATATGCTTGCTTTGTATCACCGTATTGGTATACTGTATGCTAGAAATGGTCAGCTAGAAGAGGCATTGGAATGGTTTGGAAAAGGGCTTGCACAGGTAGACATGCTCTACAAAAGAGGCGTCAAATCGCTTGAGAAGATGCTGCAAAGCAGAAGACGTAAAGCGATGACTATCTTTGAACATGTGTTCCCCAGAGGTCAAGTTGACGAGTGTAGTGACATCGAGTTTTTCAAATCGCTTTTCAGTAATGATATGGGGGTCTGTTACATGGAGATAGGAGATAAAAAGCAGGCAGAAGCATGGTTTTTAAAATCTGTTAAATCTATGCCCAAGCGTGTGCAGTTTGATGATCCTTTTGTCTATCTTCGCAAAATGCCTCACAGGGAAAGATGGTGAAAGGAGAGTGATTTTGATGATGTTCTTTGCAAGACAGGGCATGCCAAAATCGAATAGTCCAAGCACTATTACTAACTCTCTGCTATAATATCGGATTGAAAATTTATCTTGCCGGCAATTCTAAACAGAGGTGTTGAAGTGTGTGGCAGAGAGGTGATAGATGATGACACTTGAAGAGATGGATAAGCAGTACGTACTGCAAACCTATGCACGTGACTATACCAATTTTGTAAAGGGTGTCGGTTCGACACTCTATGATGAAAACGGAAAAGATTACATCGATTTCGGTTCCGGGATTGCGGTCAATTCTGTCGGGCACGGCAACCCAAAGCTGACCGAAGCGATCTGCGAACAGGCAAAAAAGATCATCCACATTTCCAACCTGCAGGTGATCGAACCGCAGGCAAAACTGGCAAAACGTATGGTGGAGCTTAGCGGCTATGATATGGGGGTGTTCTTTGCCAACTCCGGAGCAGAGGCGAATGAAGGAGCCATCAAAATCGCACGTAAGTATGGTGAGACGCAGTTTGAGAAGAAACGCTACAAGGTCATTACTCTTGAACACTCCTTTCATGGACGTACCATTACGACAGTCAAGGCGACGGGACAGGAGAATTTTCATACCCCGCATTTTTCTCCCTATCCTGACGGGTTTTCCTATGTGCCGACTCTCGATGATGTCTACGGTGCCATCGATGATGAGACCATAGCGGTACTGCTGGAGCTTGTACAGGGAGAGGGCGGTGTACAGCCCTTTGATAAAGAGAAAGTACAGCAGCTTGCCGCACATCTCAAAGAGAAAAACGTACTGCTCATTGTCGATGAGGTACAGACAGGTGTGTACCGTACCGGTGAGTTCCTTGCCAGCAATCTTTACGAGATAGAGCCCGATATCATTACCCTTGCCAAAGGACTTGGCGGCGGCGTACCCATAGGGGCGGTGATGACAAAGCACAAGGATGTCTTTAAGCCGGGTGATCACGGCAGTACGTTTGGCGGTAACTACCTCAGTACAGCGGCTGGTAATGCAGTACTCGATATTCTCTCAGCAGTCTATGAGAGTGGGGTACTCCATGAGACACTGCTCTATTTTGAATCGAAACTCAAAGCCGTGGCTGCCGAATATCCGGCACTCTTCACACAGGAAGTAGGGCTTGGATTGATGCGCGGACTGCGTGCAAAAAGTGCGGAGATTCAGGGTAATGTGATTAAAAAGAGTCTGGAAGAGGGTGTGGTTGTATTGAAGGCAGGACGCAATACAGTACGTTTCCTGCCGAGTCTTACCATAAGCAAGGAGGAGATCGATGAAGGATTCAAACGTTTTGAAGCGGCTCTTTCTTCTCTGTAGTCTGTCGGTACTGCCACTGGTAGCCGATGAACTCTCGGGTATCCTTTCTGACACAAAACAAAAGCTTTTTGATTACCGTTTTGATGCCAACGACCTGCAAAGTGACATGCTCTCTAAAAGCTGGATCAATCCAGTGACGGTACGGTATGGCAAAGATTATACGACACGTTTCAAAACCGGTACGGTAGATACGGGAAACTTTTCTGTTTATATCGATCAGCCTATCTTTCGTTCAGGCGGGATCTACTATGCCATCAAGTATGCGCAGGCACTTCATCAGAGCAATCAGACCGATATTACACTTCAGCGCAGGAAGATGATAGGCGATGCTGTAACGATCTTGTTTCAGTTAAAGCGTAATAGGCTCCAACAGCAGAAACTGCATGTACAGATCCGCAATGACAGCATTGACATCCTCCAAAAAAAAGACCGTTACCGTGCCGGAGTGATCGACAGCAGTTTTCTTGATCAGGCAATTTTAAAGAAGAGTCAGGATGAGACCTCCTTGCTGCAATTGCAATTTAGTGCGATGGAACTCAAACAGCGTTTTTCGCTGCTTAGCGACAAAAATCCAGACACGCTGAAACTGCCAACGTTGAAGCTGGTTCCAAAGAAAACCTATCTGCATGAAGACCTTGAGCTCAAGCGTGATATTGCCCATGCTAGAGAGGTAGCGTACCAGCAGAAGGTTACCTGGGCAAAATATCTGCCTACACTCTCTTTACAGGCACAATACAACAATGGTGATCTTAACCCGCTTTTCCCAAGCCCCAATCTTAACGGTGCGTATTACAACTACGGTTTTACGGTCTCCATGCCCATAGATGTCAATGCATTGTCGGATATTGAGCTGAGCAAGGTGAAGAAACTTCAGGCGCAGACAGAGGTCATTGACCGTCGGCATACGATCAATGAAGAGTATGACTGGATACGTAACAGCCTGCATATTCTTGATAAGAAGATCGCCCTGGCACACAAGGATGAAAAGGTCTATGCGAACCTGTATCGTGTTACAAAGAACCTTGCTGATGCAGGAGAGAAAACACCGCTAGATGCAGAGGTGATGCAGAACTCACTCAAAATCAGAAAGCTTGATCAGCAAATCTACCGTATCGACAAGCAGATACAGCTTCTAAAACTTTACATACGGATGGCAAATGTACTTTAGCGACTATATGGATGCATGGCTGTATGGAGAGAACGGCTACTATAAAGACTTTAAAGCCATTGGCAAGGGTGGTGATTTTTATACAGCAGTCAGTACCAGTGCTTTTTTCGGTGCGAGTATTGCCAATTATCTGTTCAAGATGATCTCTCAGGGAGAGGCGGATCGCAATGGCTGGCTGGTAGAAGTGGGGGCACATCAGGGGTATCTTCTGTGTGATATGATACAGTGGCTTTACACCTGTGATCCGACATTGGTTGAAACAATGCGGTTTGGGATAGTGGAACGGCAGCCTGAAGTCAGAGAGGCGCAAATTGCATACATTCGGTCACGTTTCGGTGAAGATGTGGAGGTAACGCATTTTGGTGATCTCTCGGAGATCAATGCCGACTATGCCTGTATCGTTGCCAATGAGATTTTTGATGCCTTCCCCTGCGAACTACTTAAGGATGGCAAGATCGCAGTGGTAGAGAACCACAACATAGGGTGGGAAGATGCTCCCAAAGAGATGCTCTCATGGGCAGCAAAACAGTATTTAAAACAGGGAGAGATTGCCGTAGGGTACGAAGCATTTGCCAAATCGATGGCTGCGGGTGCCAAGCGATGTGATTTTATTACATTTGATTATGGTGAAAAGTATGTACGTAACGATTTCTCCATTCGTGTTTACCGAAAGCATGAGACCTTTCCCCTTTTCGATGAAGCGTTGGCACTAAAAGAAGCATTTCAAAAAGACGATATCACCTACGATGTCAATTTTGCACATGTTCTGGAAGCCTTTGAAGCGGCGGGAATGGAAGAGAAAGCCTACGAAACGCAGGCGAGGGCGCTGGTTCGGTTCGGACTGATCGATATTTTGGAACAGTTCGCACGGCAAACTTCTCAGGCAAACTATATGCGTGAAGCGGACAAGGTTAAGACCCTCATCTCTCCCACTATGATGGGAGACCGCTTTAAAATGATGCATCTTTGCAAGTAGAAAAGCCTACTGCATCGAGTTGAGAAGTTCACACCGTTTGATCGCGTTATATTCACTGCCAAGCATCTTCGTATAGCGGTCGAACTTTTCCTTCCCTATCATCTGAATACAAGCCTCTTTGCTCATTGCGGTTTTTTTATGGTGTGACGCAGTATGGTGTACAGTGCGTGTTTTGTCGGTTTGCGGGTACATATATTCAGGTGAGAAGTTATTGTCTTCGACGGCTTTTAGCGTATGTTCCGCTTTCGGAGGTGCCGGCGGCATTTTAGGTTTTGGTACTGTTTTTTTGGGCTGAGAGGGAAGAGGTCTGTAAACAGGCTCCGTATTCAAAGAACAACCGGCAACAAGCAATCCGCATACGCCCAATATCATCCAGTGTTTCATGAAAATCCTTTGTAAATATAATTGACCCACAACATCCTATGCCGTGGTAATGACCGCCACGGCTATGGCAAATCCTCCATCATGGCTGATGGAGATGGAACTCTCTTTGATGTTGTGGACTTTTTGTGCCTCTTTAGTCAGTTTGAAATAGGGTGCGCCTCTATGGTCTTTGGCAATGATGATATCGTGAAAGGTCAATTTGCCGCCGATACCACAGCCTAAAGCCTTTGAAATGGCCTCTTTTGCTGCCCAGAATCCTGCAAGTGTTTCAATGCGTCTGGCAACGGCAATCTCTTTTTGCGAAAGATAACGCTGTTTGAATTTGATGCCGTACCGTTTGACCAGTTTCTCAATCCGTTCAATATGAATGATGTCCGTTCCAATTTTCATGCTGATAGTGTATCGAAAAAAACTTTAACGGTATAGCAATAATATTATTATCTATTATGAAGCTGCATTGGCAAAAAATATTCTGTACCCCAATGTGTAGCTGTTCTCAATGATCTTTTCACTGTAGTCTGTCTCTGCAACCAGTTTTTTGTTGAGACGATAGATCAGCTGAATCAGCTTGTTGTCATGGGATTCATCGGGTATCTCATCATCCCAGATATGGTAGATGAGGGCATCATTGGAAATATATTTGTTCACATTGCGTGTGAGTATCTGCATAGCGAGTTTTTCTTTTTTGGTCAGTTTCAATGATTTGTCCCGGTAGAGAAGTGTCTGATTGTTGCTGTCCCACAAGAGGTCAGATCGTATGGGAATGAGGCTGGATTTACTGATCTTGTCTATTGTACGGTGCAAGGTATCATTCAATTGGGTATAGTCTACCGGTTTGACAAGATATGCTTCCAGTTTGAGACTGACGGCATCGAGCAGTCTTTCCCTGTCGGAGTGCCCTGTAAGCATGATGATGGGGACATCTTCGTTTTCCTGCCGAATCCTTTTTGCTACCTCTAATCCGTCAATACCCGGCATACAGATATCGAGCAAAATAACATCGGGATGCTTTTCCTTGTAGGTTGTGACTGCATCATTGCCGTTTGTCACAATGAGTATTTCGTCAAAATAGTCCCGAAGGATATAAAGCAGGTTTTCTCTAATGAGCGGATCATCTTCTGCGTACAGGAGTGTGTGGCTATGCATATTCTTCTCTTTTCTTGTACTTGGTATGGCATATCTATGGTCTGCCTTTTTTATATTACGCAACTATCGCTTAAAATTCGGTCCCAAATAGGATAGTATGAATTTATCTGAAAAATATTATATTTTACATCCATTCTACCACTTTTGAGACTTCATCGGCAATAAAAGATTTAATTGAAGTCTCTTCTATGGGTCTGTTGGGGATGACAGCTTTGGAGAATCCCTGTGTCTCCATCTCCTTTAGCCGTTGTGAGAGTGCAGCGATTTCACGAATCTCACCAGTGAGTGAAACCTCTCCTAAAAAGAGCGTTTGTGTACTGAGCTCTCTGTCACGGTAGCTGCTGAGAATGGCAGCAATGACGGCAAGGTCGGCAGCCGGTTCGTTGATCTTGATGCCGCCGCTGATGTTGATGAAGACATCGTAGGTGCCAAGCGGCAGATCGAGTTTTTTCTCCAGCAGGGCAAGGAGCATGTTCAGACGGTTGTTGTCAAAACCGGTGCAGCTGCGTTTGGGGTGTCCGTAGGCTTCGGCAACAAGTGCCTGCACCTCAATGACAATGGGGCGGCTTCCCTCCATAATGACTGTCAGTGCCGAACCTGATTGGAGCTTTTCTTTGTCAAAAAAACGTCCTGCCATGCTTTTGGCATCGTTGAGCCCCTCTTTGTTCATCTCGAAGATGCCAACTTCATTGGTAGAGCCAAAACGGTTTTTAAAACCGCGCAGCAGCCGAAGTTCGGAGTTGCTGTCACCCTCGAAATAGAGCACGGTATCGACCATGTGCTCCAGTACCCGTGGACCTGCGATGGAGCCGTCTTTGGTAATGTGCCCGATGATGAAGATGGGGATGTGCAGACTTTTGGCAATACGCATCAGCTCAAAGGTGATGGTGCGTACCTGTGTGACAGAACCGGGAGCTGAGGGTGTCTCCTCGGAGTAGAGGGTTTGAATGGAGTCGATGACAATAAACCGGTAGTCTCTGCGGTTGATCTCGGCAATGACGGAGGCAAGGTTGATCTCAGAAAGCAAAAAGAGCTTTTCGTGGTTGGCGCCAAGCCGGTTTGCCCGCAGTTTGATCTGCCCGGCAGACTCTTCACCGGAGACGTAAAGCACATCCTGTTGCTGTGCGGCAAGGTTGCCTGCGATTTTGAGCAGCAGGGTGGACTTTCCTATGCCGGGACTGCCGCCAATGAGCGTGAGTGAGCCGGGTACGATACCGCCGCCAAGTACGAGGTCAAGTTCCTTGCTGCCTGAACCAAAACGTGTGATGTTGTCCTCATCCACTTCGGTGATGGGTTTTGCTCTGGGGATGGCAGGAGTTGAAGAGGAGGATGAAGCTGTCTCTTTAAGAAACTTGATCTGTTCGGCACTCAGTTCAATCATACTCTCCCATTCGCCGCAGGAGGTACATTTGCCCATCCATCTTGGAGACTGAAAGCCGCATGCCTGACACTCAAAAAGGGTTTTTTTCTTTGCCACGTGTGTATCCTGAAGGTAAGTTTTGTGTAGTATAAAACGGTTTAGAGGGAGGCGGGGTAAAATATGTCATATTGTCATATTTTATCCATAGAATTTTAGCATATCACTGGTAATGATTTAGAGATACTTAAAGAAATATCTCATCAAGAATGGTATTGACATACTCATTTGCCTTAAAGCGTATCAGATCTTCAGGCTGTTCACCTGTACCGATATAGAAGATAGGCATCTGAAGCTCATCGGCAATGCTCAGTACCGACCCGCCTTTTGCCGTACCGTCAAGCTTGGTGATGATGATGCCGTCTATGCCGATCATTTCATCAAACGCTTTTGCCTGATTGATGGCGGAGCTTCCCTGCGTACCGTCGAGGATGAGCATTTTGCGGTGGGGTGCGCCCTCCATGGCTTTGCCTGCAACGCGGATCATCTTTTTAAGCTCTTCACTGAGGTTGGTCTGGGTATGCAGACGTCCTGCCGTATCGATGATAACATGCGCCAAGCCTCTTGCTTTTGCCGCTTCAATAGTGTCGTAGACCACAGCTGAAGGATCATGCCCCTGTCTGGTAGCGACAATAGGGATCTCAAGCCTGTCTGCCCAGCGGCTAAGCTGTTCGATCGCTGCAGCACGGAAGGTGTCACCCGCACCGAGAATGACCCCTTTGCCTTCGTTTTTGTATTTGTAGGCAAGTTTGGAGATGGTGGTGGTCTTTCCTGCACCGTTGACACCGATGATCATTTCCACATAAGGAACGGCATCGCTCTCTTTCCAGTCGGCTTTGTACTGAAATACAGAGATGAGCGAGTTGAATGCCTGTGTTCTGGTAATGGTGTCAGGCAGTGCCTCAAGCAGACGCTCTACCAGTTCGTAGTTGACATCTGCTTCAAGGAGGATATCTTCAAACTCCTCTTTGGTAATGGCTTTTTTCTTTTCGGGTGCGACCTCTTTGATCGCTTCGGATGTTTTTCCAAATACTTTTTTCAGCATACCGAACATACTGTGCTCCTTGATTAGTGTAATAATGTTTTGATGTCGTGTTCAAGCATCTCTATGGGGATGGCGCCTTCATAGTGCCTGTCGTAGTGTCCGCCATGATAGAGAACAATGAGGGGCACAGGCACTGTGTCGGAGATATGCATGGAGGAGAGCACGGTACGTGCAAACCTGTTGTTCTCTTTTCCGTCGGCAATGTAGAAGTCGGCATGGTACGTCTGAATAAATTTTCCAATCTCAGTTGCGTATTTTTGCGGATTGAGCAGGATACCCATAATAAAAATGTTGTCATGATACTTCTTTTGAAGCTCAGAAAGGTAGGGAGTTTCGCTTTGGCTTGGCAGTGACCACGGGGTAAAAAAGTAAAGGATCACGACAGGGTGTGAGATGTCCTGAAAGAGCATATCCGAACCGTCAACTGTGATGTGATGTTCTTCTCCGAGTGTATCGGTCAGTACAAAACCGGTACCTGATGCGGGAAAGAGTGTTGTGGTGTTTTGTTCCAGTGCCGTTTTTTCTCTTTCGAGCCTTTTGTGTGTCAGCATTTCAGTCGGCTGATCCTTTTGTGCCTGATCAAATGGTGTCAATGTTTCTTGTTTTTGAGTTTTGTGTCCGGCAAGTATCCAAAGAAGCACACCTACCAATACTAATACTGCAATGGTTATGATGCTTCTTTTCACTTGCTTCCTTTTGCTATAATAGTGGATGTCCGGAATCTGTGTACCAATGGACAAAAAGTTAAAAATTATATCCAAAGAGCATTAAAAAGATATGGAATCAGAAAGAGAAAAACACAAACACCACTTCAGGCAGCGTTGCCTAAAACGACTGAGGGAGGAGAGCAGACAGGGAGCCTACGCGAAAGATCGCAAAGTGCTGGCAAAACTGTATGATCTTATACAAAAGAAGAGAGCGGACACAATCATGCTCTATCTTCCTCTGAAAACGGAGGTCAATCTCTACCCGCTAATACGGCGTTTACGCAGAGAGGGAAAAGAGATATATGTGCCGTTTATGGAAGGTAAAAGTTTCAGATTGGTAAAATACAGATACCCGCTGAGAACAAAGCGGTTTGGAATCAAAGAACCTAATATTTCAACACAATATAGAAAGAAACAGATAGATATAGCCGTCGTACCCATTGTCGGCATGGACCGTACATATAGACGTGTGGGTTTTGGCAAGGGAATGTACGACAGATTTTTTGAAAAAGAGACTGAAAATATAGAAACTACGGTATTTGTGGCACGTACACTGTGCTTTTCGAAAACAGTAGTGACCGATGATTATGACGTCAAGGCCGATCTGCTAATCGTGCCCTGATCCGTATCTATTTTTTGAGCCTTTTTTCTCATGACGCATTGGAAAGAAGGAAAGAATGATGTTTATTGTGATCACATCCGGTATTGCCGGTGCAGTGATCGGTGCCGGTGCATGTTTCCTGTGGCTGAAAAAGAGCAGCAGAAAACATTTTGCCCATCTTGAACTTGAAGCGAAGGCAAAAGCCAATGCCATTCGAAACGAGGCAGAACTATTGCTTCAGGAGACAGAGGTCAAGCTGAAAGCCAAAGAGATCGAGCAGGAAGCTGCATTTCAAAAACGCATTGCGGAAGCAGAAGAACGCAAGCGGGCATTGATCTTGCAAGAGAAAGAATTGAAAAAAGAGGAGAAGCGTCTGGACGAGCGCTCTTTGGCGCTTGACGAAGCTGCTATGCGGCTTGAAACGCTTGAAGCACAAAAACAGGTGGAGATCACACGTGCCGTGGAAAAGCTACAGCACGCAGCAGCTTTGACAAAAGAGGAGGCAAAAGCCTACATATTGGAACAGGTTGAACAACAGAGCCGTGCTGATATTGTTGCGATTGTCAGAAAGTATGAAAAGAGTGCCTATGAGGAAGCACAGCGACGTGCCAACTACATTTTGGCGCAAGCGACCACACGCTATGCCGGTGATTTTGCGGGGGAGCGGCTGATCAATCTGGTTTCACTCCCCAGTGATGAGCATAAAGGACGTATTATCGGTAAAGAAGGGCGGAATATCAAAGCTCTGGAGATGCTACTTGGTGTGGATATCATTATCGATGAGACGCCGGGGGTAATTTTGGTAAGTTCTTTTAACCTTTACAGACGGGCTATTGCCACACGTGTCATTGAGATACTGGTCGAGGATGGACGTATCCATCCCGGGCGTATCGAAGAGGTGCATGAGAAGGTGGAGCGTGAGTTTGAGCAGAAAACCTTTGAAGAGGGTGAGAATGTGCTGATCGACCTTGGCATCTTTCCCATGCATGAAGAACTTACCAGACTCATAGGACGTCTGAAGTATCGTGCAAGCTATGGGCAGAATGCTTTGGCACACACCCTTGAGGTGGCACGTCTTGCCAAAGTGATGGCTGCGGAGATGGGCGGAGATGAAAAACTTGCCATGCGTGCCGGACTGCTGCATGACATTGGCAAAGCACTGACTCAGGATATGGGCGGAAGCCATGTAGAAATTGGTGCGGAACTCTGCCGCCGCTACGGTGAGCATCCAACTGTCATTAATGCCATCTATGCTCACCACGGGCACGAAGAGCCAGACTCGGTAGAGAGTGCTGCTGTCTGTGCTGCAGATACACTTTCAGCTGCACGTCCGGGTGCCAGACGTGAAGTGCTTGAGAGCTTTACCAAACGTGTCAAAGAGATCGAGGAGATCGCCACCTCAAAGCAGGGAGTGAAAAAAGCCTATGCGATCAATGCCGGGCGGGAGGTACGTGTCTTTGTCAATGCTGAAAAACTCAGTGATAACGAAGCTGTGCTTTTAAGCAGAGAGATTGCCAAAGAGATCGAAAACAAAGTACAGTATCCCGGTGAGATCAAAGTGAATGTTATCAGGGAGACGCGGGCAACGGCATTGGCGAAGTAGAGAGTGCAGGTCTTCTTCTTAAAAACCCTATAATCTTATAAGGGTATAATATTGTTCATCATTTCAAAAATAAGGTAGATCCGTGGATAGATGTGAAGAGATTGTTGCAAATGTAAAGATGGAAGAGTGTTATGCCGGCATGAGTCTGGTTTTTGACGGTAACCGTAAAGACTTGAGAGCAGAGATAGATGCTGCGATCAACAAAGTATGTCAGGAGACGGGTATGCAACCGGTCGTTTTCGATAACGCCGATACAGATAAAAAACACCATGAAGCCTTTTACATTGAGTTTGGAGAAGAGGCACAGCGGGAGAGCGGCGCCTTTTTTGAACGCCTGCTCAAAGAACTCGGAATAGACCACTGTGTCAATGATGTCATAGAGGGGTGAAAGATGCTCAGAAGAAGATTTTTAAAAGGTGTATTGGCACTGTGTGTCGGCATGAGTTTATTGCATGCGGCAGAGAGTAAAGCCCCGGTAGTTGTGCTGGAGACCAATGTCGGGAAGATCGAACTGAAACTCTTTCCCAAAGCAGCTCCGCTTGCTGTAGAAAACTTTGTTACCCATGTCAAGAACGGCTACTACAACGGGCTCATCTTCCACCGTGTCATCAAAGGCTTTATGATACAGGGGGGTGACCCGACTGGTACAGGACGCGGCGGCGAGTCCATCTGGCACAAAGAGTTCAAGAACGAATATGCCCCCAACCTGACATTTGACCAGCCCTATCTGCTTGCTATGGCTAACCACGGTCCCAATACCAACGGAAGTCAGTTTTTCATCACCGTTGCACCGGCACCGTGGCTTAATGGCGGCTATACAATCTTTGGAAAGGTCATTAAAGGGCAGGATGTCGTGCAGAAGATCGACAATGTGACTACCGGTCCCGGAGACAGACCGATGTTTGATCAGACCATCAAAAAAGCGTACCTGAAATAGTGAAGAGTGAAGAGTGAATAGTGAAGAGTGTCGGTATGCTTTTCTCATGAAAAGCTGCTATTTGTGTAAAAGTGTATACCAATGAACCTTCAGGAGATTAGAGAAGAGCGGCGCAAGTGGCTGACATGGAAAAATATTCAGCCACTTCAGGAGGCGATTGGCAGATTGCCTGAGTATCATGATGTCGTATGCAGTTTTGGTGACAGGGTAACGATTGAGATACCAAATCTCTCTGCCTCTGATGCCGAGACCATCGAACAGACGGCACGACTGATGATGCCGTGGCGCAAAGGGCCGTTTCAGATTAACGACCTTTTTATTGACTCTGAGTGGCAGAGTCAGATCAAGTACAACCTGCTTGAACCCCATTTTGATCTCAAAGACAAAGTGGTCGGTGACATAGGATGCAACAACGGTTACTACCTTTTCCGTATGCAGACGCAGCAGCCAAAAAAGCTTGTTGGCTTTGACCCCTCTGCGATCTACTACTCACAGTTTCAGTTTATTGACCATTTTGTCAACTCTTCCATTGTCTATGAGATGCTGGGAGTAGAGCATGTCGAATTTTACG
This sequence comes from Sulfurovum sp., assembly GCA_027082955.1. Lineage (GTDB taxonomy): Bacteria > Campylobacterota > Campylobacteria > Campylobacterales > Sulfurovaceae > Sulfurovum. The sequence goes on along the minus strand of JALWTA010000015.1, from coordinate 728 downwards.
AACACAAGTTTGATACACTCTTTTGCCTTGGGGTGCTCTACCACCGCTCCGATCCGGTCGGTATGCTCAAATCTCTCTTTAAAGGACTGAATAAAGGAGGAGAGCTGATACTCGATACTTTTATGATAGATGGAGAGGATGAGGTGTGCCTGACACCCAAAGAGCGCTACTCCAAAATTCCGAACATCTACTTTATTCCCACAGTCAATGCGTTGAAAAACTGGTGTGATAGAGTCGGATTTGCAGAGGTTGAGGTACTCGAGATCAAAAAGACCGATCTGAATGAACAGCGTAAAACAGAGTGGATCGCAACCCAGAGCCTCGAAGACTTCCTCGACCCCAAAGACCCAAACAAGACAGTTGAAGGCTATCCTGCCCCTAAACGTGTGTATATCAAAGTATATAAAGCAGGATAGCCTAAAGCGACAAGTCGCGAGAGCCCGCTGCTGAAGCGGACACAGCGTCAGCGCAGCTTACGGAGCTTTGCTTCGGAAGTGTCCTAATGATGATATTCCTGCCCCCAAACGTGTTTATATCAAGGCACATAAAGCAGGATAGCCTTAAATCCTGAAAACAATAAAATATCCAAACAAGCTGAAAGCCCAAATCTCGAAATAGAAAATACAAACCATTGAAAGAATAAGAGAAGATGCCGTAAAATAGGGGAAAAGCCGACAGAGGTCTCACCTGACCGCTATCACCCGTTGGGTGAGACTTCTGCCAAGGAG
>JALWTA010000014.1 GCA_027082955.1 Sulfurovum sp. | reverse complement strand
AAGGGTTAACTGTTTATATTTCATAGTACTTTCCTGATTTTGTGGTGAAAAAAGGATAACCTATGATCGGTTAACCCTCTCTTTCACGTTACTTTCTCAGAAATTGCACTTATTGGTTGAATTGGCGAACCTATATTCGGTTAGCCCGCTCTTTCTCGACTATCTTTTAGAAATTGCACTTATTGGTTGAATTGGCGTTTAGAAATTGCACTTATTGGTTGAATTGGCGGTTGAATTGGCAATTTTATAACTCTTTTAGTTTCTCAAAGTATTTCTTTTTAATAGTATTAAACTCTTCTTCAGTAATAATACCTTCTTTCATCATTCCATGATATTCTCTAAGTTCTTCTCGTGTGACATTTTTATCAAGACTACAAGTATCATCGTCTAATATTTTATTTTTAATATCGTCAATAGCATTGCCATCTTTAAAATAAAAAAATACTAATAAAACAGGAAAAACAACTAATATAATATTTGTAAACAATAAAGGAAGGATATAAGAAATAAAACTTATACCTTTTGGTGTAGTGATATCAAAAAATTTTAAACTGATATAAAGTATAGCAATTAACACAGTATATTGCACTGCATGTTGTACTGGAGTCTTTTTTGGGTTATATATTTTTCTCATTTTATCAAACCTGAAATAATCCTATCTTTGTAGCATAACATCTGTCATGATAGTCTTACCTTAATTCTTTCCAAATCTGGGTCATGTCACTCCCTCTATCTTGAGCAGTAATAGTACTCACACATTAATTAATTCCCCTATATAAATGTAGTAACTGTATTAACGGCATAGCACACACTTTGTAACATCTACATGAATTAACCAATTTGCATAGAGCCTAATTAGAGGAAATAGCACAAGAGAAATATCTACTGATCCCCCAAACGGATCCGTACACTCTCCTCGTGTGCTGTCAATCCTTCGGTATGCGCAATCATCGTACACTGCTCTCCTATCTCTTGCATCCCCTGCTTGCTCATCATAATAATAGAGGATTTCTTGAGGAAGTTCTCAACACTCAGAGGCGAATAGAACTTTGCTGTGCCGCCTGTAGGGAGTGTATGGTTAGGACCTGCGATATAGTCGCCTATAGGCTCTGGCGTATTTTCGCCAAGGAAGATCGCACCGGCATGTTTGATCTTCTCTATCAGTGCCATCGGATCTTCCGTTACCACTTCAAGGTGTTCCGGTGCAATCTCATTCATCAGATCGATCGCTTCTTCCATATCCTGCGTTACGATGATCGCACCACGCTCTTCAATAGACTTTCGGGCGATCTCCTCACGGCTGAGTGTACCCAGAAATGCTTCTACCTTATCGCTGACTCTGTTGGCAAGTTCGGAGTCAGTCGTGATGAGAATGGAACTTGCCATCTCGTCATGCTCTGCCTGTGAGAGCAGGTCAATGGCAAGATAATCCTCTCTTGCGCTGCTGTCTGCCAAAATGCCGATTTCACTCGGCCCTGCAATCATGTCGATGTTCACTTCACCGTAAACCAGCTTTTTGGCAGTCGCGACAAAGATATTGCCCGGTCCTGTGATCACATCGACTTTTGGGATGGTTTCAGTACCGTACGCCATCGCACCGATCGCTGACGCACCACCGACTTTAAATACTTTTCTGACACCACAGAGGTGACATGCTGCAAGCAGCAGTTCATTGAGTTCATTATCCGGTGCAGGTGTGCAGACTACGATCTCCTCAACCCCTGCTACCTGTGCAGGAATAACATTCATCAGCAGTGAAGAGGGGTAAGCTGCTTTGCCACCGGGGATATAGAGCCCTGCTCTGTCCACAGGTGTGACCTTCTGTCCCAGTATCGTACCACTCTCTTCTGTATCCATCCAGGTTTTTGGCATTAGCTTCTGGTGATAGGCTTCAATGCGGTCATATGCCAGTCTGAGTGCCTCTCTAAGGTCAGTGTCAATATTCTCATACGCTGCTGCCATCGCATCGGTAGAGACCATCAGTTCCTCGTCACTCTGAGGCTCCCAACGGTCAAAACGTGCGATCTGCGCTCTGAGCGCACTGTTACCCTGGGTTTGTATCTCTTTGAGAAGTCCGGAGACGATCCCCGTCACCCCTTCAATATCCATCTTTCCGCGTTCAAGAAGTTCGTTGAAGTTGGCTTCAAATGTGTCGTCACTGCTATAAAATATTTTCATTCGTATTACCTTTCACTCTTCACTATTAACTATTCACTGTTAGCTGCGGAAACTTCCGCTTATAACGCAGGAGCATACTCTCATTTCCTAACAGACCGCCTTGATGGATGTATAGTAAGGGCTTACGCAAAAGCTCTCTATGAGCAAGCAAAGTATGCCATCCCAAAGGGTCATAAAGCAGGTCAAAGACTACACCTGTTTGTTGCTGTAATTTTAGCCAAATTTCGTAATTTTCTCGATAAAGTTTGCCAAAATGATGTTTTTTCCCTAAAGATAGAATGGTAGGATGGTATTTTTTATCAGCTACAAGCATCAAAAACTGCTTTTTCAGATACGCACTGTCACCCACACAAGGCGTTGTATAGACTTTAGGTAGGAGGTAGGAGGTAGGAGGTAGGAGTTTATGAAAGGACTTTTGTAGGTAGAGGGCTGTAGTACCGGTACCTGAAGGTAGAAAAACATTGAGTTCTTCAATACCATGGTCTTTCTGCCATTCTATAATCTCTTTCGCCAAAAGTCTGATACCATACTCCGCTTCTTTTTGCCGTCCCCCCTCCTCAATAAACAAAATATTATCACCAAAGTGCTCCCTACTCCCTACTACTTGCTCACTATTCTCTGCTTCCTGCTCTCTAATTATCATTTTGTTTTCAATCGCTGCTTTATAATTACCGTGCGGATTTGCTTTCAGATAATCGGCAATATGATCTGCATAGTATTCAAACTTCCACCCTTTCATTTTTGCCAGTACGGAGAGGGAATACATTGCGTTGGACTGTGCAGATCCGTAGGAGACAACAGTATCAATATGAAGAAGGTCATGGGTAAGGAAATAGTAAAGTTTACGGGCTTTGTTCCCGGAAAAATCTGGATGGATCAGATCGTCACGTTTGAGATAGAATGTATGGTTTTCAAAGGTAATGGTTTGGATAGGAGAAGGCAGATTGAGAGACGGGGAGCCCGTCTCTTCTGAACGCTGAACACTACGCACTGAACGCTTTAATTCCGTCCGATACAGTTGAGATCTTCGTAAGCCTGTTCAAGACGTTTGACCATAGACTCTTCTCCCGCACGCAGCCACTTACGCGGATCGTAGTAGCTTTTGTTCGGTTTCTCTTCACCTTCAGGGTTACCAATCTGCCCCTGAAGATAGTCGTGGTATTTTGCCACATAACCGCGAACACCATCCCAGAATGCCCACTGTGTATCGGTATCGATATTCATCTTGATCACACCGTAGCTGATAGCATCACGAATATCTTTCAGTTCACTTCCCGAACCGCCATGAAAGACAAAGTTGACAGGTTTTGGCGCTGTGTTGAACTTCTCTTCGATGTACTTTTGGGAGTTGTCAAGAATTTCCGGACGCAAAACAACGTTGCCGGGCTTATAGACCCCGTGTACATTACCAAACGAGGCTGCGATCGTAAACTTGTCAGAAATTTTCAAGAGTTCCTCATAAGCGTAAGCAACCTCTTGGGGCTGTGTATAAAGCAGTGCATTATCCACATCACTGTTATCCACACCATCTTCTTCGCCGCCGGTGATACCCAGCTCGATCTCAAGGGTCATGCCTATTTTGCTCATACGCTCAAGATAGCGTTTGCATGTTTCGATATTCTCATCAAGCGGCTCTTCACTCAGATCAAGCATGTGTGAGGAAAACAAAGGTTTGCCGTGTGCTTTGAAGTGTGCTTCTCCTGCATCAAGCAAGGCATCGATCCACGGCAAAAGTTTGCGGGCTGCATGATCAGTATGCAATACCACAGGAACCCCATACGCCTCTGCTAGAGTATGGACATGCTGTGCACCTGAAATGGCACCAAGTACCGCCCCCTCTTTTGCATCAATCCCTTTGCCGGCATAGTAGGCTGCCCCACCGTTACTAAACTGAATGATCACAGGTGAATTGACCTTCTTTGCTGCTTCCAGTACCGCATTAACCGAAGAGGTACTTACTACATTCACTGCGGGAATGGCAAACTCATTCTCTTTTGCAATAGCAAAAAGTTGTTGCAGGTCATCGCCCGAAACAACGCCAACTCCTATGGTATCCAATACTTTTGTACTCATTCTCTCTTATCTCCCTCTGTTTACTTTAGCTTAATGTGTACGTGCTGTGTGATGTTTCGTATAAACTTCTCTTTAGCAATTTCCATTTTCAAGCGTTTTTCAAGAACACTGTATTCGGGAAGTTTGTGCTTGTTTTTTGATTTTTTAAGCATTTCTTTTATTTTGCTGTACCGTTTTTTTGCCTTTTTGTCTGAAACTTTGATTTTGGAGAGCTCTGTCTGCATCCAATAGTTTGCCAACACCGTATCTTTCTGCTTCTGCGTCATTGCATTTTCTGCACTCATCATAATGAGTTTACCCGGTGCTATCATATTGAGTGCTTGCAGTTTCTCTTTCTCGGGAAGTGTTTTCCATGTGTACTTTCCCTTTGTCATCCGAGCAAGTGCCTTGTTTGCCTCATCAATTGAAATTGGTATACTTCCTGCATATCCGGCTGTTTTGTCAGAATCTTTAGCAATCTTAATATCAACACCACGCATCATCTGCCCAATAATTTGCTGTTGTGCTATCTGCATTTTGATACGGTCTTTGATACGGTCAAGAGGGGGTACCTGTGCCAATGCGCCTTTGGCAGTCGCCTCTGCTTTGATCCTGTTATAGGCTGCCTTAATCTGCTCATCCGGTATTTGTGCCTGTGCCATTGAAGTATACATCCATGCACGAGAGATAAGTGCTTGCTGATCTTCCTTGGAGAGTGAAGCTTTTGCTTTTTTAGCAAGTAGCATTGGTAAAGAAAGCTCCTTGATCAATGCAATACGCTGCGCTTTTGGAAGGCGATCAAAATCACTGATTTTACCACCTGTTCTTTTTGAAAGATAGGCATCCGCCTCTTTTTTGGTAATCTTATGTCCTTCTATAACCGCAACCGTTGCTTTTGCACTGTGTTTTTTAGGTCTGGAAGGGTGTTTTTGCCCGTCTAGTCCAATGCCGTTAAGATTAACCATCGAAGGTGTACTGTCATTTTTCTTGAGCATACCGCTCAAGCTCTCTTTAAGATGGTCTGCCAATACAGGTGTAACGGCTAGCATACACACAGTACCAAACGCTGCTATTGTTCTCTTCATACTCTATCCTGCTGTGCCTCTTTACTATTTTGCGTTTTTTGCATCTTTTGTCATATCAACAATCTTGGCTTTTGACTTCAATTCATTCCCAATCTGTGCGATTTTCTTGGCGAACTGCTGCTGTTTAAGTGTGGCAATAATTCTATCCTTGACCATAGTATATGCCACAGGTTTAGCCTTATTCTTTGCTTCAAGATAGATCACGTGGTACCCAAACTGTGTTTTCACCGGTTTTGTTGTAATCTCACCCGGCTCCAGTGCCCAAACAGCTTTTGAAAATGCCGGTACCATCTGTCCTTTTTTGAAATTGCCGAGATCTCCGCCTTTTGGCGCAGAAGGACCGGTAGATTTTGCTTTTGCCAATGCAATAAACTTCTCTTTGAGCTTATCGCCTTTCAAGCCTTTGAGCTGATTAATAATTGCCTGCGCTTCTTTTTCACTTTTTACAAGAATATGACGTGCATGTACTGTTTCTGGCATAATAAATTTGTCTTTGTTCTTTTCATAGAAATCTTTAGCTTCACTGTCACTGACAATTGTACTGTCCAACTGTTTTTTCATCCACATGTTCACTGCAAGCTCATTGGCTATTTTTTGCAGGTTTCTCTTGAATTCCGGTGTTTTGTCAATCCCTTCTTTTTTTGCCAGCTCACCAAAAAGTACTTTCTGTACCAGTGTATTTTTGATCATCTCCTGCTGCTTGGGAGCAAGTTGTGAGAAGTGTGCATTCGGTACAGTTGCACTAACAAATGCTTCAGCATCCTGCTTGGTAATATTGGTTCCGTTGACCGTAACGAGAATATCCGATGCGACAACCGAAGTTGCCATAACCGCTGCTGCGATCAATGATGTTTTTGCAAGTTTTAACATTGTAATGATGTCCTTTGTCTGAATTTAAAATTATAAGTGAGGGTAGTATATCTGTTATAGTTAAACAATTCATTAACCAATACACGTTATGCTAAGATTTTTTTAAGGAGTTGAGTCACTATGGCTAAAAAGGTAAAAAAAGCAACCCAAAAAGAGATAGAAGAGATCAAGAAACTCTTTCTTGCACACTACCCCGATTCGGTTACAGAACTAAACTACCGTAATATTTACGAACTGCTCATTGCCGTGATGCTCTCGGCTCAGTGTACCGACAAACGGGTCAATATCATCACGCCCGCACTCTTTGAACGATACCCTGATCCTGTTTCGCTTGCCAATGCCGACCTTGACGAGGTCAAATCTTACATCAATACCTGTTCCTTTTTCAACAACAAAGCCAAGAACCTCATCAAAATGGCACAGAGTGTTGTCGAAAACTATAGTGGAGAGATACCGCTTGAGCGTGATGAGCTTGTCAAACTTGCAGGTGTAGGACAGAAGACCGCAAATGTGGTAATGATAGAGTACACCGGTGCCAACCTCATGGCGGTCGATACCCATGTTTACCGTGTCGCACACCGCCTTGGACTCTGCGATGCCCCCACAGCCCTCAAGTGCGAGGAGGAGCTGACAAAGAAATTCAAAACCGACCTGCACCGGCTCCATCAGGCAATGGTACTCTTCGGGCGCTACCGCTGCAAAGCAGTCAAACCCGAATGTGAGGAGTGCTTCATGAAACCCTACTGTAAAACAACGGAGAGTTTCAAAGTATAACTTTACATCGACTCAATAATTTTTTGTACGACATCAAAGGTTTTTTCTACCGAGTCAAGCTTCACCATCTCCCGTGTTGAGTGCGGGTATCGAATAGTCGGACCGATGGAAGCGAATTTCATCTGCGGATACTTCTGGGCAATCACCCCGCACTCAAGCCCAGCGTGAATCGCCATAAGCTTACTCTGCCCAAACACTTCACACACCTTGGCATCAACCAGTTTGGTAAAGTCTGTCACATCCGGCTTCCAAGCGGGGTATTTGTCCTCCACTTTGGTCTTGAATCCGTGCGTTTCAAATAGCTCAACCGTCTCTTGGGTCAAAACATCAAGTGCCTCCATATCCATCGCTCTGGCACTTGTTTCTACAGTCAAGCCGCCATTTTCATCTCCGGTGATGATAGCAAGGTTGATACTGGTATGCGGGATGCCAAGTTCCTCATTCATCTCATGCACACCGTGTTTGAAAGCATTGATGAGTTCGATAACCTTTGCTCCCTCTTTGAGAATCTCGGGAGATTCATTCAAGACACGTACTGTTACATCTCCTTTGGTAACAAGTGGTATTTCACTTCTAACGATGGCAACGGCATTGGCAGGGATGGCATTGCGCCGCTCACCGGCATAGAGGCTTGCAAGCTGTGTCACCCCTGCCTCTTTGAGGTAGCTGCCAAGCACCTTAATGGCAGAGGGGATACCTTTGTCAATATCCACTCCAGAATGTCCACCCGGCAATCTGTTGATGGCAACCTCATAACAGGTACCGCTTCCCTCAACGTAGTCATCCTGCTTAAATGCCGTAATGTCCGCGCCTCCGGCACAGCCTATGTACACCTCCGCCTCATCCTCGCTGTCAAGATTGAGCATATACTCCGCTTTAAGCTCAAATGCCAGTGCGTTAGCACCAATGAGCCCTATCTCCTCGTCAGAAGTAAAGAGAAACTCCAACACCTTCCCCTCCTCCATCAGCTGCATCATCATCGCCACTGCCATACCGTTGTCTGCTCCCAAAGAAGCATCTTTGGCTTTCATCCACCCCTCTTCAACATAGGTTTCTATCTGCGGTGCTTTCCCCATGCAAACCATATCGTAGTGCGCCTGCAAACAGAGTCTGGGTGTTCCTTTGTAAGCGTAAATATTCTTCGCCACATCCATCTCTACCTCATACCCTCTCTCTTTTGCAAACGCTACCAAAAAGTCACACAGCCCCTCCGCCTCTTTCGAACAGTGTGGTATCTTAGCAATCGTTTCAAAATACTCAATAATTTTTGACATCATATATTCCTTTATATTGGATTGTCACTGAGCATCGGGTGCACAGATGCGTTGTCGCCCACATTTGCGAAGCAAGGCGACACAAGCATCGCCCGTGCACTTGCGAAGTGACGCTTTTTTGCGATACTTTTTTATAAAAAAAGTATCAAAAGAGCATAAATACAAGAGAAGTTCTGATATAAATATAGAAAGTATAATACATTCACATAAAAATCAGGAGAGCCTCATGTGCCTCATCATCACCATCCTCTTCCTCGTCATGGGCATCCAAAACCTCATAGAGGGCTACTACAATATGGCAGCCTTGCAGCTTATCATTGCTGCCGGCTTTGCCTTTATGCTCTGGAGAAACATTCAAATAACCCGTTGTGAACGCACAGGCAACTGTAGCGGATGTACATTGCCAAACTGGTTGACAAAATGGTTTCGCAAAGAGTGGAAATAAGGTATAAGAAGATCACTCTTTTATAATCTTTCTGGAACCGGAGGCTTTAGCCCCGTCTTACATTTTTACCATTCTACGTTAAGACGAAGCTAAAGCTTTCGATTCCAAGAGGCGTGTTCTCATCACACACTTGATGCTGGATCTTAATACTTGCTAAATAAGTAACACATAGATTCCTGCTCAAGCCAGAAATGACAAAACTTCAAAGGATATTTTTCAATGGAACACTTTTTTACCTGCCCCTACTGCTGGGAGACGATCTCAATGGTGCTTGACCCAAGCAAAGAGGAGAGCGAATATATTGAGGACTGCGAAGTGTGCTGCCGTCCTATTGAAATATCGTTCCGTTTTTCAGAGGAAAGGCTGGTTCGTTTTGAGGCACGGAGGATGGAGGGTATTTGATACTACGCATACAAAAACGTAAACCGATCTACCATCTCGCCACCTACTTCCACCTTCTGCATAAACATCTCATAGGGTCTTACCCATACCCCATAGTCACCATACAGTGCACGATACACTACCATCGGCTCTTCGGTCTCAGAATGGCGTGCCACCATCAGCACTTCATACTCATTGCCTTTGTAGTGTCGGTATATGCCTTTTTGTATTTCCATTTTAACCCCTTTATGATGCCTTAAAATACCCAATGATATAGGAAGCAAGATAAAGCATGACAATCGCTGAAACCGTCCAGATAAGCGACTGTTTCACCCCCATCGAGGGGTTGAGCGTACCACAGTGAGGGCAGCGACGTTCCCCTTTTTCTACCTCAAGTTTGCAGTAGCGGCAGGAAGTAGTTTTAGATTCTTTTTCCATCATCAGCTTTTTAGTTTATCCATTAATATAGAGACCTTCTCTTCCAAATCATCCAATTTCTCATCACATATCATAAAAATAGTTTCAGCATCAATATCCATATAGTGATGGGTAATAATCTCTCGGGTTTTAATAATATTGCTCCAGTATCTTTTATCGGCAACTTCAAGCAAAAATGCCCTATCGCGTTTATCAATATTTTTTAAAGCTTCGCCAATTGATTGCAACCTCATAGATATGGCATCAAGTTGTGTCATACCATATTCTGTATGCAAGAAGTCGTCACTATTTGTTATATCCTCAAACCTTTTCTTTATCAGGTTTATACTCTCTAATATAAACTTCAAAAGTTCTGTATTGCTGGACTTATCCATAAATTACATCTTTTTGTATATTGGAGATAATCACTTTGTTGTTGTTTTTATGCTTATGGTACAGGTCCACCTTTTTATGGTAAAGTGACTCAAGATAATTCCAAAGACCAGCCAGATTATCAAAGGTTTTATGGCGAAATTCTACATAAATATCAATATCACTCTCTTGGGTCTGCTTCCCCTTGGCATAGCTGCCAAACAATCCTATTTTGTCAACTTCAAACTCTTGCTCTATATAAGACTTATGCTCTTTAAGTATCGTTAAAACTTGATCTCTGGTCATAATAAATTTCCTTTTCCGGTTTTATTATAACAAATTTGTTACGCTCACTTCCAACATAATACTACTGACTCTATTGTAGCAAAAAATATTTTTTATGCATAATTCAAATCGCTCTATACAGCATAGTAGGTCGCTTTAGGGTGATGCACCACCAATGCTGTGGTACTCTGCTCCGGGTGGATCTGGAACGTTTCGCTCAGCTCTATCCCAAACTCCTCAGGCTTGAGCAGATCGAAGATAATACGGCTCTGTTCAAGGTCTGGACAGGCGGGGTAGCCAAAGCTGTAACGTGCTCCCTGATAGCGGTTCATCCGCACATCACGCAGTGAGGGCTTCTCATCTTCACGTAAGATACCCAAGTCCATCCGTATCTGCTTGTGTGCCACCTCTGCAAGTGCTTCGGCAAGCTCGACAGAGAAGCCGTGCACCATGTTGTACTCCAGATATTTGCCTGCATCATAGAGCTCTTTTTCGTAGGCGGAGAACTTCTCTCCGGCACTCACACAGGTAATGGGCAGTACATCATGACGCTCATGGCGGAAGAAGTCGCTTAGTGCCCGGTGCGGCTTACGACCCTGTCTGGGAAAGCTGAAAGCATACTCTGCACGCCCCACCACATCTTTGAAAGGCTCACGGTTGGCATTGGCATCGACATTCCACCCCTCACTTTCAGGGAAGACCAGCAGCTCCTGATCATTGCTTCGTACCGGATAGTACCCGTAGATAATGGTCGGTTCAAACAATTCTTTTTCAATGAACTCACGCTTCAACCGTTCGTAGGCGGGATACACCTTCTCTTCGAGCAGTTTTTCATACTGGGCTTTGTCCATTTTGCCCTTTTTGTACCCCCAGTGCATCTTGATGACACTCTTTTGGTTGACCCATTCAAAAACCGTATCAAGATCGAGATCGGCTTTTTGCAGTACCCGTCTGCCCCAAAACGGCGGTGTAGGAATGTCAACAGGTTCAGGCATCTGTATCTCTTCAAAAGGCGGGATGACCACTTCTTTTTTCTTTTTCTCTACACGCTCACTCATATCACCGGCAAGGCGTGTATCCAGCACAGCGTCAGGGTTGGTTTTGACCTCTTCGTTGTACTGTTCTATGCGGCTCATCGCGACTACCCCATCAAAAGCGTCACGGCAGTAGAAGATCGGTCCTTTGTAGATGGGACGGCAGAAATCATCGACAAATGAGCGTGTCAGTGCTGCACCGCCAAGTAGGACAGGAATCGTCAGTCCCATCTGGGCCATCGTCTCCAGATTGTCCTTCATCACAGCGGTAGACTTTACCAGCAGTCCACTCATACCGATGGCTTGGATCTCCTTTTCTTTCATCACATCCAAATAGGTCTCCAGCTCGGTTTTGATACCGACATTGATCACCTTATAACCGTTATTTGAGAGGATGATATCAACCAGGTTCTTACCCACATCGTGCACATCTCCCTTGACCGTACCGATCACCAGTGTCGTATCGGTTTCTTTTTCTTGTTTGGTTAGGTGGGGGTTGAGATAATCCACTGTCGCTTTCATCGTCTCTGCACTCTGCAGGACAAACGGCAGCTGCATCTGTCCGCTGCCAAAGAGCTCACCGACGACTTTCATCGCATCGATAAGGATCTCATTGACAATGCGGTCAGGATGGATCTCATGGCGTGCCTCTTCAACGAGCGGGATCATACGTTCCTTGTCACCATCCATCAAAAGCCTTGCAATCTTCTCTTCGGTGTTCATCGCTTCGTAGGCTTCATCGTTGGCGTCAGTATCGACTACTTTGTCAGAGAAGTGCTCGATGAACTTAAAAAGCGACTGATCATCAGGGTGGAAGAGCAACTCTTCACACACTTCGATGTCTTCTTTGCTCATCTTGTTCAGCGGAATAATGTGTTTAACATTGATGATGACCGATGTCAACCCTGCTTCGATACAGTGGTGCAGAAATACCGAGTTGAGATACATCCTTGCATGCCTATCCAGTCCAAAAGAGATATTGCTCAGTCCCAGTGTCGAGCCTACTTCAGGATGGCGTTTGTGCAGTTCGCGGATCGCTTCGAGTGTCTGGATCGCAGCATCACGGTACTCCTCATCTCCAGAGCCCACGGTAAAGGTAAGCACATCAAAGATCAGGTTGTGCGGTGCGATACCGTGACGATTGACACAGAGATCATAAAGCCGCTCAGCCACAGCGACCTTCTCCTCTTTGGTCTTTGCCATCCCCTTCTCATCGATGGTCAAACAAACCAGTGCGGTACCGTACCTCTTTGCTAATCCACACACGGCATCGAGCTTCTCTTCACCATCTTCAAGGTTGACCGAGTTGATGATGGGCTTGCCCCCAATGCATTTAAGCCCCTCTTCCATCGTATTGACACGGGTGGCGTCAGGCATGAGCGGAATAGGAATCTTTTGGTTATACAGTTCCATGACTGCACGCATATCTTTCGCACCGTCACGTCCTGCAAACTCTACGTTGACATCAAGACAGTGCGCCCCATCACGCACCTGTGCCTGTCCGACAGTCAGTGTCCCCTCGTAGTCACCTGCAATGATCAGTTCACGGAAAGCCTTGGAGCCTGTCGCGTTGCTTCGCTCACCAATGAGCAGTGGAGCGGGTTTTTGAAAAAGCTCAACGGTATTGAAAAGTGAAGCGATACTTGGCTCAATATGCCCAGTAGGCGCTTTGGGCTTCAGGCTGCCAACTGCTTTTTTAAGTGCTTGGATATGCTGTGGCGTTGTACCGCAGCACCCTCCAAGGAAACTGACTCCGTCAAGCGCTGTAAACTCAAGCTGTTTAGCCGTAAACTCGTCCGGTCCCATAGGGTAGTAGGTGTATCCCCCGCGGTTTTGCGGCAGTCCGGCATTGGCATGGATGGAGAGCGGTATGGCACACAGTTCACTCATTACTTTGAGGTGTTTTTTGGCTTGGTCCGGTCCTGTACCGCAGTTTAGCCCCAATGAGAGGATATCAAACGGTTCAAGTATCGTCACGATCGTTGCCGCATCGGTTCCAATGAGCATCGAACCGCTCAGCTCGATGGTGACTGATACCATGATAGGCAGATTGGTCCCCTTGGCGGCATTGGCATCTTGACAAGCGTGAAGTGCTGCTTTGATCTGCAGCGGATCCTGACAGGTCTCAAGCAAAAAGATATCACACCCACCGTCAATGAGCCCTTCGGCAACAATCTTGTATCCTGCATACATCTCATCATAATGGATATGTCCCAGTGAGGGAAGTTTCGTGCCCGGCCCGATGGAGCCTAGCACAAAACGGGGCTGCTCTGGCGTAGCGTAGTGATTGCACACCTTTTTGACCAGTGCTGCTCCCTTTTTGGAGAGTTCATAGGCACGCTCACTCATCTGATACTCATCGAGTACCCACGGCATACAGCCAAAGGTATTGGTCTTGATCAGATCGGCACCTGCCATCGCATAGCGTGTATGGATGCGTTCGATCAGCTCTGGGGCTGTATCATTGAGCAGTTCGTTACACCCCTCCTGCGATACCCCCTTGTTATCGATCCATGCCTCTTGCGGGATATCAAGGTCTTGTATCTGAGTACCCATAGCACCGTCAATGACAAGCATACGCTCTTTGATAAGTGATTTGATCGTTTCTTTTACTGACAAATCTTTCCTTTTTATGACATTTTATGCCCTGCACTATTCTATTTGCAATTGTATCGAAGTATCGTTAAACCCGTATTATGACATGTCATTCTCCCTGATTGGAATTTTATGACTCTACCACAAAAAAACAGAGGGTTTTAGAGAATGGAACGAGGAATTATTGTCCATACAGTATGCTATAAGTATGTTATATTTTGATGATAATTAAAAGATTAAAATGGTATAATGCATTACCAGTGATAGTAAATAATGAAAAAGCCAAACCTCCCGTGAGGGAGGGACGGAAAGCGTTGGCTCTTCCATTGAAGAGTGCCAGGCTGCCATAAAAGACGGTACTGCTTTTTCTTTCCTATCAGATATATGAAACACGAAGGATCACTTATGGGCAAAACCATCAAAAATATTATCACCGGCAAAGAGATCACCAAACCGGATCCTGTTGATGAAGAGGTACCGTTTGATGGCGGTGTGATGATTACAGAAACTGACCCGGCGGGGATCATTACCTATGCTAACCGAAAGTTCAGGGAACTGACAGGTTACACAAAAGAGGAACTCATTGGTTCCCCACATAATATTAACCGTCATCCAGATATGCCAAAAGCCGCATTTAAAGGTATGTGGGAGACGATCAAAGGCGGTAACTACTGGGAAGGTTATGTCAAAAATATGACAAGCGAGGGGAAATACTATCTCGTTGTTGTATGGATCAAGCCAAAACTGGATGAAGAGGGTAATATTATCGGCTACATTGCCGGACGTAAGATCCCTGACAGGGACGCAATGGAGAGAGCACTTGCACAATACAAAGCAATGAAGGCACAAGAAGAGGCGGAATAGTATCCGCTCTCTTTCTACAGTTGTGCTTTTGCTTTTTCAAGTGCAGCGATCACTGCATCAATATTCGCTTTTGGAATGTGCACTTTCCAGTCAGGTTCCTCAGCATTTGCCTGTAGTGAAATACCTATACTTGCAACGCTTTCGCTACCTGTACCATAGGGTTCTTCTATGGTTGTAACCGTAATTTTCCCATCTTTTGTACCGCTAAGATTAAGCTCTGCAATTTCTGTCACTTTTCCGCTCATAACGTACTCCTTAATATTTGAATACTTCATTATAGAATCAAAAGGTTAACGGTTCTTAACAATGCGCATCAAAGCTGCCTGCATTTTACGCCAAAGCTTGATCTCTATAGCAGGGAACCCCGCATAGGTTTTGCCTCCCTCAAGCGATTTTGTCACGCCGCCTTTACCTGCAATAGTCGCGAATTCACCTACATGCAGATGTCCAGCCGAGGCACTCTGCCCACCCATAACAACGTTGCGCCCAAGGCTGGTCGATCCTGCCAGCCCCACCTGTGCCGCCATAAGTGTGTATGCTCCTACATCACAATTGTGCCCTATCTGAATAAGATTATCTAGCTTCGTACCCTTGCGAATCGTTGTTGCTCCGAATACTGCACGGTCTATGGTACAGTTCGCCCCTATCTCGACATCATCTTCGATGATCACTTTGCCATTTTGGTAAATTTTGACATGTTCACCCGTTTTGGTATGGGCAAATCCATATCCGTCACATCCAATGACCGTACCACTGTGAATAATACATCTCTCTCCTATAGAGGTACCATGATAGAGTGTAACATTTGGATAAAGCAGCGTACCTGAGCCAATGCTAACATTGTCACCCACATAGCAACCAGCCATAATGGTTACATTCTTTCCCAATGTAACATTTTTCCCAAAACGTACCCGTTTGTCTATGTCACACCCTTCATCCATATGAGGATGTTCACCCTTTGTCTCTACCTTGTGAGCAAAAAGTTTGGAGGCTATGGCAAGCTTGAGATACGCTTCATCGGTAATAAGAGCAACCGTACCTTCAGGAAGCATCGATGCATGTTTTTGGTCTATAAGGACGGCACCTGCCTTTGTATTTGGAAGCTGTGCAACATATTTTGCATCATTAAAAAAACTTAGCTGGGTCGGTGTTGCTTCACTCAGTGTGTGGATACCGTCTATCTCAATATCCGTGCCTTGAAAATCTATCTGAAGTATTTGTGCAATTTGAGAGAGTTTGTAGGTCATCATCATCCTTGTTCTAAAAGGTATTGGTTATCTCGTCCCCATTCATTCCCACGCAAAGCACGGGAACGAGTTAAAAAAATCTCTTATCGTTCAATAGCCACAACACCACCACGTACGATCTCGCACGGATTGTAACGTTCGGCTGCTTCTATAAAGTGTTTGACCCGTTTTGGTTCATCGGCTACCTGCGCGACCACCATTTCCGGCCCAACATTGACAATGCCACCGTTGTAGGCGGCTGCCAGTGCTGCAATGTCGCTCATATTGGTACCTATAGGGAACTTGACCAATACCATCTCTTTTTCGACCATTTCTTCATGCTCAATGACCTTATAAACAGGAATGAGCTTATGCAGTTGCTTGGTGATCTGCTCCATGACCCTTGCATTTCCCTTGGTCTCAATGGTAATATGAGACTTGTCACTGTTTGGGATCGGCGCTACGGTAAGTGATTCGATGTTATATCCGCGTCCGGCAAACAACGCCGTCACACGCGCCAACACAGAACTTTCATTCATGACCACAACGGAGATAACTCGTCTTTCATTGTTACTGTTTGCCATTACTTTTCCTCCCCGTCATTTTCAATCTTCGGCGGCAGCATCATATTGAAGAGTGCGCCACCGGCAGGTACCATTGGTAGAACATTCTCAAACCGGTCAATTGCAACGTTCATAAAACAGACCTTATTCTGTGCCATAGCATCTTTTAGTGCAGCATCGAACTCTTCTTTGGTCGTCACATCATAGCCAATCCCGCCACATGCCTGGGCAAGTGCTTTCCAGTTTGGCTGGAAGGTCAGATCAGTTTCAGAGTAGCGTTTTTCATAGAAGAAGGTCTGCCACTGACGTACCATTCCAAGGAAGTGATTATTCAAGATAACGTTGATTACCGGTATCTTGTACTCTGCTGCGGTTACCAGCTCCTGTACATTCATCAAAATAGAACCATCACCGGTAATGTTGATGACTGTCTTTTCCGGATATGCACGCTTTGCACCGATCGCAGCAGGGAAACCAAACCCCATAGTACCGAGACCACCGGAGTTTATCCATTGTCTAGGACGGTCGAACGGATAGTGCTGTGCAGCCCACATCTGATGCTGCCCAACATCGGAAGTAATGATCGCCTCTTCTCCGACCAGCTCTCCAAGACGCTCTATTGCCCATTGCGGTTTGATAACCTCATCACTATCCACATAGGACTGCGGATGCAGTTCATCATACCGTTTGAGAATCTCTCGCCACGCCTGGTAGCGGTCTGTATTGACATCTTCAAGCATAGGAAGCATCTTTTGAACGACCTGTGCGACATCTCCGACGATAGGATAGTCAACATCGACCAGTTTCGCAATGTTCGCTGGATCAATGTCAATATGGATCACATCGGCATATTTGGCAAATTCAGACAGCTTCCCCGTTACCCTGTCATCAAACCGTGCCCCCAGAGAGATGACCAGATCGGTCTCACTCATCGCCATGTTGGAAGCATAGTTTCCATGCATCCCGAGCATCCCAAGTAAAAGCGGATTCTTTGCACCCATAACGCCACGTGCCATCAGTGTCTCAACTGCTGGTATCTGTGTCTTTTCGGCAAGTTCGCGTACCAGTTTGTAGGCATTGGAAAGAACTGCCCCACCACCAATATACAACAACGGTTTTTTGGCTTTTTTGATCGCATCTACCGCTTTTTCAATTTGGCGATTGTTCCCTTTGTACGTTGGTTTGTAGCTTGGAATATGTACCGAATCGGGGTATTTGAACTCACCTACATCGACCGTAATGTCTTTAGGGATATCTACAAGGATTGGACCAGGTCTGCCGCTACGTGCAAGATAAAATGCTTCCTTGAGAATACGCGGCAGCTCTTCAAGCGAACGCACAAGGAAGTTGTGCTTGGTACAGGGTCTGGAGATACCCACTGCATCGATCTCCTGAAATCCATCCGTTCCAATAAGCGAGAGCGGTACCTGACCAGAGATCACAACCAGAGGGATAGAATCCATATAGGCAGTCGCCAGTCCGGTCACGGCATTGGTAAAGCCAGGTCCTGATGTCACCATCGCGACACCAACTTCGCCTGTCGCTCTGGCATAACCATCTGCAGCATGCACGGCAGCCTGCTCATGACGTGTCAAAATATGCTCAAATCCATTCTGCTTGTAAATCTCATCGTAAACGTGCATGATCGCTCCGCCGGGATAACCGAAAACGGTCTTGACACCCTCGGCGATGATCGCCTCACACACCATCTGTGCACCACTCATCTGCATGGTCAACACTCCATAATTTTTTTCTGATTATATCAAAATAATATTAGAGTGTAATCCGATAGCCTTAAAATAGGATAAAAATTCTCTTTTATTACCCTTTTTTATCGCATTGTTGCTCTTTACAATACGCTATGGCAACCCCTTCGCGCAAACCGTCATCAATAACAATACACTGCTTCTGTTCAAGGATGGTATAGAGATGTTCAAATATTAGAATACCGGCTGCAATCAGATCACTGCGTCCTATTCCGACTGTCTCTTCACGCTTTTCAAACGGCATGGCAAGCAGTTTGTCCAAATAGTAGGAGAGTTCCTCTTTGGCAAGGATAGTCCCGTTGATCTTTGCCGCATCGTATGTCGCATAGGTCTGCCCCAATTTCATGGCAGCTACAGTTGTCGGTGTTCCGGCAGTTGCAACAAATGCCTCCACATTGCCCCGCGTTGCCAGTGTCTCTGCGGCAAACATCTGCATAGAGAGCATCTCATGGGGTAAGGAGTCTTTAATCGCATCGAGTGTCGTGTACTGCTGTGCAATGGTAACAATGCCAACAGGAAAGCTTTTTGAAATCACTTCATTTGCATAGACAAAGATGATCTCAGTCGATCCGCCCCCAATATCGATCAGGACAAAAGAGGTAGCACCATGGTGAAGTTTGTGCAAACGTTCCTTTACCGCAAGCAGTGTCAAACACGCCTCTTCATCACCGTCAATAATGCGGAACGAAACGCCAGTCTCCTGCGCGATACGTGCAAGTACATCATCGGCATTCTTTGCACGCCGAAACGCCTCTGTCGTCACCGCCACAATCTTCTGCCCATGAAAATCGATCTTCTCCTGAGCTTCACGGATCGCATAGATTACACGTTCTACCGCCTCATGCCCTATCACCCCCGTCATCGCCAGCCTGTCAGCAGTTTTGACAATCTTCTCAAACTCCGCTGTTGTACGCATATGCACACAGTCATACTCCACAACCCGCAGCGTATTCGACCCCAAATCTATCGCAACCAAACCATCCCCAATTTCTAATTTCTAATTTCTAATTTCTAATTTCTAATTTCTAATTTCTAATTTTATCAGTGTTCTTCTTTAAACGAAAACCCGCCCTCTCTAAGCTTTTGGCGTATCTGCTCCTGATGTTCCGCCCCTTTGGTCTCAAGTGCCACACTCACATGCGCATCTCCAAACTCAAGATCGATCGACGTTCTATCATAGCCTATCTGAACGATATTCGCCCCAACTTCTGTCAATATCTGCGTAAAGCTCTGCAAAGCACCGGGTTTATCCACCAGAGTCACCATCAGTTTCATCTTCCGTGCCGATTTTACCAGACCCTTTTCAATAATAAGCGAAAGCATCGTTACATCAATGTTCCCGCCGCTAAGGACAATACCGACTTTGCTGCCTTTTGGCAGATCGATCTTGCCATGCATCAGTGCTGCAACACCGACTGAGCCTGCACCTTCGACCAACACTTTCTGACGTTCAAGCAAAAAGAGAATGGCTGAAGCGATCTCATCTTCACATACTCCTTCAAATTGATCGACATATTTCAGGATGTACTCCAGAGTGATTGGCGATGTGTCGCGTACTGCTATGCCATCTGCAATGGTACGTACTGAAGTAGTGTCAATAGGCTTATGTGCATCGTAAGAGAGGTGCATCGCCGGTGCACCCTCGGCAGAGACCGCGATCATCTCTATCTCAGGGCTGATCGATTTGGCTACTGTCGCCATACCGGCTATCAGACCACCGCCACCTACGGGAACGACCATAGCATCCAGATCGGGCACCTCTTTAAGCATCTCAAGCGCTACGGTACCTTGCCCTGCCATCACTTCAGCATCGGTAAAAGGGTGGACAAAATCGAACCCTTTCTCCTCTCCAAACTTGACCGCATAGGCATACGCCTCATCGTAGTTGCTTCCTTCAAGAATGACATTGGCACCAAATGCCCTGACACCCTGTACTTTGGTCAGCGGCGTAGATTCGGGCATAACGATCGTCGCTTCGATGCCGAAGTGTTTGGCGGCAAAGGCAACCCCCTGCGCATGATTCCCCGCACTCGCAGCAACTACACCGCCCCGCTTGCCTGCTTCGATCAGTGTCGCGATCTTGTTGAAGGCACCACGCAGTTTGAACGCACCCGTACGCTGGAGATTCTCTTTTTTCAGGTAGACGTCATACCCGCTCATTTCACTCAATATCGGCGCATAGGAGAAAGGAGTATGATAGACCACACCCTCCAGTCTTCTGTATGCCTCTTCTATCTGTTTTAAGTCCAACATTAATCATTCCTGAGTATTATAATGGTCAAATTATAACTAAGGGCTCCTCTAAAACCCCTAAATAAAGGATAAAGCATGGAATGTGAATTTCCTACTGTAAACAGTAATCAAGAAGAGATCAAAGAGATTTTTGACAGCGTCAAGACCATTGCCGTACTCGGTCTCTCACCCGATCCGAGCAAAGCAAGCCACCGTGTCGCCAAGTACCTGCAGGAAGCCGGATACAAGATCGTACCGGTCTACCCAAAGGGTGATAAGATACTTGGAGAGAAGGTTTACCACTCACTTAAAGAAATCCCCTTTGAGGTCGATATGGTCGATATTTTCAGAAAACCGGCAGCCTTCGATGCCATTGCCGATGCGTGCATAGAAAGAGGTGATGTCAAGGTATTTTGGGGGCAGCTTGGTCTGGTCAACAATGCCGCAGCCGAAAAAGCCAAAAATGCCGGCATGAAAGTGGTACAGAACCTCTGTGCCATGGTCGCACACAAAGAGCTCTAAGCTCTTTTTTTCAAAAACACTCCGCTCTCTACATGCTCTGTGTGGGGGAACTGATCAAATATAGCAGCATCAAACACCTCATGACTCTTACAGAGCGTTTCAAGATCACGTGCAAGGGTGTCAGGGTTGCAAGAGATGTAGATGATATGCTCCATGTCGGCAATCAGTGCAGTTGTGCCTTCATCGAGCCCCGCACGCGGCGGATCGACCAGTACGGTCGTAAAGTCATACTGTGTTAGGTCGATTCCTTTAAGTCTCTCAAAGCTACGCACACCCTGAAGTGCCTCGGTCATCTCCTCTGATGCCATACGCGCAAAGGTGATGTTCTTCACCCCGTTTAGCTGACAGTTTTGCAGTGCAGCATGGATGGAGCGTTTGGAGATCTCAGTTGCGAGTACTTTGTCATAGTAGTGAGAAAGCGGCAGCGTGAAGTTACCCAGTCCGCAGTAGGCTTCAAGCAGATCTCCTCCGCCCGTCTTTTTCGCCTGTGCGATTGCCCACTCGATCATCTTGATATTCACCGTAGGGTTAGGCTGCGTAAAGCCGCTCTCATACTCCACATAGGTGATCACTCTGCCGTCTATGGGCAGTCTTTCGGTCACATACTCATCGGAGAGTACCACCTTCTGCTTGCGGCTGCGCCCCATCACTTTGCACTTAAGTAGCGCTTCAAGCTGCTTGGCTTCCTCGCTCCAGAGCTCATCGAGTTTACGGTGGTAGAGCATCGTAATCAGACACTCATCGGTCGTTGTCGCCAAAAACTCCACGGCAAAGAGCTTCTTTTTGAGCACATCAGGTGAAGCGTTAATCGCTTCAAGCAGTTTCCACATACGCTTTTCTATAGGCTCAATAACCTTAGGACATTCGCTGATGTTAACCGCCCCGTTCTTCGTGATGTTCCCCATGGCATAATGACACACCTCACCCTCATGCCAGATGCGAAACTCCGCACGTGCGCGGTAGTGCGAATCCGGGGAATCAAAGACTGCAAGTTTACCTTCATAAAACGGTGCGAGCAATCCCCGTACTCTCTCTTGCTTCTTAGCCAACTGCTCAGTATACGCCACAGCATACAAACTGCATGACCCACAGCTTCCAAAATGTTTACATTGCACAATGATTTCCTATTGAGTAAATCTTTAGGCGTATTTTAGCCAATTTTGAGAGAAAATCACGATAAGAAAGCAAAGCAGATAACAAAGTGAGTAAGATATGTCTGTTATGTTATGCTTTAACGATATTCATCCGTTATACTGTGTGACACACAACAATATAAAGGAGATACACATATGAGCATTTTTGGCAACATTATGAAAAAACTTGGATTTGGTGATGATGCACCAAAAACTGAACCCGAAACTGAAGCTGTAGCAGCAACGGAAGAAGTTATTGCTGAGGCACCTGAGACAGAAAATGCATCTTCCGAGCCTGCAGAACCAGAAGTGGCAGTAGAAGCCGTCGAAGTGGTTGATGTTGTGGCGAAACTCGAAACACTCTCTGAGCAAAATCCAGGGCTCAACTGGAAAACCTCTATTGTCGACTTGATGAAACTGCTTGGACTTGACAGTGGCTATGCCCACAGAAAAGAACTCGCTTCCGAAATGGGCATTGAAGACTATGAAGGAACTGCTGAACAAAATATTGCACTGCACAAAGCAGTCTTGGAAAAGATCGCCCAAAACGGCGGAAATATCCCTGAAGAGCTCTTGCACTGACACGTGTCTACAGAAGCCTAAATGCTTCTGTAGGACATTGTACTCCCCTTTTATATCTTATCTTGCACTCAATAGCCGATATAACACCTTCAATCATTTACTTTTCAATAGGATGCAATATATCCTGATTTTTCCGATAAACGTTTGTTGAAACATGAAAGATACCCAGCAGTGTAGAGAAGAGAACATCTTGGGAAAGCGGTAGGTTGCTTTCTGATCGAATAGCATCCATATTCAACCGTTGCTGCATGCCTTTTCCTAACCACAGCAGTGCGGGGATATGTGTCTGCGCTTTAGGTGCGATAAGGTATGGTAAACCATGCAGATACAGTCCATTTTCACCTAGGCTCTCTCCATGGTCACTCATATAAATCATCGCTGTATCATACCGTTTGTTATACTTTTTAAGAAAACCAATCACCCTGCTGAGGAAATAATCAGTATATAAGATCGCATTGTCATATGCGTTCCTAATGGATTCACGGCTGCACTCTTCAAGCTGATTTGTGCGGCATACCGGTGTAAATTTTTCAAATGCTTTAGGATAGCGTTTGTAATAGGCCGGTCCATGATTTCCCATCTGGTGAAGTACAATGAGGATATTGCGTTTCCCTTCTTTCTCAAACTTCCTGATCACCTCATCCAGACCAACCAGCATACCTTCATCACGACACTCCCCTTCAATGCAGACCGTATTGTGTTTGGCTGTTCTGTAGTTCTCATAAGGAATTCGCAATGCAACTCCCTTGCTGTCAGAATTGTTATCACGCCAAAGTAATCCCACTGCTCCAGTATGTTTGAGAACATCAAGTGCATTTTCCGTATAGTGCCCTTTATTATAGCTGTAATTACTTCTGTTATAAGGAGAAAACATACATGGTACCGATTCTGCTGTACTGGTGCCGCATGATGAAAAATGGGTAAAGGAGATTACATTTTCCTGTGCCAGATTTGGGTTAGTATCACGCGCATAGCCATTGAGTGAAAAGTGATCAGCACGTGCTGCTTCTCCTACCACCATAATCACCAATCGCGGCTTTGGATGCTTCTCATTGGTTACAATTTTTGCATCCGTACCTATCGGACGTATGGAGGTCGGTGTATGACTAAACTGCTCGTACAGATAGTATACACTGTTGTAGATCCAGAATGTCGGATTGGTATTGTATCGCAGGGGGACATGTTCACGAAAAAAGGAAGCATAGTATTTACTGAACGAAAAGAGCAATAAAGCAATCAACACCAATGAGGCAACAACCGTCTTTCCTTTGGCAAGCACTTCTCTCTTGAAAGTACCATATGCTACAGGCACCTTCCATACCCACCAGGCAGGCAATACTCCCAAAAATACTATATATGCTAGCAGTTTCATGCTCAGAAGGTCTCTGCTCTCATGCCAGTCTGTCTGAAGCACATTGCGTATCATGTTGTCATCAATAATGACATGATAGGTGTTCATAAAATAGTTCGTCGATGCGGAAATGAGCAAAACAGCAATCAATACCGGTTTCGTAGTATACCGGCTGCTGACAAGGGTCAATAGCAATACAGTAACTGCCCACAATACTAAGATCAAAGAGAGCAAAAAAGCACTATTTGCCAAAGTCAAAGGATACACTTTCAAGGTATTGACATAGAAAGTGTAATTATCAAACAGCACCATAAACAGCGCACTGTAGATAATCAACTTTGTCTGTGTTATCTCTCTTTTCATGCTGGCCTTTTCTTCATAACATATTTGAATGCTATTATAGCAATCACACTTTAACCCAAATCGAATGAGAGCTATTTCTTTACACCGCCCTTAATCTCAATTCGATATAATCACATACAAAAATACAACAATTTTATCCAAAGGTACCTCAAATGTCCATCAGTATTGTCATCCTTGCCGCCGGGCAGGGAACGAGAATGAAATCAGAGACCCCCAAAGTCCTCCATACCATCAGCGGAAAACCGATGCTCTTTCATGCCATCGATGCTGCACAGGCTGTCTCTGATGATGTTACCGTAGTACTCTACCATCAGGCAGAGCGGATTGAATCCGAGATCAATGCCCATTATGAAAACATACACTTTCATCTGCAGGATGCTCAACAGTTCCCCGGTACCGGAGGTGCGATGAAAGGGGTTCACACCAAACACAGCAGAACCCTCATTCTAAACGGTGATATGCCTCTTGTTACCGAAGCATCGCTGCGCGCACTTACTGCCGGTGATGCTGACATCAACATGTCTGTCATCAAGCTTGAGAATCCCAGCGGCTACGGCAGAGTGATCATCGAAAACGGCGAGGTTCGAGAGATCGTCGAACAGAAAGACTGTACGCCTGAACAGCTCAATGTCAAAACAGTCAATGCCGGTATCTATGCAGTCAACACCGAACTGCTGGAACGCTATATTCCGATGCTTGACAACAACAATGCACAAAAAGAGTACTACCTTACCGACATTGTCAAAATGGCAGTCGAAGAAGGCAGAACAGTACACCCTGTCTTTGTCGAAGAGGAGGAGTTCAAAGGGGTCAACTCCAAGCTTGACCTCGCCCATGCTGAAGAGATCATGCAGCGTCGCATTAAAGAGGCACTCATGATGCAGGGTGTCATCATGCGTCTTCCAGAGACCATCTACATCGACTGCCGTGCCACATTTGAAGGAGAGTGCATCCTTGAAAACGGTGTCAGCATCGAAGGGCACAGCAGACTCATTAAGGCTCACATCAAAGCCGGTTCTGTCGTTGAAGATTCCCACATTGAAAACTCCGATGTCGGACCTATGGGACGCATACGTCCCGGTTCTGTACTCAAAGATACCCATATCGGCAACTTTGTCGAGGTCAAAAAATCGACCCTTACCGGTGTCAAGGCAGGACATCTTGCCTACCTTGGCGATGCGAGTATCGATGAGGGAAGCAACATTGGTGCCGGGGTGATCACCTGTAACTATGACGGCAAAGCCAAATACCCCACAAAGATCGGCAAAAACGTCTTTGTCGGTTCCGATACACAACTCGTGGCACCCGTAACGGTGGAGGATGATGTGATGATCGCTGCAGGTACGACCGTCAACAAAGATGTCGCACAGGGTGAACTGGCAATCTCCAGAACACCGCTCAAACGTGTCAAAAACTTCTTTTATAAATTTTTCGGAGAGAACTAATATGCAAATCGATCTTTCAGGCAAACATGTGCTGCTTGGCGTTACCGGCAGTATCTCTGCCTACAAAGTGTGTGACCTTGCCAGACTGCTTGTCAAAGCCGGTGCACAGGTGCATGTGGTCATGACACCCTCAGCCGAGCGTTTTGTCTCTGCACTCACGTTTGAAGCACTCACCAGAAACCCTGTGCTTACCGAAACAACAGAGAGCTGGAGCAGTACCCTCAACCATATTGAGCTCGGTAAACAGTGTGATGTTTTTGTCATTGCTCCGGCAACAGCCAATACCCTTAACAAACTCTCCAAGGGGATAGCAGACAACATTTTACTGCAGAGTGCTCTTGCATTTAAAGGACAGCTCATTGTCGCACCTGCCGCCAATACACAGATGCTTGCCAACCACTACACTGAAGGCTCTTTAAAGATGCTCAAGGTCAATGACATTGAGGTAGTCGAACCGCAAAGCAAAACACTTGCCTGCGGTGATGAGGGAAACGGAGCACTTGCTGATCCGGAAGAGATCTTTTTCCATACAGCCAAAGCCCTCTACAAAGATCCTTTCTGGAGTGACAGACGTGTGGTGGTCACAGGTGGCGGTACCAGAGAGAAGATCGACGAGGTGCGTTACATCAGCAACTACTCTTCTGGCAAGATGGCAAAAGCGATCGCCACTGCACTCTACCTACGTGGAGCGGACGTCTGCTACATCACCACTAAAGATACTATCGGTCTGCCGCAGAGCATCTACACCATCGAAGTAGAAGATGCCGAAGAGATGCTTGACTACACTGTCGATGCAATACGTGTTGCCAAAAAAGGTGTCATGAGCAAAGCGAGTATGAACTCTTCAGAAGCACGCATGCTCATCCAAAAGACACCATATCTTTTCATGGTAGCTGCGGTGGCAGACTACAAACCGAAGTTCCCTCAAAAGGGAAAACTGAAAAAGAGTATGCTCGGTGATACATGGGCACTTGAACTGACACAAACACCGGATATTCTCTCTTCTTTAAATAAAGATGGCATCCATACCGTTGCATTCAAGGCAGAGATGGACAGTACCCAAGGGCTTGAAAATGCCAAAGCACTCCTGCAGCAAAAAGAGGTAGATGCCGTCTGTTACAACCTGCTTGAAGATGCCAAAAGCTTTGGCGGGGATGAAAACGAGATCACCTTCATCACTGCTGATGAAACAGCACCGCTTGGCAGAGCAGACAAGACAACCCTCGCACAAAAAATACTCGACCACGCGAAAGTACTTGCCGATGACTAAAACACCACTGAAAAACCTTGCCATCATCATGGACGGAAACGGACGCTGGGCAGCACAGCGTGGTCTTGCCCGCACCAAAGGGCATGAACAGGGTGCAGAGATCATCCGTGATGTCACACGCTATTGTGCCAAGCATCCAGAGATTGAAACTGTCACTTTCTATGCTTTCAGTACCGAAAACTGGAAACGCCCCAAACTTGAAGTAGATTTTCTCATGCGTCTGCTCGACCGCTATCTGCAAAAAGAACTTGCCACCTATCAGGAGAACAACGTCAAATTTCTTGCAATAGGTGACATGAAGGCATTCTCTTCCAAGCTACAAGAGCGCATCCGAAAAACAGAAGAAGCGACACGACACAACACAGACCTGACCCATATTTTGGCACTCAACTATGGCGGAAGGGCGGAGATCACCCATGCGGTCAACAGCCTGATCGCTGTAGGAAAGGAAGAGGTCACCGAAGCAGATATCTCAGCGGCACTACAGACACCCTACAGTGATATTGACCTGCTGATCCGCACCAGTGGCGAGGAACGGGTTTCCAACTTTCTGCTATGGCAGCTCTCTTATGCGGAATTTTATTTTACCCAAACACTCTGGCCGGACTTTACAGTAGAAGAGCTTGATGATATCGTAACCGATTTTCAAAACAGAAACCGGCGATTTGGAGGATTGTCATGACCGACACAATTTTGATCAGTATAGTGGTTTTTATTATCGGCTTGATGATAGGTTCGTTTTTGAATGTCGTCATCTACCGTATCCCCAAAGGGGAGAACATTGCCTTTCCGGCATCCCATTGCCAACACTGCAGCACACCGTTAAAGTGGTACCATAACATTCCAGTGCTCTCTTGGCTTTTTCTAAGAGGGAAATGCGCTTTTTGCAATGCACCCATAGCCAAACAGTATCCTCTCGTCGAATTGATCACCGGTATTCTCTTTGTCATCCTCTACTTCAAACTTGGACTCGTCTGGTATCTTCCGTTTGTCGCTTTCAGCTTTGCCGCACTCTTTGCATTGGTTATGATTGATTTTAAATATATGGCTGTACCGGACAATGTCAACTTTGCTGCCCTGATTTTTGCCCTTATTCAGCCGGACTTTCTCCATGCCGCAATGTATGCCGCTATAGCTGCGGGAGGACTTTACCTAATCGGCCTTTTCTCGTCTCTTATAGCACGACGTCAGGCAATGGGAGGAGCGGATGTCATCGTTGCAGGTACCATGGGAGCACTGCTAGGTTTTCCAAATTTTTTTGCAGCGCTCTTCCTTTCTGCCATTCTTGCTGTCGTCCCTTCTCTGATCAAAAGAGAGACCGGAGTTCCTTTTGTTCCTTTTCTGGCTATGGCAACCTTTATTGTCTATATATACGATACCCAAACCCTGCAACTGATCGAGAAGGTGATCTATGGTTAATATCAGAGGATATATCTCAGAAAACTTTACACACGCTTTTCTGACGATATTTGTTCCTTTTTTTCTCATTATATCGTTGGTCTATCTCGTTAAAATTGCAGCACTGACGGCACAGATACAGTTGACATTTCCCGAGCTTATTCAACTCTACAGCTACTCTGTCCCCAACATTGTATTCTACACACTTCCTGTCTCTTTCGTCGCAGCACTTGCCAATGTGCTCATCAAGCTCTCTGTCGATAATGAATTGATTGCACTGTACGCACTTGGACTGAAAGCCAACAGGATTTTACGGGGTCTGCTTATTGTCAGTATTCTGTTTTCAGCCTTGATGCTGGTCATTTCCCTGCTTGCCATGCCTATGAGCAAACAACTGTACAACTCGTTCAAAGAGGAGAAAAAGGCAGAAGCGAAACTCAATATTGTTCCTGGAAAACTTGGACAGAAGTTTGGTGACTACTACATCTATGTGAAAGAAAAAAACGATGACGGTACGTTCAAAGATCTGGTGATTTATAACCGTACAGATATGAACAATGAACAGTTTTTCGCTGCGAAGAGAGGGAAAATGCAAAAACACGACGGACAGGCATCACTGCTGCTGCAAAACGGTTACGGATACACCTATACGCAAGATACTCTCCAGCAGGCAAAGTACAAAACGTTTCAGGCATTTGATACAACGCCCAAGAAGCAATACCATTTTCAAGATACCATAGCCTACTGGAAGAAAGCACCTACAAACAGCCATATCCGACACCGGCTCTACTTCTTTCTCTTCACCAGTCTTATACCGTTCCTTTCGCTCTATCTGGTTTCAGCATTCAGCATGATCAACCCGAGATATCAGGCAAACCACACCTACATCGTCATTTTTCTTACAGCGCTTGCACTCTATCTGATCGCATCCTCACTTGAGAAATGGGGTACTCTGCCGCTTCTTTTTGCAGCAATATTCTCTGTCTTTGCTTTTGGTGTATATCTTTTCAAAAAACGGGTAGCAAGGTATTTCTAATGCGCATCAAAGCAGTTATTGCCTACGATGGAAGTGCCTTTTACGGTTTCCAGCGGCAAACCTCCACACCTTTGACCATAACACATGCCATAGAGGATGTTCTGCGTTCACTTCATATTGACAGTCCGGTCATTGGAAGCGGACGAACAGACCGAGGTGTCCATGCAACAGGTCAGGTGATACACTTTGATATACCTGATTTTTGGCACGATATACAAAGGCTCCGATATATTCTGAACCAAAAGCTGGATGGCATCTACATCAAGCATATCACCCCCGTCGATATGCATTTTCATGCACGCTTTTCGGCCCAAAAACGCCTTTACCGCTATCTCTTCACCACAACAACCCCTTCTGTGTTTGAGAGACGATACCTAGCGAGCTATCCGGCTCATTTTGAGATAGATAAACTACATGAGGCGCTCTCACTCTTTGAGGGTGAACATGACTTTAAATACTTTCACAAAACAGGCTCCCAGCCCCATACAACCGTACGGACAATTTACCATAGCCGCTACTACCGATATAAAAACCGCCACATTATTACATTTGAAGCGGACGGTTTTTTGCGATCACAGGTGAGGATGATGGTAGAGGGCGTTATGCAATACGCTTTTGGAAAATGGGATAGGCACTCTCTTTTGTCACAACTTGCAGGAGAAAGACAGTACCTGCATACCCTTGCACCTGCACAGGGACTTTATTTGGCAAAGATATTTTATTGAAAGGAGATAATAATGCGACATATGACATGGATTTTTGTGCTATCATCGCTGCTTTTTGCTGGAGAAAACATGCAGCAGCTCTATATGAAAAACGGATGCAGTTCCTGTCATGGTATCTATGCCGAAGGAATCGGTGTAACACCAAGACTTCAAGGCAGAAAGAAAGAGGTGCTTGTCAGACGGCTAAAGGATCTTAAAGCCGGGAAAACACGCAGTGCATTTGGTACAATTATGGTTTCTTTCGCACAGTCATTGACAGATAAACAGATAGAAGAGATGGCGGCTTACCTCTCTACACTGAAAAAGGTAGAGCCTAAAGAGAAGTATGAAATGGATGAGGATGAGGACGACGGATCGTCCTGATCACAACATGCTGTCAGTGTGTTTCTACGGGAACCGGCTGAGGCTCTTGTGAAACTTTCTCGATCTCCGGAGTCGGTGCACTCTCAGTCATTTCTGCAGCTTTCTGTTTCACTACACCAACCGTATCTGCTGCGCTCTGTTTGACCTTTTCAACCGCTTCTTCTGTTTTTTGTACCGCAGTGTCAACAACCTTGGAAACTGTTTGCTTCGCTTCTGTCGTTCCCTGTGCCGCTTTTGCCTTCAACTCCTGAAGCTGTGACTTCACATTGCTCAATGCATCATTGGCATCGTCAAGCTCATCTTGGGCATCGGAAAGATCACTGTCAAGATCGGCAACACGTGCGACATTGGCGCCATATTTGTAGACAAGTTCTCCCCCGTCATGTCCCTGCTTGAAAAGACCTGCAACAAAAACGATCAATACGAGCAGATACGTAGCCTTCATCAATCCGCGCTTGATCATCGCAGAAAGCAATTTGAATACGACAACCACCGCAGAAGCCAGCATAAGGTAGGTTCCCAGAAGCTTATGCTCTTTCAGTTCGGACTGTCCTGCCTGTGTCAGAGCATCAAACACTTCGGAACCATCATGCAGTCCTGTCAGGTAGGCACCGACAGCCGCAACCATACCGATGACAAGCAGTACAAAAGAGATCGTTCCGATCGCACGTTTTTTGGCGAAGATGTTAATGATCTCGATCAGCAGTACCAACACCGGAATAGCAATTACAAAATGATCAATTGGCGGATGTGCCAACAGCGGAATATCAAACGGCAGGTGCACCTGCGGCAGTTTCAAAGCGGGTAGTTCCATGGGTTTATCCTTTATATGGTTTGATGTGAAAGATTATAACACAAAATAATTTAGTTTCATGGTTTTAAAACGGTCTCACAACTACCATGATAACAATGCCGATCATCAGCAGTGTCGGTACTTCATTGTACACTCTAAACCATTTTCCGGTTTTATAGTGATCATCCTCAAGCATACGTTTGCGTATCTTCTCCAAAGAGAAATGGTAGGCAATCAGCAGTGCGACAAAAAAGAGTTTTGCATGCATCCAGCCGCCGCTTGAGAAAATGCCGCTGTTAAGGTAGAGCATCGTACCACCCGAGATGATCGTCGCCCACATTGCAGGTACGCCGATATACTTCATCAGTTTGTACTCCTGTATCTTAACCACTTCTGTAAAGGCTTTTATATCGGCATGTTCCCGGTGGTAGATAAAGAGTCTCGGCAAGTAGAACAACATTGCCATCCAACTGATAAAACTCATGACATGAAATGCCAGTATCCATGTGTAGTACGCCATTCCTTACTCCAGTACAGTAAAATCTTTCCGGCTGTAGACAACCAGTTGCAGTCTCTTATAATACCCTATATGCGCATAGGCTATCTTGAGTTTACTGCCGTTTGGCGGAGTGAGGGCGCAATTTTTAAAATAGAACGGTATTTTTTCTCCCTGAGTATAGAGGTATCCTCTTTTATATGTGCCTGTAATGTCACGTACAACCTCATTTTGACGCATGCTCTTGAGTGAACCGTAGTATGGAGAAAGTTGTACTTTCCCCTCCTCTTTCAGCTTCACCATGGCAGTAATCTCCTTGAGACCCTTGTAGGTATGGATCTCCTGCACCCTGAGGGTGTAGACACTCCCCTCTTGCAGTCCTCGTGCCGTACCAAATACAAAAATACCCCTGCCCCCAGGATGCTGTTTCAGCACCGCATAGCGCCCGCGTTTAAGTACGACAACCGAATGTTTCAGATCGACAGGTACGTCAAGCTTCTCTTTTTGGTAGAGCATCTCGATAGTGCCGTTTACCGGTTTTGGCGGCACATATTTTGCTGCATGCACAAAAGGCTTTGTATCAAACAGTGCATAAATAGGCAGATGATCGGAGTAGCCTCTACCTGTATGCTGAGCACCTTTGATCTGCCAGCTGTTGATGTACCCTTTTTTTGTAAAGAGATAATCGGCTTTAAAGACACCAAACGAACCGTTGACATAGTCAATACCTTTGCCGTCAAACATCGATGCAGGCAGGAGGATGTGGTCGAGTGTGCTTTTTCTCCCGTAAAATTTGTGGCTCCACCGTTTAGAGAAGGGCAGCTGTGTCCAGAGATCAACGTGTTCCTGATGTAGCGGAAGAATGGTTTCCGGCGTAAGAAGCTCACCGTTTTTAACTGTTTTGAGCAAATGGTTCAAGCCGATTCTTCCACCGGTATCGTTCAACCGTTTTGGCAGTGTCAGGTAGGCATCGTAATCGGTATTGAGATCTCCCAGTACAATGTAGGCTTTGTCTGACGACATCGCATCGATGCGTCGTTTCAGTGCTTTGGCATAGGCGATACGTTTACTCTCATACCCTTTTCTGCTTTTGGACTTCCAGTGATTGACAAAAATCTTCAAATCCTGCCCATCCACACGCACATCCGCTTCAAGAATGTTCCGTACCCGCGGGCTGTAGCTAACCTGTATCTCACGGACACTGCGTATGGGAAAACGTGAGAGGAGTGCCACTTGTATCGGGGCACCCCGTTTGTGGGTGATCGCTCCGTAGCGGTACCCGCACCCGACACGTTTGAGGCGTGTGCGCAGCTGCTCGAATACATGCGTATTCTCTACCTCCTGCAATCCGACAATATCGGCATCTAGATCACACAGCACCTCGGCGGTATGGTCAAGCTTTCTCTCTGCCATACGCCGGTTCCAGTTGTGCCTTCCGGGGATGAACTCCTCATACTCCGTACCGTTGTAGACGGCATCGAAGAGGTTTTCGACATTGTAACTTGCTACTTTGAACGGTCTGGCAAGAAGCAAAAAAGGTATCAAGAAAAGAGTAAAAAGTTTCATAGAGGAAGTGTAGCCAAAAAGAGAGAAAGATTGAAATTATCTGTCAAATTGACAGACAATTTCATGCAGTCAGGTTATCCGAACATCTTGCCAAGCATACCCATGGCACCCTCTGCACCGCCAACCTGATCGAGCATCTGATCGACAATGCTGCCTTCACCGGAAGTTGCCTGGTCTACCACTTGAGGCAGGGCATCGGCAAGTGCCTGCAGTGCGCTGCCCTCTTCGAGTCCAAGCTGGGAAGCAAACTGAGAAACCTTCTCAGAACCCAGCAGTGCGCTTACCTGCTCAGGATCGATCGCTTTGTTCTCTCCGTTGCCAAGCCATGAACCGACAATCTCACCCAGTCCATTCTCAGAAAGCCCTGAAACGAATGTTGAGAGATCAAGCCCTCCCTCTTCGTTCTGGATCAGAGAACCGATGGCATTGGCGATATCACCAAGGTCGAGTCCGGTTGTTGCATCATCACTGTTGTTCTGAATAAGCTGTGCACCCATTTGAAAAAGTTCGTTCAAATCCATTGCTGTTCCTTTGTATTGAAATCATTCCATTGTAACATGGCATTATCTGTAGATTATATCATTCTACAAACCAAAGTCCTTCAAGGAAGTTTTATGGCATCATCCTCTAGCACAATACGTCCCTCTGCAATCAGTGCCGTAAGCGTTCGCTTGAAGTTTTTCTTGCTCAGTCCAAATGTCTTGGCAATCGCCTCTGCATCGCTTTTGTAGGTAAACGGCAGTGACCCGTCAGCCTCTTTGAGCAGTTGAAGAACCGTACCCTCAGCCACAGAGAGTTTTGCCTCTCTGCCGATAGGCTGGAGCGACATATCAAGCTTGCCATCCTTGCGCAGCGATTTGATGTACCCTCTCTTTTTGTCACCTACCCGAATGGTTTCAAAGATCTCATTGGCAAAGAGCATCCCCTCATAACGGTTGTCAACAATCACTTTGTAACCAAGCGGTGTCTGTGCCAATACAAGCATCTCGCAGATTTTATTCGGGTGCAGCCCTTTGAGTGATCGTTCAAAATATTTGCCGATCTTCTGCGTACCGTAAAGCCTACCGGTCTTCTCGTCAAGACAGACCCTCAGAACATACTTTTTACCGATATGAAAATGCTCTTTTTGCTGTGAGAGCGGCACAAACAGATCTTTGGGAAGCCCCCAGTTGACAAAGGCACCATAACTCTTATAGTCCACTACAGTAAAGTAGCCGTACTCTCCCAGCTTTGCGTAAGGTATCTTTGTTGTTGCCACTGGCCGGTCTTCACTGTCGGTATAGACAAAGACATCGAGCAGACTGCCCATAGGCATCTCATCTTCCATGATGTAAACATTGGGCAAAAGCACCTCTTCACCATCTTTGGCACTGAGATAGTAACCGTAGTCAGTATCGCGTTCTATTTTGAGGGTATTGATCTTACCGATGGCTATATGCTCGTTAGGTTGTTTGGGGTATATCATGTGGTTCCGTTTGTATGATTTCGTGATATGCTCACGTCAATTGATCGTGTTTGGTGTATTATACCCTATTCCACACTGCTACACACTTTTTGGGTAGACTAACGTACCTAAATCTTTTCCCTATACGTAGGTTTCACTCGATGGCGACAAAGGAGCGCTTCACCCGTGAAACGGGCTCGCCTCCACGGCTTCGCATTCGCTCCGATCGTTTCGGTTCCGAAGCTGAAAACGACAAGCAGTTGTCTTTTGCTGACGCTTCTCACGTTCGCGACTGCCAGAGCTGTCGAGTGAAACCGGTGATTATTTAGGGAACACAATGAACACTAAGGAACAATGATGAAAACCTTTTTACTACTATTGACACTTGCTCTCTCGCTATGGGCGAAACCGCAAACCATCGTCTTTGCCGCAGGCTGCTTCTGGGGTGTCGAAAAGCATTTTGAAGCCATGCCCGGTGTCATCAAAGCTACTTCCGGATACGCAGGCGGCAGCTATGACAACCCCGATTATGATACTGTGCTGAAATATCGTCACAATCCCCCAAAGGGGCTTGTCAACCATGCCGAATCGGTCGAAGTGGTCTACGATGACAGCAAGATTACAGCAGAACAACTCATCAAGTCTTTTTGGCAGATGCACGACCCTACACAAGGCAATCGTCAGGGCAACGACAGAGGCAACAACTACCGAAGTGCCATCTACTACACCACGCCGAAGCAAAAGAAGATAGCCTTTGAAACGAAGGCACGCTACCAGAAACTTCTGACTAAGGCAGGATACGGCACTATCACCACAGAGATCAAACCACTCAAAAAGTTCTGGCCTGCTGAAGCATACCATCAGAACTATCTGAAAAAACACCCTTTTGGCTACTGTCCCAACCATGCCACCGGAGTAAAGTTTGAAAAGAGTGCACAGAAACAAAGTACCTCGAAGGTAACACCGCTTGGCGGCAAGGAGATCATGGTCATCACCGCACCGCACTGCCGTTTTTGTGAAAACTTCAAGTTCGATGTGACTGACCACTACCACGGTACCATACCGCTGCGTACAGCACAACAGAAAGAGCTTGAGGGGTTCACGCTCAAAGGAGCTGTAGAAGGAACTCCGACTATTCTTTTCATAGAAGATGGCAAAGAGGTTTACAGACATGTAGGCTACATGGATGAAAAAGCATTTTACAAAGCGCTTGGTGCCTTCAAGCTCGGTACTGACAGCGAAGCGTTCGATATCGCGTTCAACAAAAGTACTGAGAGCCGCTTCTGTAAACGCTACGAAAAGTTCAAACATACCAGTGACGGTGTTTTCATCGACACCATCAGCGGCGACATCCTCTTCGACACACGTGACCGTTTCAACTCCGGCTCTGGATGGCTGAGCTTCTACAAACCTGTCAAGGGTGCCGTCATTGAAAAAGAGGACAATAGCTACGGCATGCACCGTGTAGAGATCGTTGCACGTAAAAGCGGCGCACATCTGGGACACGTCTTCAACGATGCCCCGGGCGGCAAACGGCGCTACTGCATCAACGCAACGGTTTTGGAGTTTGTGCCAAGGGATAAGTTAAAAAAATAGAAACAGTGGTTTTATATTGGCATAAGTGTATATCATATATAATATACATATGTATAAGATTGTGATCGATACCAATGTGGTGTTGTCTGCACTCTTTTCCAGTAAAGGAAAATCTTATCAACTCATAGAGTTGCTTACAGCGCAGGCATTGAAAGATGTACACTACAATGTGATCTCTGTACCGTTGGCGCTGGAGTTTGAAGAGGTTTTGCTAAGACCCAAAAATAGACAAAAATATGACTATTTTAGCGAACAGGAGATTCGTCTTATTGTGTCAGATATTGTAGCTATCTCACATAAAACAAAGCTTCATTTTTTATGGAGACCTTTTTTGAAAGACAGCTTTGATGACAAGGTGCTGGAGACTGCTGTCAACGGACAGGCAAAAGCCATCATCACTTACAATACAAAAGATTTTGAAGGGGTAAAAAAGTATTTCGGCATTGACATACTTACCCCCGCCGAACTATTTGACAAAGGAGTATTACCATGAATGTAGCACTGAGATTACCCGAATCATTGGGCATGCGTCTTAAAGAGTTTTCTAAACGAGAGAATATATCGATGAACCAGTTTATCGCTACGGCAATAGCCGAGAAACTGTCAGCACTGCAAACCTATGACTACCTTGAAGAACGTGCAAAAGAAGGAAGTGCCGCACATCTGTCATCGATGCTAAAAAAAGTACCCAATAGAAAAGCTGAAACATTTGACAAGTAAAGAATAAAAGAATCACTATGCCATACAATACACTCACAGAAGAAGAACAGTACGTCATCCTCCACAAAGGAACCGAACGCGCCTTTACCGGAAAGTTCTGGGACCACCACAAAGACGGCACCTACATCTGCCGCCAGTGCAATACACCGCTCTTTCCCTCAAGTGCCAAATTTGACAGCGGCACAGGGTGGCCAAGCTTTGATGACGCCTTCCCCGGAGCAGTCAAGGAGGTGCCAGATGCTGACGGCAGACGTATAGAGATTGTCTGTGCCAACTGTGGCGGTCACCTTGGACATGTCTTCAAAGGTGAGGGCTTCACCCCCAAACAGACACGCCACTGCGTTAACTCAATCTCTTTGGATTTTGTGCCTGAAAAATAACGGGTACCTTTAAAAAAACAGACTTAATGGAACGGCAAATCGCTTTTGGTTCCCATCACCAAAAGGCACGATATCGCTTCCGGCATACAAAACGATACCGACTACCCTTTTATCAGACTTTTTCTGAAAGTCTTCAATATGCTTAAATACCTCCTTTTTAAGACTTAGAGAGGATTTGACCTCTATGGCAAATATGGTATCGGACTTTTCTATGATGAAATCGATCTCTTTTTTGTCGTTGGTACGGTAGTGGTACATAGAAGGTTGTGTTTGTGAATACCCTATGTGCTTGGCAAGTTCGGCATAGACAAACGTTTCTACAATATCTCCTTTATGTTTGCTTTGCATCAAATCGTCAACTGAGGCAATTCCCAAAAGATGACAAAAAAGTCCACTGTCGGTCATGAAAAGCTTTGGAGATTTGATAAAACGTTTGGAAATGTTGGAGACATAAGGCTTAAGCAGTGCGATTTGATATATCATCTCCAACATACTCAGATAGTTGCTTGCCGTAGCCTCCGAAAGGTT
This sequence comes from Sulfurovum sp., assembly GCA_027082955.1. Taxonomy (GTDB): domain Bacteria; phylum Campylobacterota; class Campylobacteria; order Campylobacterales; family Sulfurovaceae; genus Sulfurovum. The sequence goes on along the minus strand of JALWTA010000014.1, from coordinate 46,503 downwards.
TGCTTCATTTGCCAAATCTGATTTATTTACCAAACCGCACGACCTTGGTGCGATGATATTGTAAAAACGTATAAATGCTGAGATATCTCTAAGCTCTCCAACATCCCGTATGTCTCTCTCTACATAGGTACTGATATAGGCATTAAACCACAGGGATCTGCCTCTTGGTGTATCTATTTTAAGTATCTCAGGATAGCCACCCTTCAGTACCGCTTCCAGCAGCTCTGTTACAGACTTTTTATCACAACGTAATCCTTCTACACCTTCTGTGAACAAAATATCAATGATATTCTCCTCCGGCTTATGGTGTATCTCTTTTTGCGAGAGCGGATACATCGGTATTTCTATGATCCTTCCTGCAAGCGTCTCCTTGGCTTTTTTCATATCAAGTACATTGGCAGATCCTGTAAGCAAAAAGTTCCCATTGACTCTATGGTTATCAATATCAAGTTTAATGCCATCCAGCACTTCCGGCACTTTTTGTATCTCATCTATGGTAATAGGTTTGGGAAGTGAAACAATATAACCCTGCGGATCGTTCTTGGCAGCTTCTCTTTGTGTCAAGTCGTCAAATACTCTGTACTCTCTTTCCAAAGAGAGACATAGCGTAGATTTTCCTATCTGTCTTGCACCTGCCAGCAATACAGCCGGTGAGATATGGAGTGCTTCTTGTAAAATACTCTCTACAGATCGTTTAAACATATAAGAACCTTACGTATATAATTTACATAAGTATAGCTTTATTTTTTACAAATGTAAAGATATTGATTGTGAAGTGAAGAAAAATGTTGGTAAATGCAGGTGCACACGCATCAGCGTGCACTCTCCTCATCAACCCTTTTCAGGTGGTCCGCAAACTCCTGCGGCTTGATGAATCCTGTCAGGCTCTTTTGGGGCATGAACTTTCCGTTTTTGTCGAAGAAGATGATGTTAGGCGTACCGAAGAGTTCATACTTTTTCAAAAGTGCCTTCTCTGCATCAGTATTGTCAGTCACATCAATTTTGATAAATTTAAACTTTTTAAGCTGCTCCTTGACCTTGGGGTTGGGGAAAGTAATCTCCTCAAGCTCTTTACATGCTGTACAGCTCTTTTTGCCAAAGTCGACCACAACGGGTTTGTCTGAAGCGGCTACCTCTTTGAGCAAGCGTGCAATGCTGTAGCCCTTATGGCTGTTCTTTGCATCTGCACTCACAACAACTGCGCCTTTTGGTGCGGTAAAACGCTCAAACGGTCTAAACATCGAATTCGCACCGCTCAGTGCCCCTACAAACAGAGAAGCTCCATAGAGCATCAGCACAACAGCAAAAAGCTGTACAAGCTTTTTGGCTCCTGGCTTTTTATCGCTGCTGTCAAACACACCCATGTAGAGTGCCGACCCTATAAAGAGCAGTGCCCATAGCATCAGGGTAATGCCTCCAGGCAGTACACGTCCAAGCATGAAGATGGCAAGTCCAAGCATCATCACACCGAAGACCTGAGAAACGACATTCATCCAGCCACCCGGTTTTGGCATGAACTTTCCTGCACCCATACCCACAAGTAACAACGGCATACCCATACCGATACTCATGACAAAAAGTGCCACACCGCCAAGCAGAGCATCTCCGGTGTGGGAAATGAAGAGCACCGCACCGCCAAGCGGAGGAGCGACACATGGACCGACAATCAATGCAGAGAGTACACCCATCACTGCCGTACCGACAAAACCGCCACGTTGTCCCGCCTCGTCACTCGCACGGCTGAGCTTGCTCTGCCACGATGCCGGCAATCCTATCTCGTAATAGCCAAAGAGTGAGAAAGCAAGGGCAACGAACATCGCAGCAAAGGCAGTCAATACCCATGGATTTTGCATAGCTGTCTGAATATCGGCACCTGCCAATCCCGCAACCACCCCCACAGCAGTATAGGTCAGTGCCATAGCGATCACATAAACCAATGAAATCAAGAAGGCTTTGGCGACCCCTGGCTTTTCATTGCCCGATTGAGACACTATGATTGATGAGAGGATGGGGATCATCGGAAAGACACAAGGAGTCAGTGCCAGAAGCAAACCGAAGATAAAAAAGAGTACAACAATAAACCATGAACTCTCATGCCCCAGAACATCAGCGATCTTTGCCGTATTGCCCTCGTGTGTCAAGGCATTGATCTTATCCAGTACCCCCGGTGTTCCATCCTTTACTGTAACACTGTTCTTTTGAACTGATGCCGTCTGAGAAACTGTACTCATTTTTTTGGCTGCAGGTGCATGGAATGTAAACTGTTTGTGAAACGGCTGATAGCAGATGCCCCTGTCTGAACAGCCCTGTAGTTCCACCTCCAACGTATAGTCACCTTCAACATGAGAGAAAATATCACGTAGAGGAATATCGACCGTCACGCTCTTTTTATAGACAGCTTCACCATCCTCTGTAATAGCCGGCGGCAATGCTGGCGTGAGGCTGACTTTTTGAGGCTTGACAATACGAAACTTCAAATCGTTTTTGTAAATGTGTATCTTGTCTGCCAATGTGATATGTGTTTCGATCTTGTCAGCTTTTTGCACTGCTTCAATCTTGAACGCTTCATCGGGCTGAAGAAATTTTTGTTTTTTCAATGCATCGCCAAATCCACCAAAAAGAGATGTATTGAGCAAAAGGCTCACAAAAAGTAACGTTTTTATTATAGACTGCATTTTTTCTCTCTGGTTGTAAAATTTTATATGATTGTATTATACTATTCGTGTATAAGCTGTGTAATCTTACCAAAAATGGATTAATCATTTATCAAGTAGAAGAGGAAACTATGGCAAACCATCTCAAGAACGAACACTCCCCCTATCTGCAACAACATGCAAACAACCCTGTTGACTGGTATCCGTGGGGAGAAGAGGCATTCGAAAAAGCAAAAAAAGAGCACAAACCGATTTTTCTTAGCATCGGTTACAGTTCCTGCCACTGGTGTCATGTGATGGAAAAAGAATCATTTGAGAACAAAGAGACCGCAAAGATCCTCAACAAATATTTTGTCGCTATCAAAGTAGACCGCGAAGAGCGTCCCGACATTGACAAACACTTTCAGGAGGTCTATCAGTTGATGAACGGCAGACCGGGAGGATGGCCAACCTCCATCTTTTTGACAGAAGAGCGCAAACCCTTCTACTCCGCAACCTACATTCCTCCCGAACCGCGTTACGGGATGATGAGCTTTCCGACACTACTGGAGGTGATTGCCGACAAGTACAAAACAGAGAAACATAAACTGACGCAAGAGGCAGAGAGTGTTCTCAGACAGATCAACCCCAACAAAGACAAGATACAGGCAACCAAACTCGACCACAGCATTATCGGGCGTGCCATTGAACATGCAGGTATGCTCTACGACCACCGCTACGGCGGATTCAGCAAAGCCCCCAAATTTCCGCAAGCCTCCCTGCTTGACCTGCTGCTTGACCTCTACAAACTTACAGGAAACAAAGAGGCGCTCAATATGGCGGCAAAACAGCTCAGCCACATGGCAAAAGGCGGCTTGCGTGATCTTGTTGACGGCGGGTTCTGCCGCTATTCGACCGATGATATCTGGCTGGTACCCCACTTTGAGAAGATGACCTACGACAACGCACAGCTCTCTGCCGTTTACCTCAAAGCCTATCATGCAACCGGCAATACATTCTACCGTGATGTCGCATTTGAAACGCTCGACTTTATGCTCGAGAAAATGCAGGAGAAACATCTCTTCTACGCTGCCAGTGATGCGGATACCGAAGGGCAAGAGGGGAAATATTTTGTCTATACCTACGAAAAGGCACTCAAATCGTTTACCAAAGCGGGTATCCCCAAAGAGGCACATGAGAGCCTTGCTAAGGCACTACACATCACACCGGAGGGCAACTTTGAAGGCAAAAATATCGTCAGAGTTGAAGATCCTGCCAATACCGATGCCATCCCCTACTACAAAGAAGCCATAGAAGCACTCAAACAGCGCCGTCAGGAGAAACGAAAATACCCCTTTATCGACAGAAAGGTCATCGTCTCATGGAATGCTATGATGATCACTTCCCTCTTTAAAGCCGCAAGAGTCGATCCAAAATATCTCAAACCTGCCATGAAGTCACTGGAGAAACTGCTTGATACCATGTATATCAACTCCCAGCTCTTCCACTCGACGCTCATTGGGAAAACTCCGAAGATACACGCATTCCTCGAAGACTATGCCTATCTTGGTGAAGCCCTCATAGAAGCCTATGAGAGCACGATGGATGAGACCTACCTCATCGTAGCGCAGAAACTGACCAATGCCGCCATAGAGAAATTCTACAAAAACGGTATCTGGAAATTCTCACGCGGAGAGTTCGAGACTGAAGCGGAGATCTACGACAGCTCCTACCCCTCTTCGCTTGCCACCATGGTCGGGCTGTTGCACTCGATCACATCACTGGTCGATCCTGTCTATAAAAAGTTTGTCTTCAAATCACTCGAGATCCACTCCTACGATGTGATGCGCCAGCCGGTCTCCACCCCAAAGCTGAGCAAAATGGTCATCCGCTATCTACTTGACGATGTCATCATCAAAGCCAAAGAGGAGAGGCTCAAAGAGCACATAACCGACCTTGACACACTCCCCTACCCCTTCAGCCTGCTGCGTACCGATACCAACGACGGCTTTATGATCTGCAACACATCAACATGTTTTGGACATGAGAAGGATTTTGACGGGGTACGGGAAGTACTGGAAAAACGGCAGCAGAAATAATACTATATCCTCACCTCCAGTGTCATACGCTGGAAAGTGAACAAATTTTATTCATTTGTTTGTAACCTATGTTACATACAAATTGAACAAATTATGTCATACTATTCTCTGTAAGTATAATTTGACACAAAGGATCTATCATGACATGTAATGTAGGAAAAATTGACAGAATCATCAGAGCAGTTATCGGTGCGGCAGCGGTTGCATACGGTGTAATGAACGGGAGCATCATCGCAGATGTTGTAGGAGGCGTTCTGCTTTTTACAGCAGCTATCGGATGGTGTCCTCCATACGCCTTACTTGGCATCAACACAGGCTGTAAGACCAAACAAGACTAATCTCTTTAAGTCTTTCCGTGATAGAGTGCATCAGCCTTTAAACGGAGATACCATGGAGCTTTCACCCTATCCTTTTATGGATACCCTCGAACCCGAAGCACGGGAATTTCTCAAACAACATCTCAAACCGGTCAAAGTCCCCGCAGGCAACTTACTTTTCTACCAAGGTGACATCTGTGAGAGTATATTGCTGCTGACCAAAGGCAAAGTACGTCTCTATACACAAGCAGACGGGATCGAAGAGATCACCCTCTACACACTTCAGCCCGGAGAGCAGTGTATCGTCAATACCGCTTCATTGATGTCACAGACTGAAGCGGTCGCCTCGGCAGAGACGGTAACAGATATCGAAGGCTACCTCGTTGATGCCCAGAGCATCAAACAGCTTGCCAAGATGAGCGACAGCTACCAGCGCTACCTCTTTTCACTCTACCAGATCCGTTTTACTTCACTGGCAAAACTGGTCAACGCCGTCAGATTTAAACATCTCGATGAGCGTATCATGGAGTGGCTTGAGGCGCAGCAGAGCAACCCTGTAGTGACAACCCACGAACATATCGCCACGGAGCTTGGTACGTCACGTGTAGTTGTCAGCCGTATACTCAAAATATTGGAGCGACAGGGAAAGGTGACTCTGCATAGAGGCAAAATAAGCCTGCATCAAAATACTCCTCCAATCGCCGAATAAAGCTTTACATCTATAGACACTGCAGTGCACTGCTGCCTTTATATTTGGGGAAGGTAAGTATAAATGTACTTCCTGATCCTTTTTCCGATTCCAGTTCAAGTTTAATGCGGTACTGCCTGCAAATTCGAAGTACAATGTTTAATCCGATACCGAAACCGCCGCGTTCATTATTGGCACGTTTGTAGCGTTTAAAAATATCTTCCTTCATCGTTTCGTCAATGCCGATACCGCTGTCTTTGACCATCAAGACTCTATTGCGGAGCGTAATCTCAATCGAATCACCCACATCACAGTATTTAACGGCATTGGAAAGCAGATTGTCAATGAGCCGTTCTGCCGATGTACGTGCCATATGTACTTTGGTCGGCTCCAGCATCATCTCAAGATGCAGACGTTTTGAATCGATCAGTTCACGAATGTATCCCACTCGCTCTTCAATGATTTTATCAAAACAGAGATCTTCTATCTTCTCCTCTTTCCCTTCAAATCGGTATGTGAGAGAACTATACATCACATGCAGCCGTTTGGCACTTGCTTCAAGACGTTTTTTCTTCTTCTCATCAATATCTTTCAGCGATTGTATCGTCATCAAAATCGCAGATATAGGCGTATTGAGCTCATGCGTTGTATCTGCAATAAACCGGTCAAGTGATTCAATCTGCTCGCGCACAGGATGCAGAAAAAGCCGACCAAGGAAATAGCCTACAACACCCATGAGCAAAAACGAGAGAACCAGATAACCGATGATCTTGATACGCAGCTGCTGAAATGCATGGAGAAGTTCATGCTCTTTCAAGACAACATAGTGTACACCAAGATGATCGCTCGGATCTTCAATAACCGTATAACAACAGTTATTCTGCATATAAAAGTCAGGTTTGAACTGACCGACACTTCCTATCTCGCTGTATATAGGATGCTGTTCCTTGTCAAAATAGCCAACACTAAAACGGCAATGCTTCAATGAAGAGAGAAAGTGCTTGGTAGTGTTTTGGTCAAGCTTCTTTTCCTTCATCGCTTTCATAATGATCTTGGAAGAGAGCATACGTCCCTGATACATCATCTCAAACTTCATCGCACTTTTCATACTGGTACGGTTATTTTCAAAAAAAAGATAACCGATGATCGCCAACAGTACAAATACTGACCCCAGATAGAGTGCCAGAAACCGTATCAGTGATTTACGTTCATACGATGTTAAAACGATAACCCTCTCCTTTAATGTTGTCAAAATAGGCTTTGTCAAACATTTTTCTAAGATTTTTAATATAGGTGCGGATAGTGGCATGTGTTGGGACGCTATCGTCATCCCAGACATTTTCGATAATCTCATCACAGGATATGATCTTACCCTGATTGCGCACAAAATATTCCAGTACCTGTGCCTCCTTTTGACGCATCTCGATTACCTTGTCTCCCATATAAAGCTGATGCGCTTTGGGAATGAACCGTATACCGTCTATATCAATCTCGTCCTGCATATGCCGTGACCTGACAATATGTTCTATTCTTGCTTGAAGCTCTTCAAGTTCAAACGGTTTCTTCAAGTAGTCGTCAGCCCCGAGGTCAAACCCTTTCTTGAGGTCTTTGACCCCTGCGAGCGAAGTAATATAAATTGCAGGAGTGGTATTGCCTATCTGACGTAGATACTCCAAAATTTCAAATCCGTCTATGCTGGGTACATTCACATCCAGAAGCAGCATATCGTAGTGAGATCTGCCTATAGCGTCCAGCGCTTTTTCTCCGTCATAGAACGCTTCAACTTCATACCCTTTCTCCTCAAGAAACTCTCCTATGATATCCTGAAGGATCACATCATCTTCTAGCAGCAAGATCCTCATCTCTATCCTTTTTTAATCAATTGTAACATAGCTCTGTGTAGAGGAAGTACACAGACTGTCATAAGCATTTAGAGGTCTCTTGTGCAGGAAAAATATCACACAGCCCACGTTAATATTTTTGCGCATTGTTAAATTCGGCAATCTCACTCTCTACCATCGCATCTATCATACGAACATACAGATCATTAATAAGATTGGGAGAAAGGTCAAGGTCAATTGCCTGCTGACGGACACGTGAGATAACATCATTGATACGCTCTTCGGCTTTCACCTCATCTACACTCGTTTTAAAATGTGCAATCTGCTTGATATAATCATTGCGTTTTGCAATCAGCTTCACGATTTCTTCATCCACCTCATCGATCTTTTTCCTTGCCTCTTCAAGCGTTTCACACTTTTGCATTTCCATGATTTATATCCTTCGGTTTTTTGCTCTCTATTATAGCCTAAATATCGCTAAATAGTCTATAATATATTTTTGCATATAATGGACAGATGAAAACATTTAAAAAGACACTCCTGCCATCTATAGCTGCATCTTTGTGCTACACTGCAACACTGTGTGCTGGAACAAATACGGTCGCTTCAGATACAGACAGTAAAGACATGGTATGTATCCCTTATGTCTTCTCTACAGATTCAACCGGATTCTCCGGAGGTGTAGGCGTTATCAAAAAAGGACTTTTCCAACCGCAAACTACAACCATTGCGACACTTTTTTATGGTACAAAACAAGACATTGTGACCAATGGACAGCCCGACACAGCAAATTTTTCCGGTGGTTTCATCGGTCTGTTTGACTATAAAATACCTGGTACCAACAGAGTGCTTCTCTCTATAAGCGGTTTGAAAAGCTACTTTCCAAAGGCCAGATACTATCTCTACAACCATACCAACGATTCGAAAGAGGATCAATACATCGAATCGAGTGGAAATGAAGATTTTGTCTTTGCAACACTCAAGTATGTACTTCCATTTGGTGACGGACTAGACAATCCTGAGGGACTGTATACACTCAAACGGGGGTTTGCAGTGGGCAGGGAAAATGACGGAGGAGGTGTACCGTTTGTCACTGGACGTACCTCACTGGGACTTACCGGATTTTATGAACACTATACTTTCGATAACTATCTTTTGGGCACACCTCATTCTTCCGATGGCTTAAAGAAGTGGGACACTAATGGTATACGTTTTTTTATTGACCATGATAATACCGATTATGATCTCAACCCTTCGCGTGGTTATCAATTCCGTATTCAGTATTCTAAAGATTTTGGATGGGGTGATTCCAAACAATCATGGGATTTTCTGGAATTTAAATACAATCATTATATCGACTTGCCTACCTTCTCTTTCACCAAACAAAATGTATTGGCTATGAGTTTTTGGACAGGATACTCCTTTTCATGGGATAAAGAAAAAACATTTAATCATGGGATTACTGATCACCGCCCGCCTCCATGGGAGGGTGCACGCCTTGGCGGCATATTTCGTATGAGAGGTTACAATACCGACCGTTTCTCTGACAAGGCTGTCGCTTATGGTACAGCAGAATACCGGGCTATTCTCGATTGGAATCCTTTCCGTAAAAATGACTATATCCCCGTTGCGGTAGATTGGCTCCAGCTTGTCGGATTTGTGGAAGCAGGACGTGTCAATGATACCTATAACTTTGACCTGCTTAAAGACATGAAATACGATGTTGGTGTCAGTCTCCGTGCCATGGCAGCCCATGTGCCGGTACGTCTTGATGTTGCTTACAGTAATGAAGGCGTAAACTTCTGGGTCATGGTCTTCCAGCCGTTTGACTTCTAAACTGCAATATGGATGCCTGCAGGCTTCCATTTGCATACCTTCCATCTTTCTGAAATACTTTTAAACATCATTCTATTACTGGGGGAGACATAAAAAAAGCCCGACTCCCCTTTCGGGAAGCCGGGCTTTGGAGGAAGTAATATAACTTAAAAAAGAGGGGCAGAGGCTTACTCAACCTCTGCATCGATGACATCGTCATCGTCTGCTTTCTTGCCTGCGTCACCGCCGGCTGCACCTTGCTGTCCGCCCTGCTCTTTGGCATAGACCGCTTCAGCCAGTTTGTGTGACTTCTCAGTCAGCGCTTTGACCTTCTCATCGATCTGCTCTTTGGTTGCATTGTCATCTTTAAGCACTGTCTCAAGGTCTGCAATAGCCGCTTCGATATTCGCTTTTTCACCTGCATCGAAACTCTCACCAAGCTCATCAAGTGACTTTCTTGTCTGATGGATCAGTGCATCCGCCTGGTTTTTCGCTTCGACGATTGCTTTACGCTTCTCATCTTCAGCTTTGTGCGCTTCCGCATCCTGTACCATCTTCTCGATCTCTTCTTCGCTCAGTCCTGACGAACCGGTGATCTTGATCTCCTGAGATTTACCTGTACCTTTGTCAACCGCAGATACTGTCAGGATACCGTTGGCATCAATATCAAAGGTTACCTCAATTTGAGGCACCCCTCTTGGTGCCGGTGGGATCCCCTGAAGTTCGAACATACCGAGAGACTTGTTGTCCTTGGCAAATTCACGCTCTCCTTGGAGTACGTGGATGCTAACTGCAGGCTGGTTGTCTTCTGCTGTTGAGAAGATCTGTGATTTCTTCGCAGGAATGGTTGTTCCTTTTTCAATCACTTTTGTCATCACACCGCCGAGTGTCTCGATACCGAGGCTAAGCGGTGTAACATCCAGCAGAAGAACATCTTTGACATCTCCGGCAAGGACACCACCCTGAATCGCTGCACCGATCGCAACAACTTCATCAGGGTTGACCGACTTGTTCAGCTCTTTATTAAAGTAAGCCTTGACCTTCTCCTGTACCAGAGGTACACGGGTAGATCCACCAACCATAACAACTTCTTTGACATCGTTTTTGCTCAAACCTGCATCTTTGAGTACAGATTCGATCGTTGTGATGGTACTGTCAACCAGATCAGAAATAAGGGACTCGAATTTCGCTCTGGTAATCTTGGTTACCAGGTGTTTTGGTCCGCTTGCATCTGCAGTAATGAACGGCAGGTTGATCTCTGTCTCAGTTGCAGAAGAGAGCTCTTTTTTTGCCGTCTCTGCCGCATCTTTAACACGCTGAAGTGCCATCACATCCGCTTTGACATCGATGCCGGTTTCTGCTTTGAACTCTTCTGCCACATAGTCAATGATGCGGTTATCGAAGTCATCCCCACCGAGGAATGCATCACCGCCTGTTGCCAGTACTTCAACAACACCGTCACCTGTTTCAAGTGCAGTAACATCAAATGTACCACCACCAAGGTCATAGACTACAATCTGCTCTGCATCTTTTTTATCCAGTCCGTACGCCAATGCCGCAGAGGTAGGCTCGTTGATGATACGAAGGACATTCAACCCTGCAATCGTTCCTGCCTCTTTGGTTGCTTTACGCTGTGCGTCGTTAAAGTATGCCGGTACCGTAATAACCGCATCGGTGACTGTCTCACCAAGATAGGCTTCGGCATCCTCTTTCATTTTCATCAGTACTTTTGCAGAGATCTCCTGCGGTGTATAGGTTTTACCCGATACTTCGATCGCACAGGCACCGTTTCTGTCGATGATGTGGTACGGCAGTCTCTCTTTGGCTTCTGCTGCTTTGTCTTCGTTACACATCAACCCCATGATTCTCTTAATGGAGTAGATGGTCTTTTCAGGGTTGGTGACTGCCTGTCTTTTTGCAGGTTCCCCTACAAGCACTTCTCCTTTGTCTGTAAATGCAACGACTGAAGGGGTTGTGTTTTTTCCTTCTTTGTTTGCAATAATCGCTGCTTCACCGTTTGTATACACTGCCATTGCAGAGTTTGTTGTTCCAAGGTCAATTCCTAATACTTTTCCCATTGCTCATCCTTTAGGTTATATTTTCTTTATCTGAATGTATTGTACTCAATCTTTGGTCTCTATCGATGCAACTTTGGTTGCATTTAAGGTATTTTTTTATTTTTACATATAACGGTGCGTGGTTACGCACCCTACACGTTATTTGCAAATGCTCTCCAGCCTACGCGGTCGCTCTGCTCCACGCTCCGGTTTCGCACCGATAAACATGAGGTTCACTCATATTTATTTGGCGGTGCTCACCATTGCTGGACGCAACACACGATCCTTGATGGTGTAGCCTTTTTGCATCACCTGTACGATGTCTCCGCTCTCATGCTCATCACTATCAACCTGCATGATCGCCTGATGGACTTCAGGGTCAAAGTCTTTATCACATACGATCTCTTTAATGTGGTTTTTCTCAAGCACCTTTTTAAGCTGCTCATAGGTCAGCTTGACACCCTCTTTCATCTTTTCAAGCACTTCACCGCTGTTCTCTTCACTCGCCCCTTCAATAGAAGCAAGTGCCTGTTCAAAAGAGTCGATCACTGCCAGAATGTCCTTTGCAAAACTCTCGTTGGCATAGGCAACGGCATTGGCTTTGTCTTTCTCCAGACGCTTTTTAGCATTTTCAAAATCGGCATGCGCTCTGATATACTTGTCTTTATACTCAGCCGCTTCCGCTTTTGCTGCTTCAAGCTCGCTCATTTCATTGCCTTCTTCAGCTTCGGAAGTTTCAGTCTCCTCGACCGTCTCTTCATTTTGAGTCTGTTCAAGATCTTTTTCTGTCTCTTTGCTCATACAGACCTCCTTTTTTCCTAAAACTTTGCACCCGTCTCCAAATGCATTGGGAGTATTATACAACATTGAGTGATAATTTGTCAAGGCTTACTGACAAGTTTTATTTAATAAAGTTTAGTGTATTTGACTAAAGTTTATTAAGAAAAGTATTTCCGCATAGGGTATTGTCCCCCGATAACACCTTTTGATGTTGAAATGGTAAACAGATATCTGGCTATTTGGGCTATTTGGTGCTGTCGGGGAATAACACCCTACAAAGCAATACAATATCATATCCAATAAAAAAAAGAATATGGAAAGAATGAAAGGGGAGTAAAAGAGTAGAACGTCAAGCACAAAGTGCCTGACATGTTTAAAAAGAGATTTAGTTACGGATACCAAGATCGGCTTTGATCTTTGTCCATCTTTCAAAATCAACTTTTTTCAAGTATCTCATCAGTCTTCTTCTCTGACCGACAAGTTTAAGCAGACCCAGTCTTGAAGAGTGGTCTTTCTTGTTTGTTTTAAGGTGCTCAGTCAGGTACTTGATTCTCTCTGTAAGCAGAGCAACCTGTACTTCTGTTGAACCTGTATCGTTTTCGCCTCTTGCGTATTTAGCAATAATTTCTGCTTTTTTCGCCGGATCCAAAGCCATAATGACCTCCTGATTGGTATAAAAATTCTCAAATGAGTCCGAAATCATAGCATAATAATCTTTTACAGGGCTTAGAAGCATAAAGTAAATCTTTCTATAATAGATTTTAGAGTAAAATACTCCTAATTATTATCAAGGTGTATTATATGTTATTGACCCGTGCAAGTGAATATGCACTGCTATCCCTGGATACCATTCGCAAATCAGACAAACCTATAGGTGCTGAACAACTCGCCAATGAGCTGAGTATTCCAAAAAGTTTTTTGGCAAAAATCCTCCAGAGCCTGGCAAAAGAGGGCATACTTGAATCACGCAAAGGAGCACACGGAGGTTTCGTACTGGCACAGGAGATTGAGAATATTACTGTACGCAGCATCATCCTTGCAGCAGAAGGGAAAGCACCGGCAGTCTTTGACTGTACCAGCTACACCAACACCTGCCCCAATGGAGCAATCGGCAGCTGTGCCATCTCTCCTTTTCTTGCTAATTTCCAAACCAAAATAGATGATTTTCTCAATGGTTTGATGCTAAGTGACATCCTTTAATGAAACAGCCGCGTATCTATCATCTTTCCCACATTGATCTTGACGGTTACGGCTGTCAATACCTCACCACAAAATGTTTTGGTCATATCACATGCTATAATGCCAATTACGGACCTGAAGTGACAGCACGCCTTGAAGAGATGATAGGACAGATAGAACAAGATACTTTCATTCATGGCAGCGATACCGAACGCCTGATTCTCATTACTGACCTGAACCTGACTACTAAAGAGGGGAACTGGATCGAAAAAGAAGCTGTCCGCATAGGTGCCAAACTCCAGCTTCTTGACCACCACGCTACCGGAGCCAATGCTGCAGAGCGCTTTGCATGGTACAAACTCGATACTTCCCGCTGTGCCACCCTCATCACCTACGACTGGCTGCAGCAGCATTACAATTTCGATGCAAATAACGAATATGCAGACATTGTCAAAGCCATCAACGCCATTGACATCTGGAAAGACCAAGACCCATACTTTGAGTATGGGAAAGTAATGCTGGGTATGATCTCGGGTGCACGAGAAATCAACCGTATTCTCTTTCCCGATGAAGACAGAACATTCAAACTTGCCATGATCGAAGCAGCAAAAGCACGTATCGATAAGCATGATGCCCCTATCGTACTTGATGATGACCTGCATCAGATCAAAAAAGCCTTCTTCAACAAAGGGGCAAACAATACCAAAGATAATCTTGTCGCCTACTATGTTACCGACCTCCTTACAAAGGAGAAACAGCGCCTGACCATCCACTATAAAGAGTACAAAGGCATCCTCGGCTACAACGTCGGTAACACTTCTATCATCGGCAATACATTCCTCGTTAATAACCCAGACTACGACTTCTACATGGATGTCAACTTCAGAGGGAACTTTTCACTGCGAAGCAACAACAAAGTCGATGTTTCCCAAATGGCTGCCCAGATCGGCAATGGCGGTGGTCATCCCAATGCAAGCGGAGGGAAGATAGATGGATATAAGGACTCCTTTGTCTACAGTGATGTACGAAAATTTGTGCAGGATTATATAGATCAAAAGACGCGATAGCCAAATAGACATATTAATGGTGTATCACTGTACACCTTTATATTTTTACTCTTGCCTCAAGCGCACGTGAAAGTGACATGAGGTCAATATTTTCAAGTTCTACCCCTGTAGGCACTCCTTGTGCGATCTTCGTAAATGTTAGGGGCAATCCGGAGAGTTTGTCCTCGATGTAAAGGATCATTGTGTCTGTTGCAATACTTGGCGGAAAAGCAAAGATGATTTCTTCTACCCCTTCAACCGCATAGAAAAGATGTGATTCATCCAGATCCTGAATCTGTGAAACGACATAATAGACCCCGTCAAACTGTCCGCTCTCTTCAATGGTCAAGATATCTTTGGCACTCTGCACGATACAGAGCTTGGAGGTATCACGATAAGGGTCAGAACAGATACCGCACAGCTCATCCTCACTCATATTGTGGCACTTACTGCACTTTTGGATGCTCCCCACCGCATGCTCGATGGCATGGGCAAGCTTGAGCGCTCCAAACCCGTCTTCCATCACCGCATGATAGGCAAGCCGAACAGCTGTCTTCTTGCCTATAGAAGGCAATGACCCAAATGCTTCAACAAGGTTTTCAAAGGCTTCTATTTTATGTTGTTTCATGATTACTCTTTTTGGTGCGTGGTTACGCACCCTACACTATACTCTTTACTCATTCCCATCATCTCGGTGGAACGAAAGACAAGTATCCTGAATTTCTAATTTCTAATTTTATCACACATCGTGCTTTTCATAGTCCACCACTTTAGAGTACTCAACCACCTCTTTAATGAACTCAACCACTTTAAGGTGTTCAGGATGCACAGCATAGGCTTCCAGCCCCTCTTTACTCTCAAATGCCGTGATAATACTCAAATCCATCGCCCGTTCTTCTTTGGAGAAATTGAGCCCCACATCAATACTGCGCAGTGACGGCACCGCTCCCATCAGGTTTTCAAGCATCTGCTTTGCCTGTATCATGTTAGCCTGTTTATGTTCTTCTTTGAACTTGAAAAGTACAATGTGTACGACCATGATTACCCACCTTTTTTTAATTCGCCATTATAACGAAATTATGGTAGAATTCGCCCAATATTTTGTAATGAAACAGGAGCACGGCAATGACGAAAATGGACTACTATGAAATACTTGAGGTTAGCAGGGACTGCACCGGAGCCGAACTGAAAAAAGCCTACCGGAAACTGGCACTGAAGTATCATCCGGACAGAAACCCTGACGACAAGGAAGCCGAAGAGAAGTTCAAACTGATCAATGAAGCCTATCAGGTGCTCAGTGACGATGAGAAACGCGCTATCTACGACCGATACGGGAAAGAGGGACTTCAGGGTCAGGGAGCCGGCGGCGGGTTTGGCAATGCAAGTATGGATGATATTATGGATATCTTCAACTCCATGTTCGGAGGAGGCGGCGGATTTGGCGGCGGATTTGGACGCAGCAGACGCGATCCGAGCCAAAAGTATGCACTCGACCTTGAAATGGAGCTCCCTTTGAAATTCAACGAAGCGGTCTTTGGCTGCGAGAAGAAGATCGACATCACCTACAAGACTTACTGTCGTGACTGTGAAGGTACCGGAGCAAAAGACGGCAAACTAAGTACCTGTGACTACTGTGGCGGTCAAGGACAGATCATGATGCGTCAGGGGTTCATGACCTTTACACAGGAGTGTCCAAAATGTCATGGCATGGGCAAAAAGATAGAGCAAAAATGCCCTACCTGTCACGGCAAAGGCTATGAGACCAAAGAGGGTACCGTCACCATTAAGATTCCGGCAGGGGTCGACAGCGGCAATAGACTCCGTGCACAGGGTTACGGTAACGAAGCTAAGAACGGACAGCGCGGCGATCTCTACCTTGTCTTCTATGTCGAGGAAGATGAACACTTTGTCCGTAACGGGAACGATGTCTATATTGAAGTACCGGTCTTTTTCACCCAGGCGATCCTCGGAGAGACCATTACCATCCCTGCACTCAAAGGAAAACTTGAACTCGAACTCAAGCAGGGCACCAAAGACCGTGAGCAGTTTGTCTTTGAAGGGGAAGGGATCGCTGATGTACATAGCGGACGTAAAGGACGCCTTATTGCGCAAATCAAGATGGTACTGCCCAAGAAGGTCAATGAGGAGCAAAAAGCACTGCTTGAAAAACTGCAAGAGAGCTACGGCGTAGAGAGCCATCCACACAAAAGTACCTTTGAATCGGCATTCGACAAAATCAAAGGGTGGTTCAAAAGTTAGATAATAATTATTTTCCTTTAAGTAAAACTCCGATACTATAGATTATGTCATCTTATGATATAACATTATCTTAAAGGAGTTATCATGGCACGCAAAGGAAATTCGATCATTCACGGCATTGAGATCGATGAGATCATCACCATGCTAAACCGTGCGTATGCGGATGAGTGGCTGGCATACTATCAGTATTTTATTGAAGCCAAAGTCATCACAGGTATTATGAAAGATGCCGCTATCACCGAATTGACCCAGCATGCAGCTGACGAACTTCGGCATGCCAATATGGTAGCAGACAGAATTCTCCAGCTTGGCGGTACCCCATTGCTACATCCGGAAGCATGGTTTACACACACCAACTGCGGCTATGATGCACCTGAAACCTACAATGTGGTCAATATCCTCGAAGATGCCATCAAAGGGGAGCAGTGTGCCATCAGCGTCTACTCACGCATCGCCGAAGCAACCCAGAACAAAGATATCGTCACCTATGACATCGTATCACAGATCCTCGCAGATGAAGTAGAGCATGAAGAGGATCTGCAGGCACTCCATGACGATATTACCGAGTTTGTCACAGAAATCAAGCAGCAATTCAATAACTGATCACTTCACCTTCTGGTGTAGGATCACTTTACTTGGAGAGGATTCAAGCGTCCCCTCCTCTCTTTTTGCATCATACGCGATTACATACACCTCATCACCGCTTTGCAGATAGTTTGATTCACCAAATTCGGCATAGGCTGTTGCACCGATGCTGATAAGTGCCTGTTTTGGATAGCCACACTTCTTTAGATGCATGGCTATATCCTCCAGCGGTCCAAAATCTTTCTGCTCATTCATCTTACCAATCAACCACTGTTTTAGCCTATCATAAAAGTAGCTGTAACCAAGCAGCGGTGCATCCACGCCATAAGGGTGCAGCACCCCGTCACGTTTGACAAACGAACAGAGATGGTAGCTGTCCATTACACCGCCCTCTTCAAAACAGTCTATCTCGATCCACTTGTCACCAATGCCTTTAGAGTCTTCTCCCCATGACTTCTTTTCAGAGATCTTCTTTGCACCCTCTTTTCGGATGGTACAGTCATTGAATGTCGTAAATTTTTTGGCAATAATATCTGCTACCACCATCGTCTCATCATAAACGATGTCAAACAGCACTGCAATCTCCGGCTCTACCTGCGCATTTGCCTCATAAGAGGGCAGTTGAAGCTTCTCTGTACCAATACTGTAGATACCAAGAAAATCGTCACTGCCAGGAAGATAGAACGGAAAAATGCCTTTTGGTGCTTCCGGTACTTCGGTCACAACATTTTCAAAATCTTTCAGCTCACCTGCCTGTTCAAGATGGTGTGCAAAGTTTCCAGCTACTCCAAGCCCTATACAATCTTTTAGGTTCATGATACCTCTTTTTTGCGCCATTATAGCATGTGTCATAGAAAAGTACGCATACACAGCACATATCTGAATCATACCAATGAACCAAAAGGAGATACGATCATGGCAAAAAAATAAAGATAGCAAAAATATTGTTTTTTGTTTCTATCTTCATAGGTACAATGCTGGTTTTCATCTTTGGTACAGTCATTTATGTTACTAGTCAAGTTGCTGACTGTTCAAGTGTTAAAAAAGCAAGAAAAGTGTGTTGTGAAGAAAATAAAAGAATATTAGAAGTGACCAGACTGCCAAGCAGTCTGGTATCATAGAGAATTAGTTGCCTGCAACCGCATCTTTGAGAATACCTATAAAAATCAAGAGTAATAGTACAATTAATGTGGGGAAAAGCCCATATGAACGATATTTAATGTGGTGTTGTTCTACAAAACTGGAATATAATATTTTCATCGATATGAGAAGGTTCAATCAGTACAGGATGACCAGTAGGTTTTAACACAAATATAACAAAGAAAGAAAATGACATGGGGAACAGAAAAAAGCACAAAGATGAGATATCCAAAGAAGCATATGACCGGATTCTTTGGGTGATCGGCAATCAGGTCATTGAGGGATATATTTATGGATGAGCATAGTAGAAGAAATTAAACAGAGCTCTTCTAAGATATTACCAACAAAATTAACAAAACACATTACCCCAATAATATTGGTAAATTTCACAGTCAAATCATTAACCTCAAAAAGACATGCGGCATCTTATAGACCAATAAGCTATAATTTCATAATTAAACAATGGAAAGTTCATGACTATTATAGGGATCGGTAACATACTGCAAAAAGATGACGGGCTCGGTGTCTATGCGGCAAGCTATCTGTCACAGAACTTTACCTTTGATCCTGCCGTAAATATTGTAAACGGTGGGGTACAGGGGATCAACCTCTTCAACTATTTTCTTGAAGGTGACCCTATTTTGATCCTTGACTCCATCGAGCTGGAGGATGATCCTGCATCAATCTATGCCATCCCGGCACAGGAGCTGGCAGGGTATGGACTCAACAGCGGCGGTGCGCATGAGATCGGGGTGATACAGTGTCTCGATATGCTTGAACTGCAAGGCTATGAGGTACCCGAGACAATGCTCATAGGCATCATACCGCAGCATGTGACTTTCGAGATCGCTTTGAGCAAGACGATCAAAGATGCCTTTGAAGGGTATATTTCGGTGGTGTTGCAGTATCTGAAGAAAAAAGGGATCGAAGCCAGCCCGACTTCATCTAAAGTATCATTGCAGGAGATCATCAACCGTGCCAATGGATTATGATTTGACGATGCTTGTCTCCCAGCCATCATAGCTGGCACCGTGTGCTTCAAGCAGATCGATCAATGTGAGGGTCAGCTCATCGATATCGTGATAGAAGGGTTTATCGATGCGATAGAAGCTCAGCCCCTTAATGCCATCTTCATTTTCAATCTCATTTTGCACCTTGAAGCCCTCCTCTTGAAGCTTCTCTATCAGAGCATCACGCTGTGCCTCATTCTCTGTAAAAAAGAGTTTATGCTCTATTGCACGAGGCAGATGGAGATTGTCCTCTTTGGCACGCATCGCATCGCAGACTTTATGGTTTTGGATGATCTGCCACTCTTTGGGGCTTGGGTAGAGAAGGTTTTGATAGTAGCCCCACTGAGCATCATCCTGATAACCGCTGCTGATCTCATAACTTTCAAACTCACCAAGTGCAAACGCCAGAAAATCCTGCCAGTTGTAGGTAAACTGCAGGTAGTAAAGGAATGTCACATACCCGTCGCTGATGATGCGACCGACATATTTCCCGATACGAAACTTGATCAAAGAGGCTTCAAGCTTGTCTTCAAGATAGGAGATCTCCGGCTCTTCCGATTCACTGAGCATGCTCCGTTCATTGGGCTCTTTGAGTTTGACTTTGACAAAAGCGATGATCGGATAGCTGTATTGCACCTCCTCCATCTCCATTGAAATCCCGGCGTTAAAGAGTACCGAAGCGGGCTTACCGTCGATCTGCTTCATATAGAGTTCCCAGTATTCTTGCATTATTCGCTCCTTATTCCATTTCCAGACTCATGAGGTACATATCTTCCCCATCAAGCACCTTGACTTTCAGACTCTCACATGCTACACAGAAGTAACGTACCTCGTCGGTCTCAAAGATATGCCCGCAGTCACGGCACTCAAGCTTGAGTTTCTGCTCGTTGATGATAAACTCCGCATCCTCACACATCGTTCCTTCTTTGAAGGTATCGAATGCCACCTTGAGCAGATGTATCTCGATGCCGCTCATCACCCCTATTTTGCATATCACTTTGGTAATTTTTTCGGCACCATTCTCTTCGGCGACCGCTTCACACTGGTTGAGGAGTGCCTGTACTACACTGTATTCATGCATATTGCTTCCTTTGGTTTGTTGCCATGAGCCTTTTGGGTGTTTCTCTTGGGCAGACTTTGTAGACGAACTCGCGTCTGAACGTATGAAAAGGGCTCTCCTCTTCCCAAAACTCCGGATACATCACCTCGATTTCTCGCTCTTTGCACTGCTCAATCTCCTCTGCGTGTATCTCCAGATACTCCTGTTTCTCCCAAAGGTAGTCAGCATCTATCTTTGACTTGGCAAAGGCATGCAGTGATGCAGCATAGTTCTCACTTTCAAAGACTGCATCGATCATACCGATGCTGTGAGCCTCCTTGGCAGAGATAGGCAGACACGCATCCAGAAGCTCCTTCGCTTTGGCACTGCCCACCCTTTTTGGAAGTGTGTAGGTGTGGTATTCGCTGCCTGTAAGCCCCAGTGTTTTGTAGTGCGGATTGAACACCACCCCCTGCCGACCCACAACAAAATCACACGCCAGACCGAGAAATACGCCACCTGCCCCTGCATTGCGATGAAACGAAGCGATTGTTACCACATCTTCGGCAAAGAGGATCGAACGGATCAGATCGTTCATCGCATTGATATTTGCCCAGCCGTCCTCTCCCTGCTTTTGGCTGTCTTCAAGGATATTGAGGTGGATACCGTTGGAGAAGAAGTCCTCCCCGCCCATCAATACCAGTACGTCACACTCTCCGGCAAGATACTCGACGGCATATTTGAGCCGTATGCACTGCGCGGTACTCATCGCACCGTTATGGAAGTTGAAGTGTAGATACGCCACTTCCTCTTTTTGCTCCACCCATACTTCATGGAAAGTATCGTAGCTGCGGTCAAATATGAGCGGCAGACGCTCCTCTTTGACCCCCTTGAGCCTCTCTTTGAGCACATAGGTAGCAGACAGCTTAAACCTGCCAGGCTCCTTGAGATGGCTGATCCACACGGCACCATCTACCGTACCCAGGCAGATCGCCCCGTCGCGTTTGGCAAGTACCTCTTTGGGCTTGCCGCGAAACTTCGCCTCTTTGTGTACGCCGTAGAGATAGCACGGCACCCCCAGTATCTCATCAAGCACACCCGGATGCGAATCGGAGAGGTGAATCTTCCTGATAATCGTCTCCGTAGTGTCATGCTCCCAATCTATGGCACGCATCTGCTGGGTAAATTGCGCATGAAGCGGGTTGAGTATCTGCGGAATACTCTCACTGTTTTGAAAATGTGCAAAAAAATGCTCCAATGCCTCAAGCGATGCCGCCACAACCTCTCTTCTATAAAGTGACGCTTTGTAGGTGTCACGCACAGAAAAGTCCGCTTCGGCATAGATATCGCCCCCGTCATACTCAGCATTAGCTCTTAGAATGGTAACGCCCCATCGTTTACTCTCACTCTGCAAGGCATACTCCAAAGCATTGGGACCTCTGTCGCCTCTTGGACCGGGATGAAAGATGAAAGTAGGATAGACTTCATAGATACTCGGAGGTAGATAATGCTTCAAAAAAGGACATAAAATAATGTCAGGTGAAAATGCCTCTATCTCCTGCAGCATCTGCTCTTGGGTGATCGCATACGCAACAGCCACCTCTTCCCCTCTATCCTTAAGGGAAACATAGACTGCCTGTGTCAGTGAGTTGAAGGCGGTAACGAGCAATAAGATTCGCATTGATACCTCTTAGCAGATTCTCGGCAGCAACTCGCCCGTAGGCAGATCTAAAAAGCGCTTGGTTCCCCACGAGGAGTTGAGGATCACTTTGCCGTCATGCTGGTGGGTTACCGTACCGATGGCGGTTGCGTCTGTATTGAACTGCTGCAGTACCTCTATGGCCTTGTGTTCATCTTCTGGCAAGATAGCCAGTACAAACGTACCTTCGTTGGCGAGATTGACGGCCTCAAAGCCGAGCA
Organism: Sulfurovum sp.; assembly: GCA_027082955.1. Taxonomy (GTDB): domain Bacteria; phylum Campylobacterota; class Campylobacteria; order Campylobacterales; family Sulfurovaceae; genus Sulfurovum. Next base: position 24,095 of record JALWTA010000014.1, on the reverse strand, counting down.
TTTCGCAAATGCCTCTCACCTCTTCGGATACAGGGATCTTCTCTTCTTCAATCTCGATGCAAACCTCACTTGTCTTTGCCCACTCATTGAGTACTGCTGCAACACCCCCGCGTGTTGCATCACGCATGGCTACAATCTTTACCCCCACATCGATGAGGGCTTTGACTTGCGGGTAGAGTGAGGCGCAGTCGGTTTCCAGACTGCTCTCAAGGGTGATGCCCTCTCTTGCAGCAAAGATGGCTGCTCCGTGTCTGCCGATGTCACGGCTGACGATAACACGCATACCCTCTTTGAGATTGTGTGCGGAGATACCCGGCTGCATAATCTCTCCGATCCCTGTCGTATTGATAAAGAGTTTGTCCACACTGCCTTTGGGGACGACTTTGGTATCACCGCTGACGATCATAGCATTGTTGAGTTCTAACTCCTTTTTCATAGAACGGACGATCTTCTCAAGTTCTCGTGTCGAGAACCCCTCTTCAATGATGACAGAACAGGTCAAGTATTTAGGCTGTGCACCCATCATCGCTATGTCATTACAGGTACCGCAGACTGCCAGCTTACCGATATCACCTCCTGGAAAGAAGAGCGGCGAAACGGTAAAGGAGTCTGTCGTCATCACGATGCTGTCATGCGGTACACCCAGCACTGCAGCATCCTCACTCTTGGAGAGGATATCGTTCTTAAAGTGTTTATAGAAGATACTGGTAATGAGTTCGTTATTCTCTTCGCCGCCGTTACCGTGGGCTATGGTAATTGTTTTATTCATCTATACTCTCCCTAATGCGTGGTTCACACCCTTCAATAAGTCAAAGCATTGCATAGCAATGCATACATCAACTATTCTCTATTCACTCTTAACTCTTCACTTCACGAAGTGATAAGGTTTCCATACTTGTAATACGCTGCACATGCCCCTTCACTGCTCACCATGCAAGAGCCAATAGGCGTTGTCGGCTTACACGCCGTGCCAAAGATCGTACACTCAGGCGGTTTTGCCATACCTCTGAGGATATCGCCGCAGATACAGAGCTTGTGATCCTCTATCTCTGCCAGAGGCAGCACCTCTTTGTAAAGCACTTCAGCATCGTACTTGGCATACGCCTCTTTGAGTTTCAGACCGCTTTTGGGGACATTGCCAAGTCCACGCCATCTGAAAAGATCTACTTTGTCGAAGTAGGTGTCGATGAGCCTCTGTGCATTGAGGTTGCCCTCTCTGGTTACGACACGTTTGTACTGCACCTCAAGTTCGCAGCGATTCTCTACAAACTGCTTGACGATCATGCTGATGCCTTCCATCACATCTACCGGTTCAAAGCCGCTGACCACCACCGGACGACCATACTCCTTGGGGAACTTCTCATAGATCTTGCTACCGGCGATCACGCTCACATGGCTGGGACCCAAAAAAGCATCGATCTGGTTGTTGTAACTATCTACATGCTCATCTCTGCTGTCGATGAGCTCTACCATCACTTCAGGTACGGTGACATGGTTGATATGAAAGAGGATATTATCAATCCCCTGTTTGATCACTTGATCGAGTAGCACGGCCGTCATCGGTATCGTAGTCTCAAAACCGATCGCAAAGAAGATCACCTTTTTGTCTGGATTCTCCTCGGCGATCTTCAGACACTCCATCGGCGAATAGACGAACCGCACATCTGCCCCTTTGGCACGCGCATCCTGCAGACTGCCGTTGCTTCCGGGGACTTTGATCATATCACCAAGTGTCACCAGAATGACATCTGGCTGCTGTGCCAATACATAGGCGTGGTCTATGCGCTCTTTGGGCATGATACAGACCGGACATCCAGGACCATGAATAAAGTTGATATTTTCCGGCATCAACTGCGGGATACCGTACTTCATGATCGAATGGGTATGCCCGCCACACACCTCCATGATGTTGATGGTACGATCAAGCTTTGCAGCATCCTCGGCGATGATCTTCGCATAGGCTTGCAGCGTCTTGCCGTCTCTAAAGTCATCATAAAGATTTTTCAGTTCAAGTTCCGCCATTTCACTGCTCACTACTACTTGCTACCTGCTCGCTACTTCCGCGATTTGGGCAGTTGTCATCTTCAAGGATCGTCCGCTTGCGTTCCTCTTCATCCATCACTTCAAGGATCTCTTTGTAGGTCTCTATAGATGCAAGTGCCTCTGCCTCATCGATCTTGTTCATCACAAAACCGATATGCAACAGCACATAGTCGCCCACCTTTACTTCATCATCTGCCATCATCATGAGGTTGGCTTCACGCTGGACACCCATCGTATCGACTTTGCACATGGTCTTGTCTTCGCTGACTTCAACTACTTTACTCGGGATCGACAAACACATATTAAGCCCTCATCTTTCTTTTAAATTCTATCCACTCCGCTACCGCTTTGATAGAGTCTATATCATTGACATTGACTTCGAGGATGTCCACATTGGGCTTGATGCGTCTTGCCTCTTTCTTTTCTGCTTCAATATCGTATTTGAAGTATGGGAGCAGATCGGTTTTGGTGATGAGCACCAGGTCCGCCTGTCTGAACATCACGGGATATTTGGCGATCTTGTCCTCCCCTTCAGGTACCGATACCAGTACGATATTCAAGTGCGTCCCCACATCGTAGCTTGCGGGACACACCAAGTTACCGACATTTTCTACAAAACAGACATCCAACTCCTCAAGCGGCATATCGTGCAGCCCTTTGTGCACCATAAAAGCATCGAGGTGACAGGCACTCCCTGTCTGTATCTGCATAGCAGGGATTCCTTTGGCTTTAAGTCTGTCCGCATCACGGTTGGTCTCCAAGTCTCCTTCAACCACTCCAAACCTGAACGGTGCTACATCCGCAAGATACTCGAGTAGTGTGGTTTTCCCGCTTCCCGGACTGCTCATGAGGTTGATCCCCAGCACCCCCGCTTTTTCAAGATGGGCTCTGTTGTGATCTGCCTCATGGTCATTCTTGTCCAGTATCTTTTGGATCACTGAGACCGTTTTGGCATCATTGAGCTGCGGGTTGTGGTGGAGGTGCTCATGCGCCTTTTGGTGTTCATGACTGTGGTCATCTTCATGGTGATGATGCTCATGGCTATGTTCATGTTCCGTTCCTCTGATACTGCATCCGCAATCTGTACACATCTCTTAATCTCCTTCTATCCTAATAAAATATCGGTGCCTACAATGAGTGAAATAACGCCTGCTGTAGCAAATACGCGTCTGACATTCTGCAGCGAATCAAGTAGATGTTCATTGATATAGAGAATGACAAAACCAAAACTGACAAAAATAAGCATCACACCTGCAGTAAATGCGGAAACCATACTAAGATCAACATGTCCGCTTCCTACAGCACCAAGGGTAATGAGCATTCCTCTTACACCACCTGCACCCATGAGAAGTCCCATGGTAAACGACGAGCTCTCTACAACTGCATCCTCATGTTTGTGTGATTTCCCAAACCAGATATGGACATGCTCTTTGCCCTCATGCATGTGTTTATTAAGGTGGATACGATCTGTTGCAACCATATAAAGCAAGTACACCCCCATACCGATAATGACCGTTGCAGAGATAAGATCACCCCATTCCAAAATATGATGAGAAAGCGGAAAGGCTTCAAGCACTTTGGCAAAAACAAAGAGACTCAAACCGTGTCCAATAGCAAAAAGCACAGTAATAAGCAGTGTTTTTGATTTGTTCTTTCCGATAGAAAAGTCTGCAATTGCAGTAAGATGATCAGGACCAAACGCATGCAGCACACCATACCAGAAAATAAGCAGCAAAGAGAGTTCCATGAATATTCCTTTTTAAAAAATGAATAACTATTCACTATAGTAGTCTTTTTAGATTAAGTATGCATTAAAAAATAAGTTTCTACTCTATTTTAGGGACTAAATGTTATAGTACTGATATGCAATGTATCTACTGTAGCCACCCATACACCTATCTGCTCGGTAACAAGCAGCGCAAATGCAGCCGATGCAAACGCAAATTCTCTCCGGCAAAGCAAGAGAGAAGAGCTCTACTGTGGAAACTGTTTGCTGAGGGATACACTGCAACACAAAGTGCCAAAGATACTGGTATGCATATGGTGACAGTACAAAAATACTATGCCGACTTTAGGCGCACCATCGCACTGGAGAGTGATGCTGCCTATGCCAAGCAAAGCCATCTAGTCACAGACTATGATGAGTACCTCTATCTTCCAAAAAGCCTTGATCCCCAAAAAGATATTGCCAAAGTAAAGCACTTTCTCACTCTCGCCTATGCCAGTCAGGTCTATACCCTGATGATGCCCTCCATCAGCAGACTCGGACTCAATCCCAATAACAGAGATGAACAAAAGCTGCTTGAGAAGTACCTCACCTACCACACCATCTCTAAAATTGCCAAAGAGCGTACCACCATCAGGCACTTTTGGGAATACTTCGAGCAGTTTATCCTCAAGTATAAAGGGGTGAGTGATGAGGCGTTTGTTTTTTATCTCAAAGAGGCGGAGTGGCGCTTTAATAATGGGTATAATACCTAAAAGGAGAACCGATGAAACACCCGGTAAAAGTCTATTTGGAAAAAGGAAAGAGCTATCACTTCTGTACCTGCGGGAAGAGTGCAGACGGAGTGATTTGTGATGGAAGTCATAAGGGAAGCGACTTTACACCAAAAGCATTTGTCGCGACACGTACAGGTGAGGCACTGCTCTGCCGTTGTAAAAAGAGCGGCAACCTGCCCTATTGCGACGGTACACATGCGAAGCATGAAAAGCTGGATTTGAATTTTTTACTCGATGAAACGTGAAGCGACTATTTGCCCCAGTGCAATCCCTCCGTCATTGGGTGGAATAGTATTGGAAATGATCGCATCGGGGAACCTTCTAAAAACCAGTTCTAAAAGTATCCTGTTTTGAAACACCCCGCCGCTTAGCACCAAAGGCAAATCATAAGGGGCATAGACAGTTGCAATCATCTCAACCAAGGTGTTGAAAAATTTCGACACTGCCACCGTCACATCCTCTTCATCCAAGATCGCTGCTATTGTCGGGAGTATATCTATCTCTCCTCCTTTGTACTCAAAAGGATAATGCCCTGTTACGGAGGCATCATACAGCTCTTCAAGCAGCATACCGCTCTCTCCCTCGAAGCTCATTACATGACAGAGACCCAGTAGTGAAGCTACAGCATCAAAGAGTCGCCCAACAGAGGAGCTCAAAGGTGTATTAAGTCCCTTTTGCCATGCGATGTAGAGGGTGTGCAGTTGGGTTTTGCTAAAGGCTTGTATCGTTGGCACATCCAACTTTAATGCTGCCTCACCAAAACACTCAAAGAGCAGACCCAGTGCCACACGTCTGGGCTCCTTAATCGCTTTTTCTCCGCCTATGAGCTTAAAATAGTCTATGTGCGCTACCCTCTCATACCCATCATAACCACACACCATAAACTCTCCGCCCCAAAGCTTTCCGTCATCCCCATACCCGGTACCGTCAAAGGCTACTCCAAAGACTTTACCGTCTATCTGTTTTTCTGCCATCACTCCCAAAATATGGGCATGGTGGTGCTGGACAGTCAGAGCGTTGAGCGTTGAGTGCTGAGTGATGAGAGATTTAGCTACTTTGATGGATTCATAGTTTGGATGCTTGTCGTAGGCAACTATCTCAGGAGCAAATTCATAGATGCGTTTGAGGGTTTCAATGTTTTTTTCATAGTACTCCACTGATCCGATGCTTCCAAGATCGCCGATATGCGGAGAGAGGATCACCTGGTTATCAAAACCAATGGCGACTGTGTTTTTCTGGTTCGCACCCATTGCAAGGGTACGTTTTCGCAGTGAAAACGGCAGCTTGATACTTGCCGGAGCATACCCCCTGGCACGGCGGAGTATCACCTCTTGTCCCGCTACCACCATCACCACCGAATCATCACAGCCGTTGACAATCTGGCGGTCATGCTCCAACACATAGTCATAGACCCCCTGCAGTGATTCCAAAGATGCCATATCGGTGCAGATCGGTTCATCGGAGAGATTGGCAGAAGTAGCGACAAGAGGTCGTTTGAGCCTCTCAAGCAACAGCAGGTGCAGGGGCGTATAGGGCAAAAAGAGTCCGATACGCGAGAGATTTGGCGCCACATTGGTAGCAATAAGGGGTCTGGTGGTTTGTGATTTGTCCCTTTGGGATGAATCATGAATCACCTGACCCCCCTCTACCTTGGACTTCAACAACACAATCGGACGCTCTTTGGACAAAAGAAGCGTTTCCTCCTCTTCGCAGATCTCTGCCAAGCCCCTTGCCATTTCCATATCTCTTGCCATCACCGCAAAGGGTTTGGCAGGACGCTGCTTTCTCTCTCTGAGTTTCAATACGGCCGCATCATTGGTCGCATCACACATCAGGTGATAGCCCCCCACTCCCTTCACTGCAACAATCTTGCCTTCTAAAAGAAATTCAACCGTTTTATCAATAGCCTCATTGTCTTCAATTCCTAATTCCTCATTCCTCATTCCTAATTTTAAAGTAGGTCCACATTCCCAACATCCAATAGGCTGTGCATGGTAGCGTCTGTCAAGCGGATCGGTATATTCGGCTTCACACGTTTTGCACATCTTGAAAAACTTCATTGAAGTATTTTTACGGTCATAGGGAAGATCATAGATAATGGAGTATCGCACCCCGCAGTGGGTACAGGTGATAAAAGGGTATCCGTAACGTCGATTGGCAGGATCAAAAAGCTCTTTTTCACACTCGGCACAGATGCTGACATCAGGCGGGATGCGTACCGTTCTCTCTCCCTCTTGGTTTGTGGTGACAATCTGGAAGTCATCAAAATGCAAGGCTTCACACTCGACAGTATGGATGGCATCGATAGAAGCAAGTGGGGGCAGCTCCTCTTGCAGTGCTTGTAAAAACCGCTCCAACATCTCCGGTGTGGCATTGAGCTCTATCTCGACACCCTGCGTACCGTTACAGACACTGCCTGTAAGACCAAAACGCTTGGCAAGCGTATAGACAAAGGGACGAAACCCAACCCCCTGCACAGTACCCTCTATAGTGATTTTATAAGTAGAGGGCTCCATGTGCTGCATTCTCCTTGCCGATAGGGAAGTTTTGGTTCATCAGAGGCTTATACTGTCCTACTGTTCGTTGTATTCTAGCATAGAGCGCCTGATTGGCGAAGGTCTCTCCACTAAGGGTCAGCGTACGTGTACCTACCTTTTCTGATATCTGAGGTACAATCTCGCCGATATAATCCCCAAATGATTCATAAATGCTGTAGCAAAGATAGCTGCTCTCCACATCACCCAGCTGATAGCTCATGATGCTTGAAAGAAATGCATAGTTGTCAAAACGGTTGTCTTTGACCCGTGTATCGATCTGCAGTCCCCCTTTGCCAAGAAAGCTGAGTGCGGCAGCGGATATGCCCTCCAGACTCTCATCCTCAAGTCCAAGCGTGATGGCAGTGACTTTGAAGATATCTATATCCCCTGCAAGACGATCGAGTCTCTCCCAAGTTTCGGGATAGCGCTTCTTGTAGTTCTCTACCAGTCTGTCTGAGCCTTCTCTGAGTCTGCCTATCTTCTCCCAGAGGTTGTCAGACTCAAAAGGGATAGGAGGCACCGCATTGATCACCTCTTTGCCGTTGTAGTAGAGAAAGTAGAGCTGCCCGTCAAAATGCACCCCGATCGCTTTCTCTCCCAGTTTGCCGTGTTCGGCAAGTACGGAGAGCATTGAGGCACGCCACTGCGGGAAACGCAACTCATTGCTGTGACCGCTCTGAAAAGGCTCATCTTCTAAGACACGTACCTGGCTTGTCTGGACGGTATCGAAATGCTCCAATGTATCGATGATCGTACGTTCACCCGCCTTGACCGCAGCCAAATGGTGTGCCACCGTGACAACATCCTTTGAGTTCTTGACATGACATGGATAGACTATACGTTCACCGGTTACAAAGTATCTGGTATCTTGATTGATAAAGAGTTTTGTATCTCGCTGCGGGGTGATAGGAAGATCGAAATCTACCATAAAGTCAGCCTCTTCATTGGCATCACACGCTATGTATGCCACATAATCAAGTCCACATGTCATCAACTCCTTGGCAAGCAGCATACTCATCCCCTCATCGGCATACTTCACATTGACACTGCTGCCAAAGAGTGCTTTGAGACTCTCACTCTTTGTAGCGACACGCAAAAGCGGTCGTTCGATACTCAAAAGGGCATTGAACTCCTGAGGGATCATCATCAGATGGGTATTGAGTCTGTTGGCATCTGCGATCATCAAGATCGCATTTGAGGGTACCTCTCTCTCTTTGGGCAGAAAGAACTTTCGGTATCCATGCATCGTTTTGATCAGCACACTCTCCCCTGCAGCGATCGCTCTGGCACTTACTTCAAAAAGCTGCCTATAGGCTCCTTTGTCATTGGCGGTATGCTCACTATCTTTGTCCATCATACGCAGCGGTATGCCGCAGTCGATACAGGAGATGAGTGGATAGTCAAGTCTAAAAGCATTCTCCTTCATCTCCTTCTGGCATGTGTCACATGGTGCAAAAAACTTCATAAGTGAATTTTCACGTCTGTATGGATATTGTGACAAGAACGGATGCTGTGAACCGCATGCATTACATGAAGTAAATGGGTAGTAGTAACGCCGTGAGCTGACATCGAACATCTCTTTTTGACAGTTGGGACACGGTGCGATGTTGTGAGGTAAACCTACATCGCCGGTGGGAAGCAACGTAGGTTTACTACCACTAAAATAGTGTCTGCTTTTGCCTAAGAATATAGAAGCAGGTAAAAGACTCTCCAATCCAAGGAGAAACCCTTCGACTCTCTCATCATCACGGGGGCATACCAGTATGATTTTTCCGCTGCTTTGTATTACGGAGATGCCAATCTCCTCTTTCATAGATTCGGCTCTGATCAGTTGGGCAATATAGCTTTTGGATGTGTTAAATTCAAGTTCAACGATAAAATACATAATCTTCCTAAGTACTTAAAATAGTTACTCTTCACTCTTCAACCAATAAACCCTCTCAATGGATGATTATTTTCAAGGGGGAGGAAGCATGCCACACGTGACAGGGTATTGGTTGGAGAGTAGAGAGTATATTTATTATGCCATAACAGGTGCTTTGGGGTTGGCATATACTCCAATAATCTCTTCAAAACTTACTTGTTTTGCTTTGGGACGCAGAGTTAATCCACAGCGTTTTAGTTCGTTTAAAACAACATCTACCAGGTTTGGCATATACTCTAAAGTACGATCGGTCAGACCGTTTTTGACTTCAATGATATCTTCCGGTACCATTGTAATCAATTGCACCTCGCCCATATCTTCATGAAACGAGCATATCTCTATCATCATAGTAATCTCCACCTCATTGGCGGTTTTTCGGATGGGACTTTTTGCCATAACCTCTTCGGCACTCTCACTATGGATCTCTCCTACCTTACCGTCATGCGAACCGGTGCCTACTACAATGATCTTGTCATACTCTTGATAGTATGTCATCAGTTTAAACCCAAGTGTTCCGCCTTCAACCACACTAAGTTGGGGAGGGATCTCAAAATTCTCTTCGATATATTTGACCAGATAGGCACCCAGTCCCTCATCATGGAACATAATGTTACCGATGCCTATCAGGGCAATCTTTTTATCGTTCACTGCTATTGCTTCTCATCTGTTTTGACAAACTTGGTACCACCGACAACAATGGCAATATCTCCCTCTTGCCAGAAAATCGTTCTCCAGACCTGATAGTAGATATGGAAAACTACCCATGTAATAATGAGCCACATTGTCATATGATGCACGATACGAACATCCATGATCGTTGCTGTCGGACCGCCACCAACAATAGCATGGCTCACTGGAATCGTCCAATCAGTTACAAGATGCAGCATCGCCGGCCACCAACTTCCAATACTGCTCATTCCCGACTCTAACCCATGTACATAGAGCTGAAGCCCAGTAAAGAGCATCCATGCCAACAAGAGATGAAAAATTGTAAAATAGACTGTGTTAAAACTGTCACTATGGCTTGAATCGAAGTTTTTACGCCTATTAAGCGTAATAAGATTCATAAATACCTCACCAAACTCCTTGATGTTTTTGCCTGTAGGCAAGATCTTTTTATAAGGCTTCTCAAACCTTGAGAAGAAGTAAAGATAGGCAACAATGATCGATGTAACATCAAAAATGATTGCTACTATAAAGTGTCCCCATCTGTTCCATGCCATCACATACTTGTCAACTGCCGGTTCGGCAATCAAGGTCTGATAATAGGGTTCAGCGATATAAAGCCCTGTAATAATGGCAACAACCATCGAGGCAACATTGACCCAATGGATAATGCGCATTGCAGGTGTCATACGCTTGACTTTGGTATATCCTTCTTTTGCCATATCATCCTCCTTAGAATGCACAGGTAGGATCAACTTTGTATGTAGCTAACTCCTTACCTTTGGTATCTACCACATGCACCGCACATGCGATACATGGATCGAAACTGTGTACTGTGCGGATGATCTCAAGCGGTTGTTCCGGATCTGCTACAACTGTACCTATGACCGCTCCTTCATACGCACCGACTTCACCGTTTGGACCTCTTGGTCCGGCATTCCATGTAGACGGTACAACAGCCTGATAGTTTTCAACCTTTCCGTTTTTGATTTTGACCCAGTGCCCGAGAGATCCTCTTGGTGCTTCGGCAAGTCCCATACCTTTGGTATCAACAGAAACCTTATCAAAGTCAAACTCTGTCCAAGTACTCAGGTCTCCAGAAGCGGCATTGGCTGCCAACTCATCGACCCACTCCATCATTACATCAGACATCAATTCGGTTTCAATAGCTCGTGCCGCAGTTCTTCCTACTGTTGAGAAGAGCACTGTTATGGGCAGGTTAGCGCGTGTCAGGAAGTTATCGACATATTTTTTAATACGCTTGTCTCCTTTGACATAACCAACTACCATACGAGCAAGTGGCCCAACCTCAACCTTTTTACCATTATAAAGTGGTGACTTGATCCAAGAGTATTTCTCATCCGTTTTCAGATAAGCATAGCCATCCTCTTTCTTCTCAAGTCCTGTATATTCAGGGATCGTTGTACCATCATACGGATGTTCAGGAGCACCCGTACCTTTGTACCATGAGTGGGTGACGTCTTCAGAAATTTTATTTGGATCAACCTCATGAACCGTTGAAATATCTCCATCCAGTACCAAACCGCTCGGGAAAAGAAGATCTGATTTATAGAATCCTGTATCATCAAGTCTAAAGTCACCATAACTCATAAAACTAAGAATACCGCCGCCTGTGCCACCAACTGCTTTACCCATAGCACCTTTATGGCTGGATGCATGGAAAGTAGCATTGCCATCAGTCGCCTCATCGGCATACATTGTACCAGCCATATAGATATCAGGAAGATAGGCACGTTTTACAAAATCCCTTCCCAATGTCAACAACTCTTTAAAGAGTGCAATCCTTGCTGGGTTTTTGATGTCCTGCACACACGTTACCCCACCAACTACTATACTTTGCGGATGTGGGCTCTTCCCTCCAAAGATTGCATGCATCTTGGAGAGTTCACGCTGAATATCAAGCGCTTTGAGGTAATGCGCTACACCGATAAGATTCTGTTCAGGTGTGAGCTTGTAGTGAGGGTTGCCCCAGTAGCCGTTGCCAAAGATACCCAGACGTCCCTCTTTGACAAACTTGATGATACGGTCTTGGATCATCTTAAAATCACCAGCACCTCCGATATAGGGCTCTACACCGGCTACATGTGCCCATTTGGCAGCTTCTTCTGCCGTTTTTTCAGGATCAGCTTTGGTTGCGGCAACTACATCGACAAAGTCAAGTGCATGCAGATGATAAAAATGCACCAGATGATCATGCAAATAGAGTGACCCCTGGATCAGGTTCCTTACGATACGTGCATTTTTTGGGATGGTAATTTTAAATGCATCTTCAACCGCTTCGATGCTTCTTTGGTAGTGTGTCCCTGTACAGACACCGCAGATACGCATTGCCATCAGACCACAGTCACGCGGATCGCGTCCTTTGAGGATCGTCTCGATCCCTCTGAACATGGTAGAGGAGCTCCAGGCATCTACAATCTTGTTGTTCTCATCTATCACAGCCTCTATTCTCAGGTGTCCTTCGATCCGTGTGATTGGATCTACAATAATATGTTTCTTGCCCATTTACGCTTCCTCCTTCTGATTCTCTTTTTTTCCTGCGATGGCACTTGCTGCTGCATGTATACCGATACCGATACCTGCTGCTGTCAAAAGCCCCAAACCAAATTGATCGACAGTTTTTTCCACACCGCCTGTAGGTGCCTTGATATTGGCATTTGCCATAGGTCTTTCATAAGCATATTTATCCCAGAAATCCGGCTCACTACACCCGATACAGCCACGCCCTACACCGATAGGCCAGTTGACCCCCTCGTTGTAGCGGATGATCGAACAGTTGTTAAAGGTCATAGGACCTTTACATCCCATCTTGTAGAGACAGAAGTTATTTTTGGCACCCTCATCACCCCACTCTTCGACATACTCACCTGCGTCAAAATGCGCACGTCTTTCACAGTTGTCGTGGATACGGTACCCAAAGGCAAATTTAGGTCTAAGCAGAGAATCAAGTTCAGGTATCTGCCCAGTCAGTACAAAATGCAGAATAACACCTACCATATTGGATGGGTTGGCAGGACACGCCGGAATATTGATAATCGGTTTGCCTTTGACCACATCCATCACACCTACTGCATCGGTAGGGTTTGGTGCAGCAGCGGGGATACCGCCGTAGGTCGCACAGCTTCCAACAGCTACGACTGCAGCTGCACCTTCTGCTGCTCTGTGAAGATGATCGACAAATGTTTCGGCTTTTGCACCGATTGTACCAAACTGTCCATTCATTCCCAGAGGTATGGCACCTTCAACAAAGAGAAGATATTTGCCCTTAAAGTGCTCCATGGCTTCTTCCATCTGTTTTTCAGCCTGATGACCGGAAGCAGCCTGCAGTGTCTCATGGAACTCCAAAGAGATGATATCAAGAATAATCTCATCGATCTTTGGTCCGTCTGAACGCAACAGAGCTTCAGAGTTACCCGCACAATCACTTAGTTCTATCCAGATGACCGGTACCCGGTTCATTAGTGTTGCCGCTTCAGCAACCAAAGGAGTGAACGATGCCGGTAACATCAACATTGCGGTGGTAGCACTTGCCCATTTTAGGAAATCTCGCCTCTCGAGCCCTTCATCTTCTATAGTAGAGAGAAAATCTCGTCTATTGTTAAGAGGTCTTAACTTTTTGAGTGCATCAAGCCTCTCCTGACACTTTACATACAATGCTTCATAGTAAGCGTCACCCCTGTTGGTATCCACTTTGGCACTTTGTGCGGTAAAGAGTTTCTTGACTGACTCTTGCTTATCCATACCCATGTTCACTCCTTTATAATAGATGATTCATCCGTTGGTTTTTTGTATAAAACACAAACTGAATGACTATTCATTATTCTATGAAGTCGGAGCTTAAATAAAGATGAATGCCCATTCATTTTAGTGAAAAAAGTATATTTTTATTAATTCTTTCCCATTATATATAATAATGTAATAAAATAATTCTTTTAGTTTTATTGTGTTGTACAGACAGAACACACATCAAATGTTCTGAAAATAAAGGTAGCTTCTTGAATACTCTTTGAACCTATCATAGCTTCTACTGCAATACCATGTTCATCTCCACTGCCATGTGAGAGATTCCACTGTGTAGGTGTAATGATTTCATAGCGATGAATAAGTCCACCTGAAACCTCAGTTTGGTGAATGAGAGAGCCGCGAGCCGCTTCGACAATACCTGTACCCTCAAAGTCAGCACAACGTGTGTCAATGTCCAGTGTGCAAGAAGGTTCATTTAAATCAAGTTCTCTAAGCAGGCGCTTACTTTCGGTCAGCAAAAGAGATACTTCATGCATTCTGGCAAATATACGTGTAAGCAGTGCATCTTTATAGCGTTTATGTAAACTCTTGATGATGGGTCTTTTAGCAACCATGCCTCTTGCAAGTGGTCCGGTCTCATACAGTCTCTTTTTATAGGTAACTGCTTTTGCCATGCTCTCATCCTGCGCAGACTCCTGCACATAACGCGGATCGACTTTTGAAACAGCTGTAGCAATAGATTTGCCTGATGAAGAGAGCAAGGATTCGCCAAAAACAATAAAACGGTCATAGCTTTGTCCCAATGTAGCCATGCCGGAACTTCCAATGAGGTGCATGAGACGACCAAGATCTCCCCCTACCTCGTGTAGTTGGCTTACTGATGATATGTCAAGATACTGTGCCATATCCATACCAATGAGTACCTGTTCGACAAAACGGATACACTCATCTATCAGTGCTTCAGCCTGCATCAGGTCAAGGTGTGTCGGATCACAGCTTACACCACCAGGGATGGCATAGGATGAGTGCGGCCACTGTCCTGCAAAGATTGCCAACGCTTTTGTGACTGTAGAGGAAAGATAGGTTGCTTTAAGCGCATGGTTTTGTCTATTGTCTATTTGCAGATAGGCTTCAAGCTGGGGAACGATGGTCATATAAAACCATTTCATATGGTTCTGTATCAGTTCACATGCAAGCGTAAAAGATCTGATCTTTTTTGCTTTTTCACTGAGTAAAAGATTGATACCTGCATTTTGGTAGCCGTCTTCTATAGCTCGTACTGCCGCAATGAGATGGGCATGGTTGCAAATACCGCATACACGGGGTGTGATTACCAGCGCATCCCATGCATCTCTGCCTTGGAGTATCTCCTCAATCCCACGATAAAATCCGAAATTGATCTTCACATCTTCAATACGACCATCCTCTATTGTAAAATCAAGTTCCGCTTCACCTTCGATCTTCTCGATGAGCTCTTTGATCTTTATTTTTTTCATTGGTCATACTCCAAAAGTCTTTGGCTAAAACGCTTGATCTTGAAACTCTTGACCACCCCGGTCAGTGTCAGATAGGCACGTCTTGGGATTCCCAGTGGCATTGTTGCAGGAATCCCCATATTGGTTCGTGTCACAAAAAGCCTGTCCTTTGGATACTGTGGTTCGGTACAGCCAAAGCAGGGGGTACCAATACGTGTTTTGGAACTGGTGTCATTCCAAAGAATTTTATTGCAGCTGCCACGTGTATAGGGTCCTTGGCATCCCTGTTCATAAAAGAGGCACCCCTCTTTGAGTCCATATCCTTTGGTATCAACCTTCCATTCGAAATATTCATTGCGCGTACAACCGGTATGGACAGTATAGCCATAGAGCTCAACCGGTCGATGCAGTCTGTCTATCGCTATTTTTTTACCTTGGCTCAGCATCATCAGTACATATGCAAGCCACCTTGGATGTATGGGACAACCCGGCAGAGATATAAGCTTGGAGGCAAACTTCTCATAGCGCTCAGTCTGCTGCTCAATATCAAAACAAAAACCGGAGATCTGTTCAGGGTCTTTCTGTTTAAAAATCCCCCCAAACGTTGCGCAAGTACCTGCGGTGATGATGTGTGACGCTTCATTACCGTAATGGGTGATCATCTTTGAGACCTCTACCCCGTTTTTAGTCAATCCTTTTTCTATAAATGAACCCTCAAGGATCAATATATCACAAGGGATTTTCAAGGCAGCAAGATCATGAAAAGTATATTCAGACTCAAGTACCGGATGATGTACCACTTCAAAACCTGAAAAGACAGAAAAGATATCAGGATGGTTTAGAAAAGAGTGTGTATTGCCGTTACAGGTAATGGACTGCAGCCAAAGCAGTTTCGGTTTGCTGTGCTGCACTTGCCCCATCTCATGCCTTCAATGCATAGTAGATATTTCGGGAGATATCATCTATATAGTAGGCAATGTCTTTGGGAAGCACACCTTCACCCTTGAGAAAGACCATACCGCCCAGATAGCCCATGAAGAGTCCAAACGCTGAAAAGAAATCCTGATTTCGTAACTCACCGCTGCTCACCGCATCATCAAAAAAGATCATGATCTCTGTGATAAACCCGGATACACAGACCATCCCCTCACAGCCATCACTGAAGACTTCCCTGTTGGAGAGATAGACACGCAGAAAATACTCGATCATCTCAGGCTTCTCTTTTGCCATCGAAAAGTAGATCTCTACAATCTTATGTATCTTTTCCTCAGCACTGACATCAAGCATATTAACCTCTCTTATCTTCTCACCCAACACTTCAGAGGTATACCGAATAATCTCCTGAGCAAGCAGATCCTTAGAGGAGAAATAATTATAAAGGTTGCCTACACTCATACCAAGCTTTGACGCGATATCCGGAATGGTTGTCTTGTGAAACCCGTTTGTTGAAAAAAGCTGTAGGGCTGTTTGTATAATAGATTCTCTCTTTAACGCTTTTTTATCTACTGAATTCATAGGTTTTCCTAATTTATGTTCGATTTATTTTAACATAATATCTATATCATTCAAATCTGAACTTGGATTTGTAGAGTGTAGTAAAAGAAAATAGTTGTATTATTTCAAGCAATATATGTATTTCAAATCTAAGCAAATAGTTATCTTTATTTTTCAGAGCATTATACACAGTATTCTGGACATTTCAAATTAATATAATTTTTTTTGCTTTCATCTTGTGTATTTTTTTGAAAAAAATCATTTACATCTTCTGACAATATCTTTTCATTTCATTAATAACATCGCAAATCATCGGTAGCAAAAAACAGAGCGACAAATCATGAGAAGCGGCACTTTTTGCCGTCAAAATACATTTGCCTTGTTAGCTCTTTTTTCTATTACATCTTCTCCAGCGCCCCGATGACCCTACCGATCACACGAAGGTCCTCCGGAGCAACCGTAGTTGTTTCGTAGTTCCTGTTGTCTGATATCAGATTAATGCCACCCGACGGATTTTTGGCGATGCGCTTGATAAACACGCCGCCAGGCGTATTGACCACAAAGATGTTCCCGTCTACAAGCTCTGTCTGTCTCCTGTCTACCAGAACAATGGAGTTCTCGTTCAGCGTGTTCTCCATGGAATCGCCCACGACCCTGATCGCTTCGATCGTATCGTTCTTCCCGATACCCAGCAGATCCCTGTACAAAGGGTCGATCATAATATAGGTGAAGTCCTCATAGTCCTCATTGAAAGCACCGCCTCCGGCGCTAGCGTTGATATTGTTAAGCAGTTTGACCCGGTAGATATCCTCGTGTTCGTCCGTTAGCATGCTGATGCTCTGATCGAACAGTATCCAGTTGATACTGATCTTTCTTCTGCCGCAGAACGCTGCGATCCTTTCGTAGGGAATGCTGTTGCGGGATTTCGCATTGGAATACTGCGTAGAGGTCATACCCAGAGCGCTGGCGATATCTTTGTCATATACCTTGCTGTTGCCCTGCTGCTCAAGAATTACCGCCATCCTTTCCATAACTTTTTCAAAATTCATCTTGTATGTACTCCGTTTCGTTGTCGTTCGGTCAATTGTATCAAAAAATGAATTTCTTCGCAAAATTCGTACACTAATTGTGGATAATTGAAGTATGAGAGGTGCAACAGGTTACACAATATTATACACAATATGTGGATTATTGAATATCTGTGTCAATTTTTGTGTTATATTTCAATCAAATATGGTTTATACATATTGGAATTTTGTAATAACTCACTGTTTTATCTGGATTTTACACTTTTTGTAAATGATCCATTCTGAAAAACAAGTTAAAGGACGTCACATGAAAGACAAGTATCGTCTCCGGGAAGGAAGGAAAACACATAAAAGGGGAGGCATCAGCACTTTCTATTTTGTCTGCAGACCGAATGTCCCCGATCTCTATCCGAGTCTGTTCGTCGCCAATCACTCCAAGAACTCCATACGGTACGGAAAGAGCATCGGTTACAGGCTGACCAGGTTCTTCAACTTCCTGCTTGACAGGAACACCGAGTATTGGGAAGCGACCGACTCGGATATAAAGGCATACATGATGGAGCTGATAAATTTCGATCAAAAAAGCGGTGAGATCATTGACAGACCGGACGTTACGTATGCGACAATTCAAAAACACAAGTCGACGATCGTACAGTTCTACAAGTTCTTGTGGCAGTTCTCAGACCACAGTGTTCTGCAGATCAGCAAATGGGACAGCAATACATTGAGCGAGTACAAGACAGCCCTCACCCTGCGGTGGAACGCCGTAGAGACAATTGCGGACGCTACGATAGACCTCTTTCTCACAAAATACAAAACTTCCAAAAAAGAATACATTATGGAATACACCGATGAAGAGATGAAAGCCATTTATACCAATTTTTCAAACTATCGAAACCGTGCGATCTTCCTGTGTACACTGCACGGAATGCGGATCGACGAGGTCCTCTCCGTCAAGCTTCGGGATTACAGCCCAATAGACAATACGGTCAGGCCGAGCCGTTCGAAAGGGACAGGAAGGGGAAGGAAAAGGACTGTTGTGCTGGGTGACGAGGTCGTCAAGATCATTGAAAACTACATACGGCTTGAGCGGAGCCCTGCCGAAATAAAAGCAAAAAAGCACAATGACTTCCTGTTCGTCAACACCAGACAAACAGACGGAAAGATCGCTTTTGACGCATATACGGCATCTTCCTATCGCAGTGCGCTGAAAACTGCGGCAAGAAAGGCCGGCATAACAGAGAATGTAAGAACGCACTCCGGAAGATCGGACAAGGCAACAAAGCTTGTCAGGGGAATGGTCAGCGGGGAACTGAAGCTGAGTGATGAGATCATCAGACAGATCATGGGATGGAGATCACCCGAATCCATTGCGCCGTACATCGATCACAACAATGAGGAGATATCCAGAAACTTTGCAAGAAAACATGCTTCCGAACTAAGTGAAAAGCTCTTGAAACTTCAGGAGGAACTTGGTGATTAAATATATCAGGAATAATAATTATTCAAGCTATATCGAAGTTGACCAGAAAAGATTCCTGCTGCACAGGGTCAGTATAAACATATTGAAAGAATCATCGTTCCAATTAAATGACTGGAACCTGTTCCTGAAGCATATACGGTCAAAAAGAAAGACCCTATTGGACGCAGCCGAAGAGATCTTCGGGAAAGAAAGAGATACAGAGCTAGAAAAGATCACTTGGATACTCCTCGAAATGGCAGCGGAAGCACATCCGCTGATCGTACGAAGATATCTCATGCATCATGCACATCTTTGTTTCTCGAAGCACTGGATACACAGATATACATATTTTGAATATCACGGCTTTACAATGAATAAAGGCAAAGGCAATTATCTGCGCAATAAGTTCGACAAAGGAGCAACGGGAGTGTCTCCCAAGATGCAGAAGCAGATATCCGACATCATGGTCTTCGGGAAGAGCGACGGATCTCTGCCTGTCAGGATCGCACCGTTGTCAAAATATCATGCACACATCAATATCGATGGTTCGGGCTGGATCGGCATAACGGTCGACGCCCATTCCCTGCACGTTCAGGCAAGTGTCAAAAAGACACAGGAACTGATCCTGAAGACAGGCGAACAGTTAAACAGGAAGGGACCACTGTCCGCCGTTGCGGACCAATTCAACATAAGCACGTCGATCGTTATGATGTATGCCTTCGCGTTTCACCGCGACCTTATGAAGCTGTCCGTCAAAAAAACTCTCAGGGAACAAATGCTCAACAACCGCCATATCTCCCTGAGCGGAGCTTTGCAAAAGCATATAAGCCAGGACAGCAACTTCCTGGTAAAACTAAAATCCAATGCTCCGGAAACATACCGGATGCTTGTCAGGCTCGCGGTCAAATATCAAAACCTGCAGATATCCAATCGCAATATCTATAACCGTCGTCTGGATGCCATGAAGTTACGGAAATATCACCTTGGCTATATTACAAATAAAAAGTGGAAAAGTTTTCAAGTGGACCTTGGCAGCATATCGAAGGACACTGTTTCCCGGGACATTAGAAGATATGCATTGTACAGAGCCTCGAACAATAAAGGCTTTGCTTCTTCCCTGATAGATTTTTTCAGTTCCGTAAAAGATAGACGCAAAAGATTCAATATCGATGCCGGCGATATCACGGAAGAGGATCTTGTGAACTGGCTGACAAAGATGGAGAGAAGGATCGGCCTCCGCAGCGCGAAAAATCCGATAACATCCTTTTACAGATATTTAACGGACATCAAAACAGTGAACAGAGAAAAAAATGCCGAAAAGATCAAATCGATCTACAAAACAGTCTCTTCGGACATAACCGCCAAGGACCAGGAGGCGGACAATCCGACAGTCCCCATGCCTGAAGATGTCTACCTCCAGATAAGGGCGCGTATAGACGAACTGGACACTGAAATAAAGAATGCTTTCCTGATCCAATGCGCAACAGGATGCAGACCTTCGGAACTTGCCGCCATTCGTGAAGATTCACTGAAATTCGATCAAAGGACAGACTGCCATATTCTTACCATATATGCATCAAAGCAGGAAGCCGCTTACGGAAAGAAAGGGAAACTGCCTGTACGAAAGGTCCCCATTTACGAACAGGATGTCATTCGGGCTTTTCGGGAACAGGCGGAAATAAGCAGGGCGGTCAGGAGGGAATCGGGGAATGATTCCATCTTTGTCCGCAGGTATCGCAGGCGGCACGTGGTCAAATACCATATCCCGTCCTCCAAGGAACTGATCAGGGATGTCAATATACTGATCGACAAATACAATATCAAAGCCGAACTCGACAGTGATACCTGGCACTACACCCCTTATCAAATGAGAGCGATGATCGCAACCACCATGGTAGAAAAGGGGCATGCCCCGGAGGAGATCAAGGCATTCTTCGGATGGCTGACCAACCACACTTCTGAAAAAGCATATGCGTTCGTGCGAAAGAAAAAAATGGCAGAGCTCAATACAGAACTGTTCAAAAAACACTTCAGGGTCTCCTTCGACAAGAAGCTGCTCGGCAGCTACAGCCGCGAAGAGAGGGAACATATATTCGTCAAGCTCTATATACACAAACGGCAGATGGAGTACGGCGACTGCGTCCGACACCCTGTCGTAGGGGAATGTGGGAAGCTGCAGGGTCCGGAGAGCTGCGCAAGTTGCGCCAGACTCAATACCGACTCTCCCTACCTGGGTAACTGGGTCAAGATCAGGGACAGTCAAAAAGCGATATATGATGATCTGGTCAGAACCCTGGAGTCAGAAGGTATACCCAGAAGCGAGTACGAGACCTGGCATGAATATCTCGTGGAAAAACAACGTCTGGACTCATTCCAATCCCTTGTGGACAGATTATCACCCAAAAAGGACCACTGATGTCAACTTCAGCACAGTCAAAACTAATCAGAAAGATCTCTTTTCAAAGAATTCTTGAACAGACAAAAAAGGAAAAAGTAGCGGAAGCCAGCCTTATCGCGTCTCTGCCCAATTACACCACTTCATCTTTTGATTCCGATTCGTGGGTCCTTGACAAGAGGTCTGACAAAGCACACCCGGACAGAATTGCCTTTAAAGAATTTAAACCTATGGGGAAAACTGGAATCCACCTGGCAAAACTTTTTGCGATCATAGTGCTGAATCGTGGTACAAATAACAGCATAGTAAATAATTTACATAAATATTTTGTATTTCTTTCTAGCCAAAACATGAATTTACTTCAGGTCGACAAAAAAACCTTCAGTCATTATAGCTTTTGGATAGAGCAGCAAAGAAAATCAGACGGAGAGCCCCTGAAAGAAGCCTATAAACATCATCTGCTTGATGCGGCACTACGTTTTCACCAATTAATGAATCGACATTCCTATATCTCTTATATCAAAGGGGTTGAAGCCATAGAGAATCCATATAACAGAAAATCCTCTGACAGTAAATATAAGGTCATAGATGATCAAACATTAGAGGTGCTGGATGATCATTTCAGCCAGAACACAACACCTCTTCATTTTAGAGTTGCATACTGGATCATGAGACTTTACGGAACGAGACCGGAGGACACGGTGAATTACCCTCTTGACTGCGTCAAACAATTGTCTGACGAAATAGCGACGATCAAACATGCCATAGTAAAAAACTCCAAAAGCGACAAAGGTATCGACTACAATATAGAGTTTCTCAATCTTAAAGAACCTATGCAAAAAATGCTTTTTGATCTAATAATCACACAACAGAAAAATAGTAATCAACTTCAAGACAGCTCAACCCAAAAAGGATTCTTATTAACACATTTGCATCCAATTAATCATATAGCACATGTAGTATCGACACAACGGCTAGGACAATATCTTAAAAAAGTTCAACATAAATTACTTATTCCGGATTCAAAACGTGCCGTACCAAGGGACTTTAAAAAAACTGCTATTACAATGAGAGCAGAGAACGGCTGGACGATCCCGCAGTTAAAGCACTTCGCGAACCACCGTACATATGCTTCCCTGGATTCATACTCTGCACCGTCTGAAGCCTTTATGATAAAGGAACAAAGAAAGGTTTTGATGGCAGAAAACAAATTGTCGGATCGGTATGTATTCAAGGGAAAGATCATTAACGGCATCGATGTTATCTTTGAAAAGAAACTGTCGGAAAACCCGAGGGCGCACAAGATATCCAATCTCGGTTACTGCCCTGATGTTTCAGGCTGCGGGAACCATTTCGAATGTTTGGGATGCGAAAGTCTGGTGCCCGACAAGGATCTTGAGGAATATTATCTCGAACAGGCCGACAGATATATCAAGATCACAGAAAAACAACTTGAAATAGGTGACAAGGCCAAAGCGAAAGACTCCTTCCACCTCTCTACACTGTTCGCATCCCTTTACAACAAAGTTACCAATACGAAAAAAGGAGGCAATGATGGCAAGAGGTAATCCCAACCTGAACAAGAATGCTGCAGAAAGGAAAAAACATACGGAATATCTCATCAGGGAGGCGGCCAAACTGCTGGATGAATCCTTCGAGATAAAAAGCATCAAAAACATGAGTCAGAAAACAAAGGAAATTGATCCAAAAGGAAAAGGTTTAAGTGAGACATCGTTCAGAGATAAGAACCTTACTCACATACAAGAACTGATGATAGAGCTTGGTATTGGAAAATACGAAGCGATAAAAGTAACGTCCACAAGATCAGAGAACGATCTGGCGGATCAACTGCTGGAAGCGAAAAAAGAGATCAGGAAACGGGATGAGCAGATCAAAAAACTTGATAAGCAAAAGAAACGGCTTATTGAAAAAGTGGATGAACTGTCGATCGAGAATGAGGAGTTGCGGACTGTGATATATGAGAAAGATCTGCGTCAGAATATGCGGAAGGAATTAAATCCAATCAACAATAATCTATAGGGGAATTTTTGGGAAAAGAATTGTACTTTTCATCAGTACAATTCAACCCCCTTAAAACGGTACTTTAATGTACTGTTATTTGGCTCCGCTCACGGCATCTTTGAGTGTTTTACCAAATTTGAACTTTGGTGCAGTGTGTGCCGCTTTTGTATATGTTTTGTTCGTACCAGGTACAGTACCTGACTTTTCAGGAACTTCAGTAGTAGAGAAAGTACCGAACCCTACCAAAGAAACAGATTCTTTCTTTGTCAATGCTTCAGTTACTGAGTCAATAAAAGCTTTTACTGCTCTCTCTGCTGCTGCTTTGCTTTCAAACTCACCGTTTTTCTGTACCAGTTCTACGAATTCTGCTTTGGTCATTCTTCTTCCTTTATGTTTAAGATGCGATTATTATAGCATAAACAAATCTTAAATAAACATAAATATATACGCCAAAATCGCCTAAAATAGGGCTTTCAATGCTTTTTTTTCACTTTTTTCACGAAAAATGTCCAAAAAGTGCCAAAATGTTATTTTTTCATGATATACACGTCTTTTACAGCCGCCGTCTAAATGCTTCTTAGATATAGACATTCTAACTCACATCATCATGCTGTTTTCTATCGGGAATATGAATAAATTAAGGCGTTTATTTCAAAACGCCAATTCAACCAATAAGTGCAATTTCTGAGAAAGTAACGTGAAAGAGAGGGTTAACCGATCATAGGTTATCCTTTTTTCACCACAAAATCAGGAAAGTACTATGAAATATAAACAGTTAACCC
>JALWTA010000013.1 GCA_027082955.1 Sulfurovum sp. | reverse complement strand
TGGGGGATACCAAGCAGTCGCTCTATCGTTTCCGGGGCGGGGTGGAGGAGTTGTTTGACAAGGTTGCCGAGCGCTACAACATCGAGATTGAGCAGATGGATACCAACTACCGAAGCGCCAAAGCGGTCGTTGAACAGGTCAACCGCTGGTTTGAACCTGTTATGCCAGGCTACGTGCCGCAAAAGAGTGGTCCAAACGCAGCGGAAGGGTATGTGGAGGTCATCGAGAGTGATACGCTGCTTGAGGAGGCGGTCGCACAGGCAAAACGGCTGATGGAAGCTGGTGTGCGTGTCGATGACATCGCTTTTCTTGTCAGTACCAACAAAGACGGACAAGCGCTGCAGGAGGTGTGCGAGAAAGAGGGGATCCATACACTGCTGAAGACCTCTTCATCCTTGAAGTATCTGCCAAAGATCGCTGCTTTGGCTGCCATGGTATCGTACCTCTTTTATGGAGAACGTATTGATGCTGAGCCGCTGTTACAGAGAGTAGGGAAGAGGATCGATGAGATAGATATGACATGGTTTCACCCGTTTATGTCGCCGATGCAGGTACTTGATCGACTGGTACGGGTGTTTGGCTACTTCGATGATGATCCGAATATATTGAAGCTGTTGGAGTTTGCTTCCGCTTTCAGTGACATACCCACCTTCCTCGAAGAGTTTGAAACCTCCCGTATCGCTATTGCTTCCCACTCGGTGCACGGTGCCAACATTATGACCATACACGGCTCCAAAGGGCTGGAGTTTCCCTATGTCATAGTCATGGATAAGCTGACCAAGCCCAACAACGATACTGCACCGCTTATTTTTCACTACAACGATGCACTCTACATTGAGAAGATCCTCTACCGTACCAAAGGGCGGGAGCATTTTGACGAAGTTTACGCACAGATTCTCGAAGCACGCAAGAGATCAACAGAAAAAGACAGGCTTAATGTACTCTATGTGGCACTGACAAGAGCGGTAGAGGGGATGCTCGTACTCAAAAAGCCGGAAGGCTCCATGTTTGACCCGCTTGGGATCGTTCCTATCAGTCTGGGAACCTTGCGTGCTCTCACGGAAGATGCGCAGGAGGAGAGTGGGTGTGTGGTGGAAACACTGCCCGAACAGATAAGCTTCTATGGACGCCTGGAAGTAAAGGGTGAAGAGGATGAACAGAGAGATCTTGATGCTATCAATTTCGGTATTGCACTGCACTATGCGCTGGAGATGATGGGCAGTTTCGATACGCAGAGCCTTGAAGCAGCGATGATCGCCGTGGAAAACCGGTATGGACAGCGTATCGGTAGAGAAGGGCTTGAGGAGATACGAAGGCGTATTGCCCTGCTGCTTGCACATGAGCCGTTCATGCAACTGCTTGAGGGAGCAAAAATCAGCAGAGAACAGGCACTCAGCTACAAAGGAGAGCTCAAGCAGGTCGATCTGCTGCTTGAGTATGAGGAGTATGCTGTAGTAGTGGACTACAAGAGTTCGCGCCAGTATAGCTTTAAACATCAGGAACAGGTTGTATGGTATGCCAAAGCGGTTGGTGATTTGCTGTACAAACCTACTAAAGGGGTATTGGTTTACCTTGAAAAAGAGGGAATTTCACTATCAAACTTAAAATAAACTGAATTTAAAATTATTTTAAGAATAACTGGGTACAATCCGTCCACAAAAAGCATTGTCTTGGCAGTGTTTTATTCAAAACAAGGAAAACCATCATGAAAATGACAAAAGTCGTAAAACCTCATGAAGTACAGCGTGACTGGGTTCTGATCGATGCAGAAGGCAAAACATTCGGTCGTATTCTGACTGAAGTTGCTTCTATCCTCAGAGGAAAGCACAAGCCATCATTTACACCAAATGTTGACTGTGGTGACTACGTAGTGATCATCAACGCTGAAAAAGCGAAATTTACCGGTGTTAAAATGGATGAGAAAGAGTACTTCACGCACTCTGGATACTTCGGTTCAACAAAGTCCAAAAAACTGAGCGACATGCTTGAGAACCACACTGAAAAGCTCTACAAGCTTGCTGTTAGAGGGATGCTACCAAAAACAAAACTCGGTAAGCAGATGCTGAAAAAACTTAAAGTGTATGCCGGTTCTGAACATCCGCACACTGCACAAATCAATAAGGAAGCGTAATCATGGCAACAATTTATGCAACAGGAAAAAGAAAAGCGGCGATCGCTAAAGTCTGGATCACTCCGGGTAACGGTGAAATGCTTATCAACGGCAAAACACTTGACCAGTGGCTCGGCGGACACGAAACACTGAAAATGAAAGTAAGACTCCCGCTTGAAGCAACGAAACAGCTTGAGTCTCTGAACATCAAAGCTACCACGCTGGGCGGTGGTTACTCTGCGCAGGCAGATGCTGTAAAACACGGTATCTCCAAAGCACTCGTAGCGTATGAGCCATCATTTAGAGCAATCCTCAAGCCTATGGGTCTTCTTACCCGTGACTCAAGAGTGGTTGAGCGTAAGAAACCAGGTAAGAAAAAAGCGAGACGTTCTCCACAGTTCTCAAAAAGATAGTCGGTACCCTCTACCGCACTCTCTTTGCTCCGAACCTTTTTGCTTCGGGGTTTTCTTCTACTTAACTCTTCTTCATTTTATTTTTATTCTGTCGCTGAAAAAGCCAAACTATAAAATAACCAATACTTTGACAAGGCTTGCAAATGTATACTTGTGAGTAATACAAATATTTTTTTAAGTCAAAATAAATAAAAATAATTGTACGATTCTTAAATAGACAATAAAAGGAGTCTGTTTGACTGTTTTTCTGGGTGAAATTGCCACTGTTCGTACAGGCTTGGTTACGGCACGTAAAAAGGCTAAACTGGATTCTCCTCGGCATATACCATATGAGCAAATATCTCTGAAGTATTTTGGTACCGGAGTGAGGCTGAATAGATTGGGACAAGAGAAAGAGGTGTTTATTGCTTCTGAAGAGTTAGAGAGTAAATACCTTACACAGGAGGGGGATGTCGTGGTACGGCTGCGCGCTCCCAGCTCAGCAGTCTATATTGAAAAAGAGGATGAAGGGCTGCTGATACACTCTCTTTTGGCTGTGATCCGTGTAAAGAGTGACAAAGTAGATGCAAAATATCTGGCTTATTACTTGAATGCACGTGCAACACAACGTGTTTTGAAACGGGATGTCAAAGGGACTGCTATTCCTATGTTGAAGACGAAGGACTTGGAGCGGTTAGCGGTAACACTGCCTCCTGTAGAGAAACAAAAAGCGCTGGTGCGTTTTTTGGAACTTGCTGACAAAGAACGGATACTGCTACAGAGGTTGACAGAGGAGAAACAGCGGCTTTCACAAGCATTTCTCGATACAATCATACAACAAAACAAGGAAGATTGATTATGCAAAAAACGACACAAGAGACCATCAACAACATTGTCTGGAGAGCCTGCGATACTTTCAGGGGGACGATGGACAGTAATGAGTACAAAGACTATGTACTGACGATGCTGTTTGTGAAGTACCTCTCTGACTTTTATAAAGAGAAGCTTGAAGAGCTGCATGAGAAGTACAAGGGCAATGAGGAACGGATCGCCAAGAGCCTAAAGCGTGAGAAGTTTGTGCTCGATGAACGCTGTACATTCGACTATCTGCTTAAACACAAAGAAGCACCCAATGTCGGAGAGATCATCAACAAAGCATTGGAGCGCATCGAAGAGGACAACCGGGAGAAGTTGGAGGGGATCTTCCGCAATGTGGACTTCAACTCCGAGACCAAGCTGGGCGGCACCAAAGAGCGCAACGTTATCCTCAAGCACCTGCTGGAGGATTTTGCCAATGAGAAGCTCGATCTGCGTCCCTCTATGCTGGAGGGCAATGATGTGATCGGAGATGCGTATGAGTATCTCATCTCCCACTTTGCAAGTGATGCGGGGAAGAAAGGGGGAGAATTTTTCACCCCAAGTGCTGTCTCTACACTGCTTGCCAAATTGGTAGAGGCGCATGAAGGGGATCGTATCTATGATCCGACCTGCGGATCCGGTTCGCTGCTCATCAAGGCGAGTAAAGAGGTGGGCAATGAAAACTTCGCTATCTACGGACAGGAGAAAAATGGACAGACCCATGCACTGTGTAAGATGAATATGTTTCTCCATGAGATCAACGATGGCAACATCGCATGGGGTGATACCTTGCGCAATCCGCTACATATAGAAAATGATCATCTGATGAAGTTTGATGTTGTCGTGGCCAATCCGCCTTTTTCACTCGATAAGTGGGGTGCAGAGGATCTGGCAGATGACAAGTATGGTAGATTTAAGTACGGCTTGCCTCCCAAAAGCAAGGGCGATTATGCTTTTGTGGAGCATATGATCGCAAGTCTAAATGCGCAGGGGCGAATGGGGGTGGTACTGCCGCAC
The DNA here is from genome assembly GCA_027082955.1 of Sulfurovum sp. Taxonomy (GTDB): domain Bacteria; phylum Campylobacterota; class Campylobacteria; order Campylobacterales; family Sulfurovaceae; genus Sulfurovum. The sequence continues at coordinate 3,365 of JALWTA010000013.1, read as the reverse complement.
GGTGTGCTCTTTCGGGGGGCGAGTGAAGGGAAGATTCGTAAAGGGATCATCGATGACAATCTGCTCGATGCGGTCATTGGGTTGCCGGCAAACCTCTTTTTCGGTACGGGGATTCCTGCAACGATACTCATCTTCAAAAAAGGCAGAGAGAACACCGATGTGCTCTTCATCGATGCGAGTCGTGAGTTTGATAAAGAGAAAAATCAAAACACGCTCAATGATGCGCATATCCAAAAAATACTCGATACCTATCACCAAAGAAAAGAGATAGAGAAGTACTCGCACATCGCTACCCTTGAGGAGATACAGGAGAACGACTACAATCTTAACATCCCCCGTTATGTCGATACCTTCGAAGAGGAGGAGCCTGTTGATATCGAAGCGACGAAGCAGAAGATAGCCGAGATAGAAGTGGAACTCTCCGAAGTGAAACAGCAGATGCAGGCATATCTGGAGGAGCTAGGGCTATGAGTGAGATTATTGTTTTTAGAGAGGATAGATTTGAGTTAAATGTTAATTTTGACGGTGAGACCGTATGGTTGACACAGGCTGATTTAGTTAGGCTTTTCGACAAGGATCAGTCTGTTATTTCTCGTCACATCAATAATATATTTAGAGATAATGAGGTTGACGAAAAAAGCAATATGCAAAAAATGCATATTGCAAATTCGGATAAACCTGTGAAGTTTTATAGTCTCGATATTGTGTTGGCGGTAGGCTATAGAACCAACTCGGCAAAAGCGATCAAGTTCAGACAATGGGCTACGAAAATATTAAAGTCATATATGATTCAAGGTTATGCCCTCAACAAAGAGAGACTGCAACACCAGAAGCTCGAAGAGTTAACTCAGACTATACAGCTCATCAAACAGGGTTTGGACAATAACACCTTGAGCATTGCAGAGGCAAAAGGTTTTGTGGAGATCGTCAGTGACTATGCCCGAAGCTGGGCGCTGCTTCAGGGGTATGATGAGCAGAGTCTGGACGAGGTGGTGCAGACCAAAGAGCAGAAATTTATCCTCGACTATGATGAAGCCAAAGAAGCCATTGCTGAGCTTAAAAAAGTATTGATCGCCAAAGGGGAAGCGACGGAGCTTTTCGGGCGGGAGAAAGCGGATGAATTTAAGGGCAATCTACTCAACATCTACCAAAGTTTCGGTGGTGAAGAGCTCTTGCCGAGCGTAGAGCAAAAAGCGGCAAACCTCCTCTACTACATCATCAAAGGGCATCCGTTTAATGACGGAAACAAACGGATCGGGGCATATCTCTTTGTGCTCTTTTTGCACAAAAACGGCATCCTCCACCAACCCAACGGCGAACCGAAGATAAACGATAATGCGCTGGCATCTCTGGCACTGCTAGTCGCCACCTCTGCACCGGAGCAGAAAGAGATCATCATTAAACTGGTGATGAATATGCTGTATGAGGGTGATCTGTGATGGATAAGATACTTCTATACAGAACGCCCAATGATGATGTAAGGCTTGAGGTGTTGATACAAGATGAGACGATATGGCTCACGCAAAAGCAGATAGCAGATATTTTTAGCACAACAAAACAAAATATCGGACAGCATTTCAAAAATATTTTTGCTGATGGTGAGCTTGCTGAAGAGGCAGTTGTAAAGGATCTCTTTACAACTGCTACAGATGGCAAAAAATATAAAACCAAACACTACAATCTGGATGCCATCATTTCAGTAGGTTATCGTGTCAATTCCATGCAGGCGACACAGTTCCGTATCTGGGCGACCTCTGTTTTAAAAGAGTATATCATCAAAGGGTTTGCGATGGATGATGAACGGCTCAAAAACTCTGACAATCCCTTTGGTAAAGACTATTTTGATGAACAGCTTGAGCGGATTCGCGATATTCGAAGCAGTGAGCGGAGGTTTTACCAGAAGATTACCGATATTTATGCACAGTGCAGTGCCGACTATGACCCAAACAGTCAAATGACACAGGAGTTTTATGCGACGGTGCAAAACAAAATGCACTATGCGATTACAGGGCAGACGGCTGCGGAGATTGTCCGCAGCCGAGCAGACAGCCACAAGCCAAATATGGGGCTGACCAACTGGAAAAATGGTCCCAAAGGGAAGATACGAAAAACAGATGTATCCATTGCTAAAAACTATTTGAAAGAAGATGAGTTAGATAGCTACAACCGCATTGTGGAGATGTATCTAAACTTTGCAGAGATGCAGGCAAAAAATAAAAAAGTGATGTACCAAAAAGATTGGATTGATAAGCTAAATGCTTTTTTGACACTAAACGACAGAGAGATCCTTCAAGACAATGGAAAAGTGAGTGCTATGATTGCCAAAAAATTGGCTGAGACAGAGTTTGATAAATATAGAGAAGAAGAGAGTAGCAGATATGTGTCAGACTTTGATAAGATGGTTGAAAAGTTGGAGAAGAAGTGATGGGTGTGACTGTGCCTGAAGGATATAAGCAGACCAAAGTCGGGGTGATACCTGAGGAGTGGAACACTTCTCGTATTGATACAGTTTTACAGAGAATTCGGAAAAAAGTTGATGTAAAAAAAGATAATATTTATCAAGAAATTGGCATTCGCTCGCATGCAAAAGGGATTTTTCATAAAGATAAGATAAGTGGTGAAGCATTAGGCAATAAATCTGTCTTTTGGGTTGAAGAGGGGTGTTTTGTTCTCAACATTGTATTTGCATGGGAGCAAGCAGTAGCAAAGACAACAGAGTTTGAGAGAGGGATGATTGCCTCTCATAGGTTTCCTATGTATAAATCTAAAAACGATAAAGTAGATATTGATTATATTTTATATTTTTTCAAATCTAAAAGAGGTAAACATCTTCTTGGTCTTGCTTCTCCCGGGGGAGCAGGACGCAACAAAACTTTAGGTCAAAAAGATTTCGCTGAGCTTAGAATACCCCTCCCCTCCCTAAAAGAACAACAAAAAATAGCTCAAATCCTCACCACTTGGGACAGAGCCATCGAAAAACTCGAAACACTCATCACCGCCAAAGAGCAACTCAAAAAAGGCTTAATGCAGAAGCTTTTGAGTGGCGAGGTGCGGTTTGAGGGGTTTGATGGGGAGTGGGAAGAGGTTAGGTTGGGGGATGTTGGAAAAGCTATACGTGGTGTTAGCTATAAACCCAATGACTTGTCTATATCAGATACTGATAAAACAATTAGACTGATGAGATCAAATAATATTAAAAGTGGATATCTTGATAGAAATACTGAATTACAATATGTAAATAACTCAACTTTCGCACATAAACCCAAGCTCTTTTTGCGTGTAGGCTCTGAGTAGCGCGATAATTTGAAGTATATCTTTATTCTCCTTGACAATATTTTCAATCTGAGCGATGTTTGTGAGTATTT
>JALWTA010000012.1 GCA_027082955.1 Sulfurovum sp. | reverse complement strand
CTTGTCAAGTTCCATAAAACAGGCTCCTTTATACAATGTGTGTGGTAACAAATTGTACGTAAATCTGCCTGTTTATGGGCTTTCGTAGATGGATTTTCCTTTAGAATTTATGTGCGAAAGTTGAGATTAGATATTATCTTATTTGTCATAAAACTATGAAGCCAAAGCAGTTATGCTATAATCTGTTTTATGAAAACAATCAAAGAGTTAAAAGCATATCTTATCAATACACTGCCCCATGCAGAGATCTATCTCTTTGGCTCCCGTGCAAAAAAGACAGAGAGTATCTATTCGGATGTAGATATAGCTATTGACAGCGACAGATTAACAGCAGAGGACTTTGCACAGATACGATTGGCAATAGAGGAGTCCAACCTCCCCTATAAAGTAGACTTAGTTGACCTGACAAAAGCTCCCTATTTGAAAGAGACGATTGATAAAGAAGGGATACAATGGCAGTAGAGAAGAAACTAAACGACTTTCATAGTGCACTCCATAGGCTCTCTGAATCAGTTGAAATCACCTTGGCGAACAAAGGCAATGAAACCTTCTCTTTTTTTCGGGACTCCACGATTCAACGTTTTGAATTTACATTGGAGATTGCATGGAAAAGCATCAAAAACTTTCTTTTGGAATATGAAGGCATTGAGTGTCGTTCCCCCAAAGGATGCATAAGAGAATTTCTATCTGCGGGGTATCTTGACAATACACAGACAACCACGCTTCTGATGATGATCGATGACAGAAATCTCGCTACACATACATACCATGAATCACTTGCTGATGAGATTTTTCTTCATATACAAGAGTACCTAACCATCTTACAGAAAGTATACACCCTAATAAAAGAAAAAACACAATGACAATCAAACACAATTCAATACTCTTCACTCTTCACTCTTCACTCTTCACTTCTAAAGCCAAAGGCTTTAGAGCATGACCGCTTTCGCCGTACAACTTACCAACGGCTGTCTGCCTTCAGACATCGAACCTGAGAACCAAGCAGCCTTTGAAGCACTGCAAAAAGCAGGTGCGTTGGAAGAGCACAACGGTCTTTGGAAGCTTGGTTCCCTGTACCGTGCCGGCAGGCTCTACATCGGTAAAGACGGCAGAGGATTTGTCGAATCGGAGTTCAAAGAGCAAAAAGATCTGCTGATCGAACCTGACCACCTTGGCGATGCCAGAGAGGGCGATGTGGTCGTTGCCAAGCGCATCATTGCCAGACGCGGACGGGCTGCAGGCAAAGTGATGGCCGTCATTGACAGGGCACACCTCTTTACCATCGCCTACACCCACCGTGATACAGCCGGCAACTTTATGACGCTTGACATCCGTACCGGTGAGCCGACACATGTCAAAATGCCCGGCATGGATCTCAAGGCATTTAAACTCGGTACCGTTTTCAAGGTCGATATTGACACCGATGAGGTATTGGAGGTCTTTGGGCATCTGGATGATGCACGGGTTGATGAGAAGATCTCGCTGGCACTCTTCAACCGTCACGATGCCTTCCCCCCTGAGTGTGTCGAAGAGGCGTTGCAGATCGAGTCGGAGGTGACCAAAGCCCAACACCCGGGGCGCATTGACCTGACACATCTTGACTTTTGTACTATCGACCCCGTCACCGCCAAAGACTTCGATGATGCCATCTACTTTGATCTTGAAAAGTACATCCTCTATGTCGCCATTGCCGATGTGAGCCACTATGTACCCTTCTTCAGCGAGATAGACAAAGAGGCAAAAAGACGCGGTTTTACCACCTACCTACCGCACAAATCCTTCCCGATGCTGCCGCGTGAACTGAGCGAAAACATCTGCTCTCTCAAACCCAAGGTAGACCGTTTGGCGTTTGTAGCAAAGATTACACTCGATAAAAACACACTCCTACCGCTTGAAGAGGAGTTTTTTGAAGCCATTATCCACTCCAAACACCGCTTCAACTACGAAACGGTTGACGGCATCCTCGCACATGGCTACAAAGGCGAAGATGCAACCATCACGCGCATCCTCCACTGGCTTCTACCGCTTGAAAAAGTAACTCAGAGGCTTTGCAAAGCACGTCTCAAGCACGGCTTTGACTTTAGAAGTGAAGAGATCAAACTCACCATCGATGCCAACCATGAACTTGTCAGTACCGACATCGAGACAGGTACCCCCTCACACTCCCTCATCGAAGAGTGTATGCTCCTTGCCAACCAGGCAGCAGCCAAACGCTTCAATGGGGATGGCGACAGCATTTTCCGTATCCATGAGCCGCCGCAACTAAGCAAAATAGAAGCGCTGCTAACTGAACTTGCCGCCATCGGGCTTTATGTACAGGAGTATGAAGACTCCCCTTCCCTCATCCGTGCCATTCAGGCTGAAGCGAAGAAGATGGGGCTTGAGAGCGAGGTTGATGCGATGATCATCAAATCCCTGCGTCAGGCAAGCTACGCTTCGCACAATGTCGGACACTTTGGACTGGGTTTTAGCCACTACAGCCACTTCACCTCTCCCATCCGCCGTTACAGCGACCTCATTTTGCACCGCCTTATCAAAACCCAGCTAAACGATGACAAAGAGGAGGCAGAATACCTGCTGCGCAACATCGACCCGCTCTGTGTACGTGTCAGTGAACTTGAACGCGAAGCGACCAAATGCGAATGGGACTTCAGAGACCGTAAATTCTCCCGCTGGGCACAAAAACAAAAAGGCGCCTTCTTCGAAGCCGAAGTGATCGAAGCAGGAGAACACACCAAAGCCAGACTCCTTGGCGACATCAAAGGTGTAGAAGTACACCTCAAAGGCGACAACCTGATGTTATTTGATAAAATACGCCTCATGATCACGGAAGTAAATATCCCGCAGGCGGTAATTATGGCGGAATTGGTGCAAAAACTAAGCAAAGAGGTCACCGACTTATGAACATAATACTCAATAAGAGCATTGCAATGCAATGCATACCACAACTCATCACTCATCACTCATCACTCATCACTTCAAAAATCGGAGATTTTTGACATGTACCAACGAGAATTCGACCAGCGTCTGGCAAAAGGGCTGCCAAAAGCGGTTCTTTTTTTCGGTGACAATGACTATATGATCGACCACTACATCGAACACTACAAAACACAACTTCAGGCAAAAGAAGAGGCACTCTCACTCTACTTTGACGAGTGGGACTTTCAGCAGGCAAAAAGCTATCTCTCCCAGACATCGCTCTTTGGGGGTACCAACCTGCTCATCGTCAAGCATGACAAAAAGATTCCAAAAAAAGAGCTCGATGCGCTCATTACACTTGCCAACAAAAGCAGTGACAACTACTTTCTCTACGGCTATACCGGCAGTGCCAAAGATGCCCGCAGCATGCAAAGCAGCTTCAGTGACAAAAACGGGGGTGTGTGGGTACGCTTTTTTGAACCAAACCTCAGAGATGCCATACCGATTTTACAGCAAAAGGCACAGCGTATCGGACTGGACATCGACCACTACGCCCTGCAGCACCTTCTGCAACTGCTTAACAACAATCTTGCACTCTGCACCAACGAACTGGACAAACTCGCCATTCTCGGCACCAAAGTCACCAGCAAAGACATAGACAGACTCGTTTACTCCACTGCCCCACTGGCTACCGAACAGCTTCTCATTGAACTTTTTCACAAAAAACCCATCACCGAAACCATCACCAAACTGCTTGAACTGGGAGAGGATGAAGCATCTATCTTGCGTGCTACGCAGTATTTTGTCAACCAGATTTTTCTTTTTCATGCCTACATCAAACTACATGGTCATGTAGACTCTGCAGCGATCCTCGGCTACAAACTCCCCAAACAGATCGAAGAGCAGAAAGCCCAGCTTGCGCTGCGGGTCAAGTCTGCTGCACTGCTGAAGATCTTTGAACATCTACTTGAAAGTGAAATTGCCATGAAAGAGGCACCTGCAACCCAACGCGAAGTGCTGCTTTACAGTATCTTGATCAAGATACAGCAGTATCTTTAATCCCCAAATAAGTTATATTACGGTAAAATATTGCTTCCAAAAATTCCTGCTCGTTTTTTTGGACGGTTTTTTCCGCATTTTGAAACGGGCTATTAAACCAAAAGGAAACACATGACTTGTTATGAAACACTGTTTGTAGTCAAGCCTACACTAACAGAAGAAGAGATCAAGGCTCAGATCGAAAAGATCAAAGAGGTTCTTGGAAAAGTAGATGCAGAACTTCTTGCAGCTGATGACATGGGTATGAGAAAACTCGCTTATCCTGTACAGAAAAATGAGAGAGGGTACTACACAGTACTTTACTACAAAGCGAACGGTGACGCGATCGCTGAGATCGAAAGAAACCTCAGAATCAACGAAGAAGTGATCAAATTCCTGACCGTAAAATATACAAACGGAAAAGAGATCGCACAATTTGAGAAGCTTGTGGCTGCAGCAGGCAAAAGTGCTGAACCAAAAGCAGAAGAAGCTGCTGCCCAATCAGCAGAAGCGTAATTAGCGACTTACAGGAGCGACCCTATGTACAACAAAGTGATCTTGGTAGGAAACCTGACCAGAGATGTGGAGGTACGATACACTCCGGGCGGTACAGCCATCGGTAATACTGGTATTGCTGTCAACCGCAAGTTCAAAGCTGCGACAGGTGAACAGAAAGATGAGACAATGTTCATTGACATCACTTTCTTTGGAAGAACTGCCGAGATTGCCAATCAGTACCTCAGAAAGGGAAGCAAGGTTTTAGTAGATGGAAGACTGAAACTTGATCAGTGGACAGCACAGGACGGCAGCAAACGAAGCAAACACACAGTCACTGTGGAGAACCTTCAGATGCTCGGCAGCAGAGACGAAAATGCCCAAATGGGCACAAACGGCGGTTACGGCAGTCAGCAGGGAGCATCCAACTACGGTGCGCCTGCCCAAGAGAGCTACAGCCAGCCTGCACCTTCTGCTCCTGCCGCGCCGCAGGCACAGCCTGATCCAAGTCCAAGTATTCCAGAAATTGACATCAGCGAAGATGAAATACCGTTTTAGGAGAAACACCCATGGCAGAAAGAAGAAAATTTAAAAAAAGATACTGTAAATACTGTGAGCAAAAAGTCGACTTCATCGACTACAAAGACCTCAATGCACTGAAGTTCAGCCTCAGTGAAAGATTTAAGATCATGCCAAGAAGATTGACTGGTAACTGTAAACGCCACCAAGAGATGGTTACAGTAGCAATCAAAAGAGCAAGACAAACTGCACTTATTCCTTACATTGTTGACAGAAAGAACGTTGTAGAAAACCCGTTCGAGATCATCAAGTAAGACCGCTGCCTGCATCTTGCGGGCAATAATACACACAAACCTCTTTTTTACTTTTAACTTCATACATAACTTCATAAGCTTTAGACTCCTCTTATTTTATGCTATAATTAAACAAAAACAGTGAGGATACAATAATGACTGCGCGAATGGATGGAAGTTTTATTGATTATGTTGACTTCATCGATGTCGTTCAGGAGGCACTGGAAACAGCCCCTAGAAAGCTGTTTGAAAAAATGATGCATCTTATCCTCAACAAGTTTCATGATCAAGAGATAGAGCTGCAGCGATTGGCATTGGAAATGGATGAGATGCATAGTCTCCCTGTGGATGATTTGGATGAATTTTATGATACTACACTTGATGCTATCGATAATATCAAACTCTTTAAAAAGAAACTGGATCAGATAAAAAAGAAAGATGAACTGTTTGATGATCTTTACACTCAGGCAGACAAGCTTCACTCTGCTTTGGTAACCTATATGGACAGAATGGGTCAACTCGAAGTCCGTGTACTACAAGAAAAACAAAGGTCAGCATAATCCCATGGAGATTATCAAAACCTCCCAGTACCTACGTACCAAAAAACAACTGATCAAGAAACATGTCCTTTCCAAAGCTGAAATTGAGAATGCTTTAGACCTGTTTGAGAAAGACCCTTATCATACATCGTTGCACTTCAAAAAAATGACTTGCAAAAAAGATAAAGATAGATACTCTATCCGTATCCCCGGTACACAATATCGGATTTTGATGAATATCGCTACCGACTATGCATACCTGGTATGTGTATGTAGTCACGATGAGTACGATAGAAGAAATAAAGGTTGTTAACTTGATGAGAACAGTAAGACCCCCTACCCATCCCGGCATCATCCTCAAAGAGGAGTTTGCGCAGCCTCTGGGACTCACACAGGCAAAAATGGCACATAACCTTGGTGTAGGCATTAAGACACTCAGTGAACTCTACAATGAAAAACGGGGTATCTCGGCACAAATGGCACTCAAGCTCGCACGCTACTTTGGTACAACACCACAGTTTTGGATGAACCTTCAAGACAATTATGACCTATATGAGGCATATAAGAAAACTTCTTATAAAGTTGATCGTGTACCTGTGCTTGAGATAGCATAGTATGTACAAAATGATGCCAAGCAAAAATATTCCTACACCTTCTGCAACACAATAAAGCGCTTATCCGCCTCATCAAATCCATATAGTGATAATGACTCATCTGCTACAAGCTGCATGCCTGATGCGTTGACAAGATCTTCTGTGGTATGGTAAAACTGTTCGATGGTCTGTGAGGTGCGTTGGTAGTAGCCATTCTCTTTTTCAAAAAGAGTAAAATCAGCGCTGTAACAGCCCTCATCAAAGTCACTGTCTATGGCAACAAAACGGTGTTTATCTTCAACGATGTAGGCACCTACAGCAACATTTTCAAACCCGTACAGCGTATTGACATCGAACATGAAATAGCCGCCCTCATTCAGATGTGCCCGTATGCAGGCAAAAAAGCCTTCCAGCGCTTCTTTTGGCAGATAGTTCATCATGTCAAACACTGCGGTAATCACATCAAATCTGCCGTCAAGCTCACATAGATCAACCGTCTCGGCATCTACCCCTTTGGCTCTGGCACGTGTCGCCATTACAGGACTGAGGTCAATGCCTTTTGCTTTGATATGGGGAAAATGCTGCTGCAAAGCAGCAAGGTAGGCACCGCTGCCGCATCCGACATCAAGCAGGGTTTTAAAGCTGATCTGAGAGAGGGTTTCGTAGTAGTAGCCATAGAGGGAAGCAATCGCCTCTTGGTTTTCGAGCAGATCCTCTACTTTGGCGTAGAGGTCAAGGGAGTCTGTGGTATTAGCCATTTTTTTCTACAACAGCTTTGATCTGCTCATATAGAGAAAGGATCTCCTCTTTCTTGGCATAAAAGCTGTTCTTGTTGGCAATGAGGTGTGCAGAGGAGTCCATGATATCCTCTGCAACCTTCAAACCGTTTTCGCGCATGGTATTGCCCGTCTCGACAATATCGACAATGGCATCGGCAAGTCCCACAAGCGGTGCGAGTTCTATGGAGCCGTAGAGTTTGACCACCTCGACCCCTACCGCTTTTTTGGCAAAGTAGTTTTTGGTGATGTTGACCATCTTGGTAGCCACCTTGATGTTGGGACGAGACCAGTCAAGTTCATCTTCGTTTTTGATACCGATGGCAACTTTACATTTACCCAATTGCATATCAAGAAGCTGAATGATATCAAGCTCTTTTTCGGTAATGACATCAAGCCCTACCACACCAATATCTGCCGCGCCATGTTCCACGTAGGTAGGTACATCCTGGTTACGAACATTGAGGAACCGAAACCCCTCTTTCTCCATGATCAGCTCACGCCCTTCAAACTTAAACTCTCCACCAAAAATATTGGCAAAGATCTCCAGCGTCTGTTCTGCAATGCGTCCTTTTGGGAGAGCGACAGTTAGCATGATTCACCTCTTTGAGGTGAAAGCAGGTAGCGGGTAGCAGGTAGCGGGTAGATTTTTTTTATTGTATTTTTCAATACTCGATTTGTAAACATCTTTTTCCTTCCAAATAGAAGCATTGCAAAGCAATGCATACCAAAATTCCTCATTCCTCATTCCTAATTCCTCATTCCTAATTCCTCACTCGCACGAAGTGCCCGCTTCATGCCCTGAAAAACCAGTGTTTCATCATAGAGGGCATGGTCAAAAAAGGTTGAGAGAAACTTGCCGTCTCCGCCTGTAAAATAGACACTTTTGCCCTTGCTGTGTTGCACTATGAGTGATTTTATAGACGCGATTATACCATAGCTTATCTGCTCTTTGGTTGTAAACGGAAGCTGTGTCAAATCAATCTCTTTCTCAAGCTCAGCCTCCAGTGCCGGAGAGATCTCTTTATAACTCTTCAACAATGCCGAAATCCCGGGGAAAATCCATCCGCCCCTGTAGGTACCCTCCTCTAGCACATCCACCGTAATCGCCGACCCCGCATCGACAAACACACCGCTGTAATGGCTTAGACAAAACGCCCGTCTGTCCACCCCCATCGTTTCATATTCACCGGCAATATGTACCTTATCGGAGATGTTTTCCCATACTGTTTCTTTCTGAATACGTGCTTCTAAAGGGTAATTGACAGAGATATAATAGACCTTTTGGGCAGCGTATCGGCTGATTGCTTCATCAGGCAATAGATGTACCACAGTTTTACCATTATAGAGGTGGATACGGCTATTGCCTATATCAGCAAATAACCGATATTCTAATTTCTTGCCCCTCACTCCTACCTCCTACCTGCTACTTACTACCTGTTTAAACACTTTCCACCCATGCTCTTCCAACAATGCCTTGGCTTTGGAGCAAAGCGGTGCTTTGATAACGATGTATTTTTTTTTAATACTGCTGTCAATATACTTCTCAAGTTTCTCATGCAGCCCCATCAACTCCTGCGCCTCTTTACGAAGCACCCTGCTCTTCTTCTCAAGCCACATCACATCTGCATAGTAGCCTTGCAGATCGATCCCCAGCCAGATAGAGATCTTTTTCCGTGAGCCAAGTTCTTTTGGTGCAATGGGTTTGAGTGATTTAAATACCAGTTTTTTGGACTGTAAAAATTCGACGATTGTTTTCATGAGGCTATTTTACCCAAATTATCGCAGCGGATGAAACTGCAGCATCGTCTCTTTGAGGTTCTGCTTTTGAATATGTGTGTAAATCTGCGTCGTCTCCAGTGAGCTGTGTCCAAGCAGTTCCTGTACCACACGCAGGTCGGCTCCGCCGATGATGAGAGAAGAGGCAAAGGAGTGGCGTAGGACGTGGGGTGAGACACCAAGGTACTTTTTGACGATCTTGTAGGCACTGATGCGGCTTAGCGGCTCGCCTCTGTAGTTAAGCCAGATGTAGCTGCTTGCCATGGTCTGTTTTTCAAGGTAGGCTTCGAGTGCCTCAAGTGCAACAGGGGCAAGCGGGACAACACGCTCTTTTGCCCCTTTGGCAAAACGGATTTTCAGCCACCCTTCCAAAATGTCGCTGCGCTGGGCACTGAGTGCTTCAGAAATGCGGCATCCGCTGGCATAGAGAAACAAAATAAGCGCATAATCCCGAAGCCCCTGCAATGTACTGCGATCTATCATCTCTACCCCTGCCATGATCTCTTCGGGGCTGAGATACTTGGGCAGGTTTTTAGGAACTTTCGCCATAGGTATTTTGATCTTTTCATGGGTAAAGTTCTGACGGTGGCAAAAAGCAAAAAAGGTGTTGATAGAGGAGAGTTTTCGGTTAAGGGTACGTTTGTTCTCAAAGCCTGAGAGAAAGGAGAGTACATCTGCTGTCTCAAGCTTTGTCAGCGGTTTTTTCACCGCTTCTTCAAGCTGCTTGAGATCACCAAGATAGGAAAAGACCGTCAGCGCATCGAGTGCTTTGGTGATCGTAAGGTACTCTTCGAATGCCTGAAGCAGATCGGACATGCGCTATTTGAAATCAAGCTTATCAAGACGGATGACCGTACCGTCTTTATAGAGTTTTGTACCGGCAATAAATACAGGTGTATCCACACTGCCGACATCATATATCTTATAGTGTTTTAAAGTACCATCAAGCACGATCAACGACCCTTTGATATCCAAGGCATATACTTTTCCGCCTACGGCAGCAGCTGCGGAATATTGTGCAAACTTGAACTTCTTCTGTGCCAGAACATCCAATGTAATATTGAGCTTGACAATCGATCCCTCTTTGGTAAAAAGATAGATATACTTACCTTCTTGTGCCACCTCTGCAATATTGGCACGATATTCAAATTCACCCTCGGCACCCAAAGTCAAAAGCTTTTTGGGTGTTGCAGCAACCAGTGAATCACCCATACGTTCAAGATAGATAATATTGTTAAAGACCTTGTTACTGCTCAAATATACCACTTTGGCATTTTCAGGGTTATTGACATCAAAAATGATCAGCTTGCCATCAAGCATCGGCATCACAACCAAAGAGTCAATAAAAAGCGGATTTGCCGCCCGTGCATCAATGGCATAGGTTCTTTCAGAACGATTCTCTATCAGCTTCTTATGCTGTTTAAGACTGTAAAGCCCAAAGGCATTGTTCTCAAGGATATATGCAACCAATCCATGCCGAATACTTGCAGACACAATAGGCAGCTGCAGGGTCATCGTATAAGCCGTTTTGCCACTCTTCTTATCTATGACCTTCAAATCACCGCTGTCATTGGCAGCAAGTATGTAATAGGCATTTTCATTTAAAAAACGGAAACCTTTCCCAACTGTCTGTGTTCCAATCCCGGACTTTCCAATATATCTTCCGTCTTCAAGCGTAGCCCCTTTGCGGTTGACATTGACAATTTTGCCTTCATAAGCGCTTTGTGCACCACTTGCATCATAGGTTGTCTGTGGTTCAAAATACTGTTTTGAACTGCATCCTGAGACAAACAGTACTCCCGCAATCAACAACGGAAAGAGCAAATATTTCATCACTGTGCCTTTAGTGTAGTGTGTTCCAGAAGTTTTGCAAACGTAGCAAGTGGTGAACGCGTATCGATCAACTCCAGCTTCTCTTTCGCTATTTTGGTATGACCGGATTTGATCGCACTATAAGCCTCTTCCAGATAGGAGAGCTCTTTATAGTAGGTTGAATCGACAGGTTTTTTCGCTATTGCACCGACAGAATAACGACTCATATCAGCAACCACATCGTTCTTGCTCGTTTCAAGTGCACTCAAGGCTTTCATGTCTTTATGTGCGGCTGCTTGCGAGAAAGTAAATAGTTCGTAAAGTGCAGGGTCTTTCTCTTTTAAGAGTGCTTTTGCCTGTGTGTCGGCAGGATTTTTCTGAAGCGTCAGCAGTGCCTGATTTGCCGCTTCAAGTCTGGACTGTCGAAGCGCATCCATGCCTGTACTGACTACAAAAAAGAGTAGAACAGCCACAACCGCTCCCCAAATAGGAAGTTTGTATTTTTTATAGAGTGACTCAAGTTTAAATGCACTCTCAAGCAGTTTTTCATCCCCGCTCAGTTCATTCTTGAGATAATTAACTTCATCTTTGATACTCACGCAGTTCTCCTATACAATATTACTAAGATACTATTATACCAGTTTGGCATTAAAGCTCTACAATGGTTACACCAAGATTGCCCGGCATCCGGTAGAACTTCTGTATCTTTGGGTGTTTTTTAAGATACTCCGTTACCAGTTTCGCCAGCACACCGCTGCCGGTACCGTGAATGATCTGCACTTCATTCAAGCCGTTGACAAGTGCATCGGAAAGAAACTTGTCAACGGTATCAATGGCCTCATCGGCATACATACCCAACAACTTCACCGACACGCCGGCACTTCCCTTATCTACATGGTGTGTTGCTTTTTTGGACTGCTTCGGTATTTTGGCTTTAGGCGTCTCCTGCCGCCGCTTCAGCTCTTTAAGCGGTACACGCATTTTAAGCCCGTCTACGATGATGGTAGCATTCTCCCCGCGAATAGAGAGAAGCTTCCCTTTGTGAGAGCGGTACTTTACCTTGTCTCCCTCTTTGAGCGGTTCAGCGGGTGTTTGAGGAGCTTTCACCGGCATACTCTTGCGTTTGTGCGCTTCATTGAGCAAACGTCTGCCCTCTGCAGACTCTTTAACCTTCAGTGCTTCTCTTGCCTTTTTGGTCGCGGCATTGTAGCGGTTCTCCAGTGTTGCCAGTGCTTTGCGGTGCTGCTCTTTGAGTTTCTCTTCCTCTTCTACAAGCCTGAGTTTCTGCCGTTCTACCGCTTTGCGTTCTGCTTCGATCTGTGCGATCTTCTGGCGCATCTGCCGCTCAAGTGCTGTCGATTTTTCAATGAGTTCATTGAGGTTCTCCTTGTCTTCCCCGTACACGGTTTTGGCACGGTTGACAATGGCAGGCGGTACCCCGTAGCGCTGTGCTGTTTCAAACGCGTAACTCTTGCCGATACTTCCCTGCAAAAAGGTGTAGATCGGAACCCGCCGCTCCTCGTCATAGAGTGCTGCCACAAGCTCCACATCATCATCACTCGCCATCAGTGAGGCAAGACGCTTGTGGTGGGTTGTCACCACAAAACTGATGCCGCGCTCTTTGAGTGCTTCAAGCATCACACGAAAGAGCGATGCCGCCTCATCACTGTCGGTTCCCAGCTCTATCTCATCCACCCCGACAATGGCATCACGTTTCTCAAAGAGTTTGGCAAACTCCTGCATTCGTCCGGCAAATGTCGAAATGTCGTTTTTGACCGACTGTGGATCGTCAATGACCGCTTCAATGCTCTTGTAGTGCCCCACACGGGTGCGTGCCGCATCACACTTGAACGGCAGCAGGTACTTGCTCATGAAGACCGCACTCAGCAGTGATTTGAGCAGCATCGTTTTACCTCCGGCATTGACACCGGTAATCAGCAGGATCGGTTTGCTCATATCGATGCTGACAGGTACTGGATCTTCTATGGCAGGGTGAGCAAAATCATGCAGCACAACCCCCTTTTGCTTTTGCGGAAGCACAAACTCATACTCGTTGGCACGGGCAAATGCCACCCTCGCCTGATAGTGGTCGAACCGGTCATAGGCTTTGTCTATGAATGCCAAAAAGCGTTCCCATTTGAAAAAGCGTGCCGAGATCTCCTGACAGTAGCGGTAGATGATCTCTGAACGGCTGCTCAGCAGTGCCGCCTCTTTCTCTTTCAGATGCGTAACAGCCTGCGGGATAATGTAGAAAAACCCTCCGGCACTTCTTCCTGCTACCGTCGCTTTGAGTGCATTGTTAAACCCGCCCCGTACCAGCAGGGTCTCCTCTCCGCCATGGTAGTGTATCTGTGTATCGACCAGATAGTCTGCCAGCTTCGCACTGTGTGTCAGACGGTAGAGCGTCTCCTTAATCTCGCTGCGGTTGCGCTTGAGCGCCTGTTCAACCCCCATCAGGTCAGGGTCACGTTCGGGGTTGATCTCCCCCTCTTCGGTAAAGTACCCCAGTATCTCCATGATCTCATCGGGTATCTCGATCTCGCCTATCCAACTGCCAAGCGGTTGAGGGAAAGAGAGTGCTTTAAGACGGTTGAAGTAGGAGATCATCGTCACAAAAGCAAAGATCTCTTCCAGACCAAGTACTCCCTGTTTTTTGATCAGGTTCAACTCACGTTCAAGGTTGGGTACCTGTTTGGGCGGGGGGAACTGGACACCTGAAAGCGCTTTGATGTATCGGTGATGCTGGTTGATGTCACCCGGCATTGCAACCGCTTTGTCTCGGGCAAGGAACTGCTTAAAACGGTCAATGTAGCCTTCAAGATCCAGTTTGTTTACAATGGTCCGTTCACTCATCTGCATAGACACTCTCTCCTTTGAGCGTATTATACACAAACATTGCAAGAATTATCAGTTTCTAACACTATAATAGACCCATGAAATATCTGATCATTCTGCTTTTTGTCATTGCTACCGTTACGACCTGCCAAAAACACGGCAGTTCCAATATGCCAAAACAACTGCATACTTCCGACACCATCCTTGCCGCAGGCGACAGCCTAACATACGGGCATGGTGCAAACCCAAATGAGAGCTATCCTTCCGTCCTTGCATCTATGACCGGTCTGCGTATCGTCAATGCGGGGAGAAACGGAGAGACTTCCAAAGAAGGGCTGAAAAGACTGCCGCAACTGCTGCAACAGTACAAACCAAAACTCACACTGCTCTGTTACGGAGGCAATGATATTCTTCAGAAAAGATCCATGAAAAAGCTGAAAGAGAATCTCAAAACCATGATCTCTCTCATACGTACCAACGGGAGTGAAGTGATTTTGATCGCTGTGCCGGACATTTCACTTTTTGGGCTGCATCCGCTTCCGCTCTATGATGAGGTTGCCGAGGAGACGGACACACCGCTTGTCAGCGGTCTTTTCAGCGACATCCTCTCCGACCCTTCACTCAAAAGTGATCAGGTACATCCCAATGCCAAAGGCTACAAAAAGATGGCTGAAGCACTCTATGAAGCCATCCAAGAACGCTACAGGCTTCCTTAGAAGCTGTAACCAAGTCGTACGATTGATTTTGTATCTGTCTTCTCAAATCCAACTGGAGGGATATTGTCATATCGTACCTCTCCTTCAAGCGTCACACTCAGTTTTTCTGCAACGGCGAAGGTAAATCCAAGCACACCCATGACCTCATAGTCTTTAAACTTCTCAAAGTTTTCAGAAGCACCGGCTTTCACATAAAGCAAACTCGTTTTATTGAGTTGGTTGTTATACTCAGCATACTGTGTAAAGGATGCAAAATCATGATCGGGCTGGTTGTTGCTGTACTGTTCAACGTTGTACGCCGCACCTATCTTGACCTCAAAACGGTGCTGCCCGTCATTGTAAAGTTCATTCCCGGCACCAAGTCCGATGAATGTTTTACTGTCAAAGTTTCTAAAAGTATTGCGAAGCCATCTTAAACTTCCGTATGCAAACCATTTCCCTGCAAGTTTCTGTTCAAGTGCAAGATTTGCCGTATACTCTTCATTGTTTGTCACACCGTCATTTCTAGTCATGTAGATACTGGTATCGAACATCCATGACAGATCACGTCCTTCATAACCGGGTATCATATACGAAAGATCATATTTCCCGTTGAAATTCAACGTTTTTGTATTGCCTGTCGTGTTGGCAAAACCGATATTGATGTGCTGCTTCAGCTCTTTTGAGGCTTTGATGGATGGACTGCTGCCATACTTTCCTTTGACGTCATCGATTTTGACCTCATCTGCACAAAGCTGACCCCCTAATATCACTGCACCTATCAATGCATACTTGTACATCTGTTTCACAGTTGATTCTCCATTGGTAAAATAAAAAGTGTATTGTAGTATCGGAATATCAGTGAAATATCATCTACAGGTTCGGCGATGATTTTATGCGAATTACGTAAATGCGATGATGATACAAAGTCATGAACTTCTATTTCGGGATTTGGGTCTAAGCTTCACCACGTATCTGATAGGTGATGTCCCCCGCACCAAAGGCTGTCACAAGCCCTTTGTCATACTCCTTGACCACATTTCCGTCCCGAATCACCTTGACAATCCCATCCACTTTGGTAACACTGTCCGCCATGATCGGGTTGTAGCGGGCAAACGCCCCCTTGAGGTCAATATCTACCTCCAGCTCCCCTGCTGACCAGATGGGCAGGATCACCAGTTCATCCACCCCTTCAAAACACTCAACAAATGCAGAAAGGTTGTCGATGGTACGGGAGTATTTGTGCGGCTGCCAGATCACATTGAGTTTATGAAACTCTCTGAGCTTTCTATACTCCTGGAGCGACCGCATCGTTGCCCGAATCTCCGTAGGGTGATGCCCGTAGTCATCAATGACAACCATATCCTCACGGTTTTGGACAATGTCAAACCGTTTTTTGATCCCTTTGTAGCCAAGCAAGTTGTTTCGGATAGATTCAATATCTTCACCCAGCTCCAGTGCTGCTAGTATCGCCAGAGCAGCATCGATGGCAATATGCACACCAAACCCAAACACATCGAAACTGCCGTAGGATTTAAATGTAAAGCGTGTATGCGGCTCTCCGTCAATCAGTACAAATTCGATCTGTGAAATATCTTTGGAGGGGTAGAGTTTGACACTCTCCATATCGAGCGATGCAAGAAAGTCATCCTCGGCATTGATCACCCGTACCTTTGCCAAAGAGAGAAAGTTTCTGTAGGCATTGTAAAACCGCTCCTCGTCATACCCGTAGTACTCCATGTGTTCAGGTTCAACATTGGTCACAATGGCAAGGTAAGGGTTGGCATTGAGAAAGCTCTCGTCACTCTCATCTGCCTCAAAGACCACCTTGTCGTTGGGATAGTTACGGACATTGGAGCCAAAGGCTTTGGAGATCGCACCAATAAGCGCATTGGACTCAGGGATGATAGAAGCAAGCATTGCAGAAGTCGTACTCTTGCCGTGGGCGCCGCCTACGGCATAAACCATTTTATCTCCCAAGATGAACTTCAGCGCCTCTTTACGCGAAAGGAGTTCAATCCCAAGCTCCTTGGCACGCTGATACTCCGGATTGTTGGGGCGTACTGCCGCAGAATAGATGACACGATCCACCCCTTCAACCGCATCTGGATGGTGGGGAATGGTGATCTTCGCACCAAAGTTGAGCGCCAAATCGTTGGTGATCTCTGTCTGCTTGATATCTGATCCTGAGATGGTATGTCCATCATTGTAGAGAAACTTCGCCAAGGCTGAGAGCCCAATACCTCCTATACCTATGAAATGAATCTTCATAAATCTCCCCTTCCTCTATTCAATAGAGGCATCGCATTGCGATGCAAACAGTCATTCTTCACTCATCACTCCTCACTCTTCACTAAAAAGGCTACGCCTTTTTTCCATCCTCTTCAAGTACTTTTAGCATCTCTTTGCCCTCTTCAACATACTTGGCATACATTGTAAGCAAAATGTCGTTTGGCTGCACAAAAGTACGGATGAAAAATGCCAAAGGATCATGCGGATCGATGTCATTGACATCGGCAAGGTTCTCGACAAAATCATCAAAAGACATCCCCGCCATCACCGCACAGGCATGGATCATCATCGCCTCTTTGAGATCTTCGTGGTTGACTGTATGGTGGAGTACCAAAAACATCTCTTTTGCCGCTTTTTTGTCATTTTCGCTGTAACGCTGAATCGCGTGTTCGTAGATGGCTCGCGCAATGGCACGCTCCTCATCACTGCCAAGCACATCAAACGATTTGTGCTCACTCAGATACTCTGCAAGACGGTCAAACGCCGTATTGACAATAAAGGTGAAGATCTCGTTGATCTCATCTTCGGGTGCTTCAATCACTAGCTGCGCATCAAGCAGTTGATACCCCTTGTGCACACTCTCCTGCTCTTTGCACTCCTTCTCAAGTCGCTCAATATTGGCAAGAAACTCAGGGTCTTTCTTGAGCTCCTCTACATGAATCTCCGGCATTTCTGGCTGCATACTTTTCCTTTTTTATATGATATATCTTCAATATCAGGAATCGATGGCTTTAGCCTCGTCTATTCGGGACTAAAGTCTCCGACTCCAAATAGTTTCCAAACAATAAAAGCGTTGCTATGCAACGCAAACCACAATTCCTAATTTCTAATTCCTAATTCCTCACAAAGCGCAGCGATTCTCTCCAGCGCCTCTCTCGTCTTCTCTTCCTCATAGACCAGTGCAAGACGCACATACCCCTTGCCCTCGCCTTCTCTGCCAAGGAAAGAACCAGGAATAACTTTGAGGTTGTAACGCTCGTAAAGCTTGATGGTAAAGTCGATCTCATCACCGACCTCAAGCCAAATGTAGAATGTCGCTTCAGGTGGCTTGATACCCAGTACCTCCTTGGCAATCTCGAAGTTCTTCTTGTACTTCTCTCTAAACTCATCCACATGGCTCTGGTTCGCCCATGCTGCGGCAGCTGCATGTTGAAGCGGCAGCGGTGAGGCACATCCGACATAGGTACGGTAGGTCATATATTCACGCAAGATGTCGGCATCTCCGGCGATGAACCCTGAACGCAGCCCCGGTGCCGAGGAGCGTTTGGAGATGGAGTTGATCACCAGTACATTTTTGAAGGTCGGATTGCCAGCTTCTATGGAAGCATTGAGCATGGAGGGTACAGGCTCATTCAGGTACAAATCGGCATAGCACTCGTCATTGAGCAGTACAAAGTCATACTTGAGTGCCAGCTTTACCCACACTTTCATCGCCTCCATGGACATCGTTGAGGCAGTCGGGTTGTTGGGAGAGTTGAGGATGACCAAGTTGGCTTGGGCAAGCACCGACTCATCAGCCACCGGCTGAAAGTTGTTTGCCTCATTCAGGTTAAGATAGACCACCTCCGCACGGCTAGCTTTGGCTGCCCCTTCGTAGATCTGGTAAAAAGGGTTGGGAAAGAGCATCAGCGGTGCTTCAACATCGTGCAGCAGAAACTGGGGGAAGTTGAAAAGCACCTCTCTTGTACCGAATGTCGGGATGATCTGTGCATCTGAGAGTGTCAAACCAAAACGGTTTTTCAGATAGGTCAGCATCCCTTCACGAAGTACCGCTTCTCCTGAAGTTTTGGGGTATTTGTTCAGTTTTGGCGCATTGGCATTGAGTGTGTCAAGAATAAACTGCGGTGTCTCAAACTGCGGCTCGCCAATCGTCAGCGACAGCGGCGCATAGTCACTGTTTGGCAGCAGGTCTTTCAGTAGGTTGTTGAGTTTTTCAAAGGGGTAGGTTTCAAACTGCATGGGTACCCTGTTATTTATTTGATATAGTCATAAGATTATAGCAAAGATGGGGTTAAGGGCACCTCTAAATCTCAGTAGAGCCTTGCCCCCTCTGCATCGAGTTTCTCTTTCGTAGTAAGAAATGCACCCTTGTCTACACTGCTGCGCACCTTTGCAAGTGCTTCTCTGGCACGCATTTCTGCGGCATAGGGTCCCACCAGTACTTTAAACTCTTTCCCCGGCACAATGCGATACGGCAGGAAAGCCTTTTTGAGTTTCTGCAGGTAGGATGCTTTGGGATAGTGTTTGAAAGAACCAGTCTGTATGTAGTAGCGACCTTTGGCATCTTTGGGTGCAGGTTGTGCAAAGTCTGCTGCAGGCTTTTCAGGCTGAAGACGGAGAGGCTTTGGCTTGTGGCGTGTTTCAGACACAGGGGCAAAGGCTTTTGGTTTTTGTGCAGTACTTGAGCCTCTTCCCTTGTAATGCACCAGCCATGTAATAATCGTATCTTGCATTTTAGCAGCTTTCCAGCGGGCATGTTTACTGTTGACAAGGATGACTGCCGTATAGTACCTGCCGTTTTTGCTTTTGACATATCCGGCAATGTTCTTGACATGCTTAAGCGTACCGGTTTTCATCCATGCTCTGTTACGTACCACTGTACCGCGGAAACGCTTTTTGATCGTTCCATCCCTGCCGGCAATGGAGAGAGTCTGCATCCATCGCATACCGTAGCGGCTGTAGGCATTGTCCAGCACACCGGCAAGGATCTTGGCGGTGATCTTTGAGGTACGAGAAAGCCCGCATCCGTTATCAATGTGCGGCAAAGAACTCCCCAGTGCCCCATTGGCACGCAGTATGATCCGTACCGCTTTACGCCCCTTTGCAACGGTTACCGGTGCTCCGTACATTTTGGCACCAAGCAGCAGGAGAAGATGCCTTGCGTAGAGGTTGTTGGACTTTTTTGCTGTCGTGGAAACGATCTTCTCAAGCGAAGCGGAATAGTGTGTAAAGAGCACTTCCGCACCTTTGGGGAGACGTTGTAAACGTAACCTGCCGCCTACGGTTACACCTTTCTCCTGCAGTGCTGCCCTCAACGCGTAGTAGAAAGATTTGTAGGGCTTGGTCAAAACCTGACAGAGGTTGCGTTTCCCACACCGTTTTGAGATCTTGCCCTTTAGCCACACTTCCGGTACCGCCTTGGAGTCGTCTATCTTGACATGCGGCCAGGAGTAGCGCCCGCGGCAGGGCTTGTTGACACGTTGCAGCTGGTTGTGTACGACAAAGCTTTTGTCAGGCGTCTTTTTGGTCACACTGTTGAGATTGGGGATGACACAGATGGTACTGACACGTTCATTGAACATCATTGCATCAGGCATCGCATTATAAGGGCTGTGCGGATGATCATCAAACCCGGAGGTATTGCGGCTGCCGACTTTAAAGTAGCTGCGGTCGATGACAATGTTGCCTGTGATCCGCTCAATACCCGCAGCCTTAATACGAGAAACAATATCAGGAAGATCCTCATCATTGAGTGTCGGATCGCCATACCCTTTGACGATCAGATCGCCATGCAGCACACCGTTTGTAAGGCGTCCCCTGCGGTAAAATACGGTTGGCCACCGGTAGTCGAACCCTAGTTTCAGTACCGCTGCATAGGTGGTCAGTACTTTGATGACCGATGCCGGGGTGCGCACGCGGGTGGCATTGAGCGATGCAACCACCCGGCTGCTTTTGCCCGCCTCTTTGATGTAGATAGAGATATCTTTTTTAGGAATGCCCGACTTGGCAATGGCATTCTCAATACCCGAAGGAAGCGCCCACACTGCCGCACTTAGCAGCAGTATCAGCAATATGCTTTTTTTCAACAAAACGCCCTCCATGCATCAAGCAGCTGAGACATCGCCCTCTCAAGCACTGCTCTTGAGGTACCGACATTGAGCCGCATAAACCCTTCGCCGTTTTTGCCGAAGCTCACACCATCGTTAAGCCCCAGCCTGGCTTTATGTATGAAAAAGTCTACCAAAGCTTCCTGAGAGAGTCCCATCTGCGAGCAGTCCAGCCACATCAGGAAAGTCGCTTCCGTCTCAACAGGTACGATCGGCAGCGCATGGGTCTGCAAAAAGTTACGTACATAGGCGATATTGCCCTGTAGATGCTTTTTGAGCGCCGCAAGCCACGCATCACCCCCTTCATAGGCAGCCATCAGGGCTTCAATACCAAACGGATTGCCGTTGGTGATCCCCGAACGGTTCTGTTCCAATGTATAGGCTCGCCGAATCCGTCCGTGGGGGATAATGGCAAATGAAGTATTGAGCCCTGCGACATTGAAAGTCTTGGAGGGTGCATTGAGCACAATGCAGCGATCCTGCACCTTTTCAAAACTTCCAACCGATCGGTGTCTGCCCCCATAGACGATATCACCGTGGATTTCGTCAGAGACAATCACCACATTGTGCGCTGTACAAATGTCGATCATCTGTTCTATCTCCCATGCCTGCCATGCACGTCCTGCGGGATTGTGCGGTGAGCAGAGCAGAAAGAGTGCCGCCTCTTTGGCTTTGGCTTCAAAATCTTCAAAATCGATCTCGTAACGTCCGTTTCGGTAGCACAGCGCATTCTCCAAAAGCTTGCGCTTGCGGTGTCTTACCGAAGCGGTAAATGGCGGGTAGATCGGTGTCTGCACGATAATCCCGTCACCCTCTTGGCTTAACGCTTCGATGGCAAAGTTGATCGAAGGCACCACACCGTAGCACGGTACGATCCATTCGTGTGCTATCTGCCAACCGTATTGGCCTGCATACCATCTCTCTATCGCATCATAGTAGCGTTGCGGGTAGGTGGTATAGCCATAAAGCGGATGCATGGCTCTGTGTTGCAGTGCTTCGGTTACACAAGGAGGTGATGCCAGATCCATGTCGGCCACCCAGAGCGGCAGCAGATCATCCGTACCGAACTTTTTGATGGCATCATCGTACTTTGTCGTGTAGGTACCCTGCCTCTCTACCGCCTCAAATGAAAAACTCATCGACGCTCCCAGACACTCATCTGTGCCACGGTATGTTGATGTTTGCGTGCCGTCTCCTGAATGACGAATGGCACATCACGCGTATCGAGCAGTTTAAAATCTCCGCCAAGTATCTCCTCAAGTCCCCCAAGCGTGGTCACATTCTCTCCGTCACGCTTGTAGCCGCCGATCCACTTCTCTTTGGGGGTAGACTCCTCCTGCCATGTGTAGGGAGAGGTCAGTACAAGCAACCCGTTCTTTCTAATGCGCGCTGCCATCGACTCAAGGAATTTGCAGGGATCATAGAGCCTGTCTATCAAATTGCCGGCAAAGACCAGATCGAAATCGGTAAAGATCGGTTTGAGGTTACAGGCATCCGCCTGCCAGAAGTTCACCTTCTTGGAAGCATGCTCCAACCCAAACTTGTTCAGCCGTACTTCATGGAACGATTCAATCTCCCCTTCTACAGGTACGGCATAACGCAGTACCCCACTCTCTTTAAGACGCAGCGCCTCTTGAATGAAGCGTGCCGAGAAGTCCACACCGATCACTTCATCGAACGCACGTGCCAATTCAAAACTGCTTCGCCCGATGGCACACCCTACATCAAATGCCCGCTCTTTAGGACGGTCACCCATGTACTCCAGTGCCAGTTTGACACAGGTTTCAGGATAGTTTGGCACCCCAAAACGGTTCTCACCCCACCCAAAGTGGCAATATTCGGCAATGATCCTGTCGTTGGTATAGGCATTGGTCATGATCTTCTCCTCATATTCACTCTCTACATAGCGAAATCCCGCATGTTGATAAAAATGTCTCCTGAAAGCATAGCGGCTCTGGGCAAGGGCAAGGTTGCCACAGCTGATCCATGAGCCCCCTTTGATCAGGTTGTGCTTTCCGTCATAGGTCGGTACGGTAAAGTCATCATAGATCGGGTGCACCTTAAAGCCCTCATAGGGGTACATGGGTGTACGTGTCCACTGCCACACATTGCCTGCCACATCGCCAAATCCGCCGTGCATATGGCTGTCAACCGGCGTGCTTGAAGCCGCTTTCTCAAGTGCGATGTTCACATCAGTACTGCCCGATGCCATCCACGCCTCATACTCAGGTACTTTGGCAAAGTCACGCAGCCTCGCATACTCATCTTCTGTGGGTAATTGTACTCTAATGCCTGTTTTGGCGCTCTTCCAGCGGCAGAATGCCTCGGCTTCCAGACAGTTCACCTCTACAGGCCAGTCCATCGGAAAGGGGATCTCCTCTGCGAGGGTACGCAGATAAAACCTGTCATCCTTTTTGACCCAAAACCTTGGATAGGCTGCCTTTTCGTAGCGACGCCAGGCATCACCCTCTTCATCCCACCACTTTGCATCCTCATAGCCGTCATCCTCTACAAATGCCATATACTCCGCATTGGATACCAGATATTTTGATACTTTAAATGCCGGGATCATCGCTTCATGATGCCCGTATTCATTATCCCATCCATAAAAGCGGTCTTGCCCCTGTTTGCCAAGCAGCACTCGTCCGGCAGGTACACCCAAAAGCTTGTTTTCGGGAGCATTCTCTTTGCATTGCGAAGAGATCGGCCATGCATCGTTGGGGGTTAAGACCTCAAGCGGCAGTTGGCGGATCAGCACCGAAGAGGTCTCCAGATGGATGTTCTCGTGCTCGATCCCCATCAAGATCACCCACCACGGTGATTCCCATGTAATGGGCAGCTGCATCGGCAGTGTATCGATTAGATGTGTCACCAGTGCATACAGCTCTTCGCGGTATGCACGAGTCTGCGCCACTGTCGGCCACTCATAGTGGCGATCATCGAGATCATCCCAGCTCATCTCATCGACACCGACAGCAAAAATGGACTCCATATGCGGATCGATCCGGTGGTCGATCAGTTTGGCAAGTTTGAGTTTGTTCACAAAGAATGTGGCAGTATGCCCATAATAGAAGATCAGAGGATGGCGCAGCGGATCAGCCTTTTGAAAATAGGCGGATTCATCTGTAATGAGCATAAAGAGAGATTCGTAGCGGCGGTAGCAGTACTGGAAGTAGCGTTTGATCTCTGAGCGTTTTGCTTCCGGGTCATCACCATATAAAAGCGGTACTTCCAGCATCTCTTTCCCTCACTTTTTGCCCGCAGTCACCTGCGAGTCAAGATAACAAAACTTTAAAAGTCCACTTTCTCTTTGGAACTCTCGATCATAGAAACGATGATCGTATAGACGTTGGCGATGACCGCACCAATGACAAGCCCTATGGCAATACTCTTGTTATGATAAAACTGTAGTGCAAAGAATGCTGGGATCAGGTGCAGATCCGCCACCAGCGATCCGGCAAGCAGTTCTGCTGAAAGGATGTTACGCACACCTATCTTGAGAATGGTTGAGACCATATTAACCGATCCGGCAATAAAAAGCGCAATTGCCGAATCTTCATAGAGAAACGCTGCCGATGTCGTCAGTGACATCAGTGTAAAAAAGATATAAAAAACCTTACCCCACTGCATACCTGCTCCTTTAAGCTAAAATGCGTTTTATTCAAAAGAAAATAATCTTCTCAATATAACACATATTTTACAAATGTTTAATTTCTACCTTTTAATTTTTAATTTCTAAAATCGGCAAAGCCGATTTTAGATTTAAAGCGTTCCGCCTTCGTACATCTGGCGCATTTTTTTATTTATTTCTCCTTTTCAGAGAGCAAAGCTCCCTGAAAATTCCTCTCACTAAAGCTTCGCCTTTGGCTCAGGAGAAAATGCCCCAATATACTACAGCGTTCCGCCTTCGTACATCTGGCGCATTTTCTCTTTTTCCTTCTCCCGTTTGCGTTTTTCCGCCTCTTTTTCGCGGAAATCCTTTACAGAGAATCCAAGCCACATCAAGATAGGCGATGCAACGAAGATCGATGAGTAGGTTCCTACCACCACACCTACAAGCAGGGTAAAGCTGAACCCTTTGATGATCTCCCCGCCAAAAAGGAAGAGCGTCAATACAACAAAGAATGTTGTCAGAGAGGTCAATGTGGTACGGGAGAGTGTCTGTGTGACCGACTCGTTGATGATCTTGTCGAGTGCTGTCTCCTTACTCTCGCTGATCCCTTCCCTGATACGGTCAAAGACAATAATGGTATCGTTGAGTGAATACCCAAGTATCGTCAGAAGGGCAGCTAAGGTATCGAGATTGACCTCAATGTTAAAGAGCACTACCGCACCCATCGCGATGGTCACGTCATGTACCAGTGCCAATACCGATGCAACGGCAAATCGCCACTCAAAACGGAAAGAGACATAGATCAAAATACCCAAAATCGCCAGTACAAGCGACATGATCCCCTTCTCTCTCAGCTCCGAACCGACTTTCGCACCGACCATATCGACACGGCGCACTTTGAAGTTGCCGGTACCTTGCAGCAGTTGACGCATCGTATCGCCCATATCTTTACCCAGCGATTTGCTGCTATTCTTGGTACGGATAATGATCTCATTGTCATCGCCAAAGTAGGTCACACTGGCATTTTCATAGTGCTTATCCTGGGTAATTGCTTTTCTGATCTTCTCAATAGGGGCTTTTTGCTCATAATGTACCTGTACGAGTGTACCGCCGGCAAAATCAAGTCCGTAGTTGAACCCTTTGGTAAAGATCAGGATCAGTGACACAAGTACCAATGTCACAGAGAGGATGCCAAAGCGTTTGCTCTGGCGCATCAACGCGATCGGTTTGTCATACTTGAAGACTTCCATTATTTTGCCCCCTCTGTTTTAATACCGAACCAGAAACCAAGCCGTTTTCTGTCGATCTTTGGCATCAGCCACTGGTAGATACCATGTGTTCCTACGATTGCAGTCAGCATCGAAGCGAGGATACCGATCCCCATCGTCAATGCAAATCCCTTGAGCGGTCCGGTACCGTATGCCCAGAGTACTACCGCAGCAATGAGTGTTGTCACATTGGCATCGAGAATTGCGGTAAAGGCTTTGTCGTACCCTTCTTCGATAGACTTGGCAACCGATTTGCCTTCATGTAGCAGTTCGCGGATACGCTCGTTGATAATCACGTTGGCATCGACCGCCATACCGACCGTCAGGACAATACCTGCCATACCCGGCAGGGTCAGCGTCGCACCGAAAAGCGACATGATCGCCAAAATAAGGAAAAGGTTGCCTACCAGTGCAATGTCCGCCACAATACCCGCCATACCGTAGTAGAGCACCATAAAGGCAACGACCAGCACAAATCCCAAGATCAGCGCCATCATACTTGCTTTGATGTTGTCTGCCCCGAGGCTTGGACCAACAGAACGTTTTTCCATTACGTAAACCGGCGCAAGCAGCGCACCCGAACGCAGCGCGATGGCGAGGTCATGTGCTTCATTGATAGTGAAGCTGCCCGATATTTGTACACGCCCGCCACCGATACGCTCACGGATCACCGGTGCAGAGTAGACCTTGTTGTCAAGTACCACTGCCATACGTTTGCCCACTGCTTTAGCAGTAAAGTCACCGAATATCTTCGCTCCCTGTCCGTTAAGGGTAAAGTTGATCACCGGCTGATTGTTCTTATCAAAACCAACCTTGGCATCAGTCAGCATAGAACCATCGAGCACAGGAATCGCATGCAGCAGATATTTCTGTTTTTCATTGTACACATCCGGCAAGATCACATCACCATAGCTTTTGGCTTCATTGAGACTCATACTCATGACGCGTGCAGCACGTTCCTCGTCCACCGCCATCAGCTGTAAATGCGCTGCTCTGGCAATAAGCTCCCGGATCCTCTGTTCGTCTGCTTGGGTCTTGATACCCGGTACTTCCACAAGAATCTTATCTTTCCCCTGCTTTGCAACGGTTGGTTCTGCAAGACCGAACTCATTCAGACGGTTACGGATGGTATCGACTGCCTGCTTAATGGCATTCTGTTTGGTACGTACCATCTCCTGCGGTGTCATTTTTAGTGTAAACTTCAATCCGTTCTGCGTCAACTGTGTACCAGGAATCTCCTTTTTTAGAAGCGCCATGGCTTTTTGCACATCATCATTGTCAAGCAGTTCGAAAGTTACGACACCTTCACCGGAAACCCGAAGATCATCAAAAATGATCTCTGCATCGTCAAACAGATATTTGACACTTGCCGCGATGGACTTGGTACGAGATTGGATGGCGACATCACTTTTGACTCCCAGAAGCATATGAAGTCCGCCCTGAAGATCCAAACCGAGCGTGATCTTTTTCCCGCTTTTGCTTTGCGTTAGGGACGGAATGGAAAAGACCACTCCAAATATCAGTGCAAAGACAAAAAGCAGCAGTCTGAAATTAAGCGTTTTCATTACCGTCATCGACCTTTCTTGCCACGAAAGCTCTATCTAGTCTTACTATCGTTTCATCATTCAGTTTGATTTTCAGAAAATCCTCTTCAGGCTTTACAATCGTAGCGATAAGCCCTCCGTTGGTAATAACCTTGTCCCCTTTTTTTAAAGAAGCAAGCATCTCTTCATGCGCCTTGCGCTGCTTGTTCTGCGGTCGAATGATCAAAAAGTAGAAGATTGCGAAAAGAATCAATAGCGGTACAAATGATCCTATCAGGCTGCCCTGTTGTGCCATAGAAAGTCCTTTATGGTAAAATTGGACAATATTTTAGCACCTTTATATTAACAGGAGCCTTTTTGCCGACATCCAAATACAACACCCTTTTTCAGGGCAAAACACATCCGCTGCTGTATGGTTTTGCCGCTGCACTTTTAGGTTCGCTTTTTATCTATTTTGACTATTGGCATATCCGTTTTCCCGCAGTTGACACTCTTTTGGGACTCTTCTCAATAACATTGCTGTTATACGGAAATGCCCGTGTCTGGTTCTTTGCCGGGCTCTTCTTCGGACTCTTCTGGTTCTGGTGGATCGGACTGAGTTTCATCCACTACCAAATGTCATGGGCAATACCGTTTGCCATACTTTTCATCGCACTGGTCTACGCCACACTCTTTTGGATCATCGCCAAAACCTCAGAAGTTCTTCCCTATAAACTTCTTCAAAACAAAAGTATTGCAAAGCAATACATACCAACACGCTTCACTCTTCACTCTTCGCTCTTCACTTTCATGCTTAAAAGCCTCGGGCTTTTAAGCATGAGCTACCTCCACCCGCTCTCATTTGACTGGTTCAAACCCGAACTGATATTCGTGCAGAGCTATTTTGGCATCGAAAAGTGGCAGTTTGCCCTAATCCTTGCTGTTTTGGTACTCTCCCTCTACCGACGTACCGTCATTTTTCTGCCGCTGCTGCTGCTTGCCTGGCAGCCGACATCAGTACCTCTGTCCAAAATCCCTGAAGAGAAGATCGCTTTGGTCACCACACATACCCCTGTAGAGGCAAAATGGGACAGAACACAACAGCCGGCACAGTTTCACAAACTCCTTCAAAAGATAGACCATACCATCGATGCCAACGCCTCTACGGTCGTACTGCCAGAGACCGCATTTCCTGTCTATCTTGAACGCACACCGTGGCTCTATCTGGCATTGCAAAACCGTGCCCGAAAGATCAACATCGTTACCGGAGCACTCTACTGGGAGGACGGCATCCCCAGAAACAGCACCTATATCTTCCATAAAAACGGCTCTATTGAACGTGCCAACAAGGTGCTGCTTGTTCCTTTCGGAGAGAAAAATCCGCTTCCGGACTTTCTGAGTGACTGGGTCAACAAAGTTTTCTACGACGGTGCGGTCGATTACAAAGCAGACAGCAACATTACTGATTATATGCTTGGCAGTGTACGCTACCGCAACGCCATCTGCTTTGAAGCTACCAGTGAAACACTCTATGAAGGTCGACCAAAACATATGATCGTGCTTAGCAATAACGGATGGTTCATCCCCTCCATCGAACCGACCCTTCAGCGTCTGCTGTTGCAGTACTATTCAAAAAAATACGGTACCATCATCTACCATGCCGTCAATATGGCACCATCCTATGTCATTCAAAATGGGCACGTTATACCTGCATCACATTGACATTTCTATCTCTTTCCACTATAATTGACAAAATCTTGTACAAAAGGATTTTCATGCAAGTGGTTAACTATTCACACGCAAGAAACAACCTCAAATCCATCATCGATGAAGTCTGTGACAATGATGAAGAAGTGATCATCACCACCAAAAATGACAAAACTGTCGTGATGCTTTCTATGGATAAGTACAACCATACCCATGCAGCATTGAAGCGGGAAGTAGAAGAGGCACTTCTTGAAGCTGAACGAGGCGACCTGATGGATATCGATGAAGTATTTGATACTGTTTTAGCAAAATATGAAGATTAAATTTACCCCTACATTTCATCGTAAACTCAATGATATCACTGAGTATATCTATCAAGAAAGCAGATCAAAAAGTTTCACAATCCGTTATGTACGAAGGCTGCAAAAACATATTTCTGCCCATTTGAGTGAATTTCCAAAGATCGGGCGTCCTGCGGATGAATTTGGCAAAGGGATACGCAAAATCGTCCACCAACGCTACTCAATACTCTACCGCATTGAAACAGACTATATTTTAGTCATCACCATATATAGAGAAAACCTTCCAGATCTATGAAGCTGAAAAAATTTTACACTGCCCCCATCAAAGGCTACCAGTACATTTCTAAAATGCTGCCTGCCAACTGCCGCTACTATCCTACCTGTTCGGAGTATGCCAAATGGCAGTTTGAGTGCAATGTACCGCATAAAGCACTGGCAGCAAGTACCCTGCGCATTTTGCGCTGTAACCAGCTTTTCCCCGGTGGCATAGACTACCCTGTTGTCACATTTGAACCGCCGAAGATGACATTATCGCCCGATATTAATGATATTTGTGGCAAAATCACCATTATCTATTGGTTCGTTCCCAAAGACACGGGAGGTTCCCACTACTATGCCATAAAGGATTTCAATGCCATCAGCAAGCACGATCACCCTTAACTCCCCGCTCGATATGCACCTGCACCTGCGTGACGGCGATATGCTACAAAACATCGCCAAAGAGAGCGCAAAGACATTTTCCGGGGGTATCATCATGCCAAACCTTGTCCCGCCAGTCTGCACCAAAGAGGAGGTTGTTGCATACCGAGCACGTATTAGGGACGCTATTGGTGATGAAACATTCATCCCCTATATGACACTCTTTTTCAAACCCGAATATGACCATGCTTTTTTGGAAAGTCTGCGTGAGGAGATCACTGCAATCAAACTCTACCCTGCAGGTATTACTACCAACTCCGAAGGGGGTGTCAGCGGGTTTGACATCGAAACCCTTCGCCCTGCCCTTGAAGCGATGAGTGATCTTGCAATACCGCTCTGTATCCATGGAGAGACCAACGGCTTTGTCATGGACAGAGAGGCGGAGTTTGTACCCATCTATGAGAAACTGGCACAGGCGTTCCCCAAACTCAAGATCATCATGGAACACATCACTACCAAAGCGAGTGTCGATGCACTTGAGCGGTTTGAAAACCTTTATGCCACCATTACCCTGCACCACCTGCTCATTACCCTTGATGATGTTGCCGGAGGGATGCTCCAGCCGCACCTTTTCTGCAAACCCATCGCAAAACGCCCTGAAGACAGGGAAGCACTGCTGCAGGCAGCCCTCAGTGCTCACCCCAAAGTGATGTTCGGTTCCGACTCCGCACCGCACCCAAGAGAAGCCAAAGAGGCATGTGGATGTGCTGCCGGGGTCTTTACTGCCCCCATCGCCCTGCAGGTACTTGCAGAGCTCTTTGCCAAACATGGTGCCATTGAAAATCTGCCTGATTTCATCAGCAACAATGCACAGCGCATTTACGGCATCACCCCGCCTGCCAAGAAGATCATACTTGAAGAAAAACCGTTCACCGTTCCGACATCCTACGGTGGTGTAGTACCGATGTATGCGGGAGAGACCATCGACTACAGTATAAGGGAGGTCATGGATGGATAATTCTATCAAAGCCTTTGAGAGCGGTCATGAGAACTTTAAGAGGGTCAAATTCAACCAAAACAAAGAGCGTTTCAAAAAACTGGTAGAGGAGGGGCAGAGTCCTAAAGCACTCTTTATTGGATGCAGCGATTCACGTGTCATGCCTGCCATGATCACCGGCAGCAAAGCAGGTGACCTTTTCATTGTCAGAAATATCGGCAACTTTGTCGCACCTTTTAGACCCGATGCCGACTACCATGCCACGGCATCTGCCATCGAGTATGCCGTATCTGTTTTGGAGATCTCCGACATCATTGTATGCGGGCACTCCCACTGCGGAGCGATCAGTGCACTTTACAAAGAGATCGAGCCTACCCCCGAAAATATCCACACTATCAAATGGCTAGAACTGGGACATGCTGCCAAAAAGGTTGCCATGCTCACCCACAAAGAGCAACCGCATGAAGAGCTGCTGCGCTATACAGAAAAAGTTTCGGTCATTCACCAGCTTGACAATCTTTTGACCTATCCTGCTGTTAAAAAGCATGTTGATGAGGGGAAACTCTACCTGCATGGATGGTATTATCACATTGAAAACGGTGACATCGAATACTATGACGATGAAGATTATGAGTTCAAACCACTTAGTCAAAAGTAATTTTAATGTATAATTACATAAATATTGATTAAATTATATTTATTAATAGTTGAAGGATAATGATATGATCGCTCAGAATATTGAAGGGCTTATTGGCAATACACCGCTGGTAAGGATCAATGCGCTTTCAGACGAGACCGGTACCACCATACTAGGCAAATGCGAGTTCATGAACCCTACCTCATCGGTCAAAGACCGTATCGCATTTAACATGATAAATCAGGCAATCAAACGCGGAGATATCAAAAAGAGCACAACCATCATCGAGCCAACCAGCGGGAATACTGGCATAGGACTGGCTGCTATTTGTGCAGCAAAGGGGTTAAAGCTCATTCTGACCATGCCAGACTCTATGAGCCTGGAACGCAGAAAACTGCTCAGTCATCTGGGTGCAGAGCTGGTACTCACACCGGCAGTTGAAGGCATGAACGGTGCCATTGAAAAAGCAGATGCCCTGGTAAAAGAGCTGGACGATGCCATTGTGCTGCAGCAGTTCAGTAACCCTGACAATCCACAGATCCACCGTGAAACCACTGCCATTGAGATACTGAATGACACAGAGGGTAAAATAGATATGTTCATTGCTGCTGTCGGAACAGGCGGCACTTTGACAGGTACAGCAGAGGTACTCAAAGAGCATCACCCCGATCTTTACGTTGCTGCTGTAGAACCCCTAACCTCCGCAGTTCTCGAAGGCAAACCCGCAGGACTGCACAAGATACAGGGAATCGGTGCCGGGTTCATCCCCGATATCCTCAATACTGAAATATATGATGATGTCTTTGCCATCTCCAATGAAGATGCTTTTGCTATGGCAAGCCGTATTGCCAAAGAAGAGGGACTGCTCATCGGTATCTCGGCAGGTGCAAACCTCAAAGCAGTCTATGATCTTGCCAAACGCCCCGAGCATACAGGAAAGACCATCGTTACTGTTCTGTGCGATACGGCAGAACGCTATCTCTCTACAGAGCTCTTTGACCTTTAAACAGATGCCAAATTCTACACCGTTGCTGCTTGAGACCATCCGTATCGAAGAGGGGGAGATAGTCAACCTTCCCTATCATCAGGCACGCTTCGACAAAAGCAGAAAAGCACATTTCAAACATACCAACACCATTGATCTATCCGATGCCATCAATGTCCCTTCTCAGACCGGTGTATACCGCTGCCGCATTCTCTATGGACGAGATATTGAAGAAGTCTCGTATCATCCCTATACGCCCAAAACCATACAGAAACTCAAAATCGTATCGTCCAATATTGAATACCCCTATAAATACGCAGACCGATCAGCACTGGAAAGCCTTCTGCAGGAACATCAGGATGCAGATGATGTGATCATAGAGAAGCATGGTCTTCTAACCGACACAACCATCGCCAACCTTGCGTGGTATGACGGTACATCATGGTACACGCCAAAAACACCGCTTCTGGAAGGTACTATGCGTGCAAAATTCATCGACAAAGGGCTCCTTCACCCCCGCGATATTGCCAAAGAGGATCTCTCCTCTTTCACACACGTGGCTTTAATCAATGCTATGCTAGGATTTAAGATCCTAAATGACATCACCATTATTTGACAAGCGAGACCAAATGACAGCAAATCTCTTTAGTACACCGGATTTTAGAAAACTCATGCAAGAACACCTTGCACATATGATTGATTATCTTTTTATGAAAGATCAGGAGTTTGCGCTCGCTTGCGAAGTAAAATATGTCGATTTTACGCCCCCTCTTCCTGAAGAGATACGCAACAGTTTCAATGATACCGTTCTCTTCGTACTTTCAGGATATACCTATGAAACAGCAAAACGGGAAGGGGAAATGTTTATTTTTGAAGCGGGGTTTGGAAGCAACAATTTCGGTTCAACCGTCACAATGCCGCTCTTGGCGATCAAACAGATCTTCGTTGGAGAGCACCCTGTCCTTCTCAACCTTTCATATCCTGCACCGGAAAAAAAGGTTACAGTCAAAAACTCTATGGAAGCTCTGCTGAAAAATCCAGAAAACCAAAAATTGCTTCGGAAAAAGAAACCCTAGGCAGTCTTAACACTGCCCTGCAAGGATGTAGTCTACGACATTGTCCACATAGGCATTGTGCTTATTCTCCTTGGAGTAGACAATATAGAACTTCCGTGTCATTGTGTAGCCTCGCAGCTTTGCTTCGTAGAGTTCTCCACGTGCCACTTCGTCCGCAATGGCATATTTGGAGATGATAGAAACAACCGGATGTTCCGGATCTTTTTGTGCTTTTTTAATCGTTTGCAGTACGGCAGTCGTATTGCTTACCTCTGAAAGTACGTTGAAGCTTTTACACGACACGCCAAGCTCTTCAAAGACCTCAGATACCACACGGCGTGTGTGTGAGCCCTCTTCACGGCAGATCCACTGGAACTCGTACAGGTCTTCTGTTTTAACGATCTTGGGGATAGGCGAATTGCTCACCAGAACTAACTCGTCTTCCAGCCACTCTCTGTAAATGAGGTCGCTGTCCATAACCGGTGACTCTATCAACCCCACATCAAGCTTTCTGTCCTTCAACCTTGCAATGATATTGTCGGTCACATCAATACTGAGATTGATGTCGTTATTGATCGCACGCCCCATAGTATTGAGACACTCCCCGGGAATGATATAGGTTCCGATCGTATAGGAGGCACCCAAACGGAAGGTCATCTCTTTGTTGATGATCTTGAGCACATCTTTTTCGGCAGCATTGATCTCTTTTTCAAGACGGGTTGCGATCTTGTAGAGCTCTTCCCCCTCAGCGGTCAACTTGATACCGTTCTTTTTTCTTTCGATGATCTTGACACCAAGATACTTTTCAATAAATTTGATCTGCTGCGTAACTGCCGGCTGCGAAATACCAAGTTTCGCCGATGCTTTAGAGAAACTTCGCTCTCTGGCAACCGTCAGAAACGTTTCAAGTTTGACAAAATCCTTTAACATTATCTTTCCTTTGTATGCAATGCATATAAAAATTTAATTAGGGCTATTATATCAAATTATACTTAAAAATACATAACCTGACCTTATCAAATTGAAAGTTATTCTATTCCCTTATGCCTTATTCGCAGGCAAAACGTGATGCTTCTGCCTTTTTAATCATTATCACGATATAATATTAAGACTATAGGAGCACGCAGTACCCATGGAAGCAATACTAAATACACTCAATCCCGCACAAAAAGAAGCCGTCGAGCATATAGACGGTGCCATGCTGATCCTTGCAGGTGCGGGCAGCGGAAAGACAAAAACACTGACAACCCGTCTGGCATACCTTGTCGGAGAGGTCGGCATTGACCCTGCCAATACCCTGACACTCACCTTTACCAACAAAGCCGCAGCGGAAATGCGCGAACGCGCACTCAAGCTGATGCCCCAAAGAGTCTCCTATCCGCCCCTGCTCTGTACCTTCCATAAATTCGGACTGCTCTTTTTAAAGTTTCACATAGAAAAGCTCGGTCGTGACAACCGCTTTGTCATCATTGACAGCGATGACAAAAAAAGGCTCCTGCGTACCATTGCCAAAGAACTCAAGATCGATCTCAACCTCTCCTTTATCGCTTCGGAGATCTCCAAATACAAAAACTCCCTGCTCACCCCCGAAGTGGTCATCGCCAAAGCGGAACTGCCCGACTACAAAAAGGTCGCTTCGATCTATGAGAAGTATCAAGAGAACATTGTCGAGAACAATCTGGTCGATTTTGACGACCTGCTGATGCTTACCTATCAGATACTCGAAAACAACGACGACCTCAGACGCGAGACCAGCAACCGCTACAAATACATTATGGTCGACGAATATCAAGATACCAACGAACTGCAGTTCAGGCTGCTGGAACTGCTTGCCAGCGAACATGACAATCTCTGCGTGGTCGGCGATGATGACCAGAGTATCTACGGCTGGCGCGGTGCCAACATACGCAACATCCTTGAGTTTGCCGACAACTTCAAAAACTGTAAAACCGTCAAACTCGAAACAAACTACCGCTCGACCGATCCCATTCTCAAAGCGGCGAAC
Source organism: Sulfurovum sp. (assembly GCA_027082955.1). Classification (GTDB taxonomy): domain Bacteria; phylum Campylobacterota; class Campylobacteria; order Campylobacterales; family Sulfurovaceae; genus Sulfurovum. Next base: position 53,520 of record JALWTA010000012.1, on the reverse strand, counting down.
TCTCTTATTGAACACAACTCGCAGCGCCTTGGCAAAAAGCTCGTCTCCGCCAAGGGTGACGGTCCAGAGATCAAACTGCTTCACTCTCTGGATGAGTCGATGGAAGCAAAAGCGATCGCCCACCAGATCCATGACCTACTCGATCAGGGAGTCGATCCGGATGAGATCGCTGTACTCTACCGTATTAATGCCCTTTCACGTTCTTTAGAGGAGGGTTTTGCCAAAGAGGGACTCAACTTCAAACTCATCGGCGGTATGCGCTTCTATGAACGTGCGGAGATCAAAGATATCATCTCCTATTTCCGTGTACTTGCCAACCCTCACGATGACTTCTCCCTGCTTCGCATTATCAACAAACCCAAACGCGGCATTGGCAAAGCCTCCATTGAAAAGCTGCAAAAAGCAGCATTTGATCATCAGCTTTCACTCTATGAGTACATTGAACAGAGTGTTGAGGGGAAAGTGCCAATGGTACTTAGCAAAAAGGTCGCTTCAGCTCTGGCACAGCTTGTTGAAGACATCAGAACACTGCAGCAAGAGGTACAGGAGAACCTTGCTGACTTCATTACTCTTTTTGAGGAGCGTATCAAACTCAAAGACCACTATGCGGCAATGGTGGACGGCTTTGAACGCATCATGAACATCGACGAATTCTACGGATACTTCAGGGATGCCGTCAGCAAAAACCCTGAACTTACTCTTGATGAGTTCCTCAACGACATCTCCCTGCAGAGCGATCAGGATCAGATAGAGGAGAATGCCATCACCATTATGAGTATCCATGCTGCCAAGGGGCTGGAGTTTGAACACCTGTTCGTCATCGGGCTTGAGGAGGAGTTCTTTCCGCTACTTGGGGAAGGATGCAACATGGAAGAGGAGCGGCGTCTTGGGTATGTTGCCATCACCCGTGCCAAGAGCAACCTGACCCTCTGCTATGTCGACAGCCGTTTCTACAAAGGCCGCAGAAAGATGATCGACAAAAGCCGATTCCTCGGTGAAGCCGGACTCATACAGGATGCTTCTCTTAAAATCACCAAACAGGCAGCCTTCAAAAAAGGCGATCTTGTCAAACACAAGATATTTGGCATCGGCCGTGTACAGGCCGCCAACAAATCGGGCAAAGAGTACAAACTCCTCATCAACTTCGGCGGAAACAAAAAAGAGATACTCAGTTCGTTTGTGCAAGCGATCTGATTGTAGTGAGGAGTGAGTAGTGAGCAGTGAGCAGTTAGTGTTTGCAATGCTTACGCATTGCCTTTATATTACCGATATCAAAGCAGAGCGGCGCTCTGCATACCAACACTTCTACCTCCTACCTCCTACCTCCTACCTTTCATCAAAAGGTGCCTTTTGATGAACAGGTTATTTGTGGTAAACAAACCCATCTTCGTCAGCTCAAACCGCTATATGGGCTATGTCAAGCGCAAGTACAACACCAAAAAGGTCGGTTTCTCCGGTACACTCGATCCCTTTGCCACTGGGTGTCTCATCGTTGCTACGGGACAGTACACCAAACTCTTCCAGTACCTTGACAAAACCCCAAAAACCTACCGTGCCACGCTCTGGCTGGGTGCCAACTCTCCCAGTCTGGATATCGAAAATGTAGACACCATTCAAGAGGTAGCCCCCTTTGACAAAGAAGAGATTGCCAATGCCATTACGTCACTTCAAGGAGAACTGACCTACTACCCGCCAAAGTTCTGTGCCAAAAAGATAGACGGCAAGCGTGCCTACGAATTGATGCGTGAAGGAAAAGAGGTAGCACTTAAAACCATCACTTCAACAATTCATGCCATCAAACTCCTAAACTACAACCACCCCTTTGTCCACTTTGAAGCCACAGTAAGTGAAGGCACCTACATCCGAAGCCTTGGTGCACTTATCGCCGACAAACTCGGTGTAGATGCCACACTCAGCTCCCTGCACCGTGTGTGTGAAGGGAAATTTCATTACGACAATGAAAAAGCACTCAACCCCTTTGAACACCTTGCCATCCCCCGTAATACCTATACCGGAGATGAGAGCTATCTGGAACTTGGCAAAAAACTCTCACTGGAGTATTTCCAAACCAAAGAGGATGGTATCTACCTCGTAGAAACAGAAAACTTTTACAGTATCATTGAAATAAAAGGCGGTACAATCACCTACAAACTCAACCGCTTAGAAAAACCAAAAGAGGACTAAACATGCAACATGCATCTATCCCCTACCCGCTATTCGCTACCCACTACACTCTTTTTCATAAGGCAGCCGCCTTATGAAAATCCAAGCCCACGCCAAAGTCAATATCTTCCTGAAGATCACCGGACATGAGAACGGCTACCATACCCTTCTGTCCCGTTTTATGCGTGTTGAGGAGCTTTACGATACTATCTCCTTTGTTCCGGGCACTTTTGAGCGTTTTACCATTGAAGGGTGTGACAGTGTGCCAAGAGAATCCAATACCATCTACAAAGCCTTTGTCGCACTCAATAAGCATATAGAAAACCCCATTTTGCTGCACTTTTTCTACAACCACAAAGTAGTCGTTACAAAACGCATCCCATCACAGGCGGGTCTGGGTGGCGGCAGCTCCGATGCGGCAGCCTTTATGCGTCTTGCCAACGACATATGTAACCTTAAAATCCCCACACCAACCCTTGCCGAAATAGGCAGCAGTGTCGGTGCAGATCTGCCTTTTTTCATCCACGACTACTCCTCCGCCAATGTTTCAGGCTTTGGGGAGATTGTAGAGCCATTCGAAGAAACACCGCTGGCACTGGAACTCTTTACACCCAATATCGGGTGCGATACTGCAGTGGTATACAAAACCTTCAAAGAGAAGCTGTTTGACACAATTACCCCGTGCAGCTTTATGGGGTGGGAGAAGTACAAAAGCGCTGAGCTGCTTGATCTTATAGGTGATCCTGTCATGCTCAACGATCTCTATGCCGCAGCACGCATCGCCTACCCTGAACTTGAAACAGTCGCACCTGATGGGTGGTTCTTTTCAGGCAGCGGGAGTACCTTTTTCAGACCGAAACCTTAATGCTCCGCGGCATTTGCCATGATCTGCTTCCTTATCTGTGCCGGGCTGATCTGGCTTTGTGCATCGAGCTCTCCGATAAGGTCTTTTCGGATATACACCGTCAGTTTCGCCAACGCTTCAGAAAGCAGATCTTCATCCTGTTCACTCACATGTTTGTCTTTGGCAACTTTCTGATGAAACACTTGCAAAAAACGCTGATACTCCTGAAGCACTGCGGGTGAAGCGACGATCGCCAGACGGTGGGTATGAAACTGCAGCTGGGTCAATGCGTCTTCTGTAATATCCCGCTGCAATACGATCGACTCGATACGGTCGATGAGATCCTGATAGGTCTGGGTTTTCATCTCGATGAACTTGATACTCTGCTCTTTTTCAAGCTCTACCGAGGTCTGCTTGTTCAGCAGCATTGCCGTAATGAGGATGGTCGCCAGTGTACCGAGAATCACAAGAATGATCTCCTGTGTAAAAGGCATCTTGTCCGACATGTGGTAGGCAAGCCGCAAAAAGAAATATCCTCCAACAAACAAAATGATACTCAACAACATCAATACAATATTATTTTTAATCGTTTGATTCAAAATAGACCTTTTTTTGGAGGGGAAATAAAAGATAGTACCACAGTAGATTTAAAAGCGGGGTTAACCCCGCTTCAGATTATTTGACAGCAATGCTTTTGGCTTTGCGTGACTCCTCTTTTTCGAGACTGATATAGAGTCTGCCGTCTTCAAAGTGGGCATCGATCTTCTCTTTGTCAATGCCTTCAGGCAGTACAAAACTTCTGGAGATGAGTCCGAAGTTACTTTCACAGAGGTAGTAATCCTCTTTTTTCACTTCGTTTTTCATCTTTCTGACCGCCTTGACAGTCAAAATGTTGTCTTCGATCTTCAGCTCAATGTCCTCTTTTTTGACACCGGGCAGATCGATCTCTATAGCAAAACCGTCACTGCCTTTTTTTGCCAGGTTTGCAAACGGAAGATGGCTTGCAACGTTGGCAAAAGTCTCTTTGGCTACCTCCAGCCCTTTTTCTACTTTTTCCTCAACAGTGTTGGCTACCTCTTTTGCAGTTTTTGCTACATCCATTTCAAACCTCCTTACTTTATTGATAGTCTTATTAAACCCTCTAAATAACTGGTTGACAAGGTTTCACTCGATGGCGACAAAGGAGCACCCAACCCGAAGGACGGCACCTCTATGGCTACGCTTTGCTCCGACCACTCCGGTTCCAAAGCTACGAAAGACAAGCAGTTGTCTTTCGCTCACGCTTCTCATGTTTGCGACTGCCAGAGCTATCGAGTGAAACCGCTACTTTTTCAGAGATTTCCTGTATGGTTAAAAACCCATTTTATTTGATCTCGATCTTGCGTGGTTTGTTCTCTTCCTCTTTAAGTTTTGGAATGACCACTTCAAGCACACCGTCTTTGCTCTCTGCCTGAATCTTCTCTACATCAACCTTCTCAGGCAGGGTAAAACTTCGGCTGAACTTGCCGTAGCGGCTCTCTACTTTGTAGTAGTCATCCTCTTTCACCTCATCTTTGTACTTGCGCTCACCGGAGATGGTCAGCACATTGTCCTCTGTGGTAATCTCAATATCCTCTTTTTTGATACCGGGAAGATCAACCTCGATATAGTAGGCATCATCACTCTCTCTGGTATTTACAGAAGGGACGAAAGAGGCAAGGTTGCTCTCCTCTTTGACTGCCGGATCGAACTGGTTCATCAAAGAGTGAAGTACCTCGAAACCTTTTCTGATATCCGGATCACTATAAGGGTTATAGCGTGTTACTAACATCTTCAACTCCTTTTGCTTTTTTCTGTTATTATAGACCATCGCATGCCCCTTGGCATGCTACTTAGGTTGCATTATTTATTGTTTTTTGAAGAGATGATCTTCGATTTGAACTCTTTGAGTTTTGCTGCGAGCTCTTCAAAGAGTTTCTCAGCCTTGTTCTTCCCTTTAATCTCTTTTTCTACCGCTTTGATCTGATCATGCAGCATCTTGTAGGTGGTGGCACTTTCACTCACATAGCCAAGTTTTTCTGCCACATCAAGTGCATCCGAAGCAGCGTCAAGATACTTCAGTGCTCTTGCTTTGTCCTCTTTGGCGACACGTGATGCCGCAGCGATCAGGTCTGTACTCTCAAGCAGCGGGATCGGCACAACCTGTGTTACCTGTGTAAAGGTACTGAGTGCAATGTAAAGCACCTTTTTCGCCTCTTCGGTTTTGCCTTCATTGACATACTTCGCTGCCAGTTTCAGTGCATCAGGGTAGGAAGCAAGCGGCAAGTTCACTACTGTAATGTCAATCTCGCTTACCAGCGGCATCATCAGCGCTCTTGCCTCCTGTACTTTTCCGTCATCCAAAAGTGACTTGACATGTTTGACAATCTTATCCACATCCGAAGCAGTCCCTACAAACTCCTGAGCCTGTACGATATTGTCGATAGGCAGCAGTTTGGGTGCGTCTTTGGAAGCAAGGATCACTTCCAGTTTTCCCAGTGCCTTTTCCAGATCTTCCTTGGCACTTTTGGTATCCTTGTGCTCCAATGCAATCACTGCTTTTTGAGCAAGTTTCAGTGACTCGATAGCTTCACCGACCAGTTTGGCAGGATGATTTCTCGCATCCTCTTTGGCATTGCTGATGGCAATTTTGTTCACTTCAGCCACAGTAGCATCATTGGCTGCCTGCTCTTTGGCAACAGCACCGGAAGAGAGCAGCAGTGATGCTGCTACAGCAGATAGGATCAGTTTTTTCATGGTTGACTCCTTTTGTCGATGTTTTTGATATAAGGTTTAGTCTTGTAGGCTAAATCTGAAATGATTGTATAGGGAGTAGCTAAACGAAGGATGCAACCACGGTTGCATTTTTTGAAAAAAGTTGCAGTTTAAAAAAGATTGATCTTCTCAAGCAGTTTGTTGGCATCCAAAATCTGCACATCTTTGTTTTTGGTGGCAATGGTACCATCGGCTTTGAGTGCCTTGAGGTGGCGTTCGACCACATGGCGAACCGTACCGATCAGTTTGGCAATCTCTGTGTTGGAGAGTCCCTGAATGAGTTTGTACTTCAGGCGGTTGTTGGGGTCAAGATTTTGAAGCAGAAGTTTGATGAGGCGTTCTGAAGTTGAATAGAGTGAGAGGTCGGTAGCCAGCTCTTCCATATGGCGCATCTGCTTGGCAAGATAGGGGAAGAACATACGGTTGAACGACTCATTGGTATGCAGCAGATGACGCACCTCTTCAATGGGCAGCTGCAGCAGTTCGGAATCTTCCAGCGCTTCATACATCACATCATGCGGCTCTCCGTCAAGCAGTACGATCGTATCGAACATATCTCCCTGACGATAGACAAAGATGGTCTGTTCCTTGCCATTGTCAAGGTTGAGCTGATAGCTTTTGATCTTCCCACTGACAACAATGTAAAAATAATGCAGCACTTCATCTCCGCTAAAGAGGGTATCACCCTTTTTTACCAAAAACCGTTTGGTAATCCGGCTGATCTCCCCCTGCGCCTGGGTATCGAGGTTGTAAAACGGTACAGTCTGGTCTGGCAGCACAATATTCCTTTAAATGGATTGCCGTATTTTAACCAATTTGAACCAAATATTCACCATTTTAAAGATGTACACGCTGTTCTGAGAAAGTGTACTCTTTTAAGAAGAACGGGTCAGTAATACCAAGTTCTTTTGCCAGTGCTTTTGAGATCAAACGGTAAGAGAAACTGTATGTGGCATACACTGCTCCCTGTGGAATAGGAAACTTATATGCATTGGTACTTTTCCCGTCCATCCGCGTATCTTTCAAAACTTTTACTGCCAAATGCGGAATGGTCGTTTTTCCATTGGCATCCCCCCACTTGGTACCCAGTACATACCGTTTCTTTGCCAACACTTTATCCTGCTTGTCAAGGAATGTCACTTTCAAGATGATCTCCCGCAATCCGTATCCTGTAGGTATCTTATGCGGTGCATGGTTTTTGAGGGTGATGACAAACTTGTTGCCTTCCGTTCTACCCTTCACGTCCACAAAATCATTCAGAATATTACTGTTATCGACACTGGCAAAACGGTGCATTCTGATCATACGGGATTTTGCTTTCTCTCCTGCCGGTACATAGTTGGAAGCATAGCCTTTATAGGGTTTGCTCATATGACAATCCTTACACCCCTCTTCCCCTTCTTTAAACATCTCATACTCTTTCCCTGTTGCATAGACTTCCAAACCGTGTTTGTTCTTGTAACTGTAGTGGCAGACAAAACAGAGTGTCGGTTTGTTACCTACAAAATGGGCACGCTGCTGTGTCTCATGGTATGGTGATACTGCATCAGCAAACGGTCCGAACATTACACCCTGCTTACCGAACTTGACACTCTTCATGCCTCCTGAACCTTTCTTTTTATCAAGATGAATTTCGTCAATATTATGACAAACCATGCAGTTGATACCGTTTTTCATGGTAACATTATCCAACATCTTGTGGAAACTTTTCTGGGTCTGCTGGTCACCAAAGAGCAATCCTACCTTCTCCTCATTACTGACATGCCGTTTTGTCAATCGTGGATTATGGCACTGGGCACACTGTATCGTCACCTCATCCAGTACCAGTGTTGGATGTTTCCTGACAATGTATTCAAGCGATTTCTTGAAAAGATCATTCTTGCTGTAATGGGCATTGGCATGCCGCGATGTCTCCCAGCGTTTGGAGAACTCCTGATGACACGCTTCACAGTTTTTGTTCGACTCCCACTTTTTGCCCAGTGGATCACCCCACACAAATGTCACTAAAATAGATGCTATCAAAAAATAAAATAACCGCATAAAATCCTCCTTTGTTATATTTTACCGATAATGTACTGATAGTTTTCTATATGATATAATTGCATCAAAAAAGGAAACCTGTGGCGATCAACATCATTGCACAGAACAAAAAAGCCAGACACGATTATGAGATACTCGAAAAGTTCGAAGCGGGTATTGTACTTCAGGGAAGCGAGGTCAAGGCGCTGCGTGCCAAGCGTGCCAACCTCAACGATGCTTTCTGCCGTTTCATCAAGGGTGAACTCTATCTGATGAATGCCCATATTGCCGAACTGGAGACCACCAACCGCCACTTTGCACGCGACAGCCGTACCCCGCGCAAACTCCTGCTGCACAAAAAAGAGCTGCTCAAACTCTACAACAAGGTACATAAAGACGGACTGACCATCGTACCGCTGATGATCTACTTCAACGAACGCAACTTCGCAAAAGTAAGCATTGCCATCGCCAAAGGGAAAAAGCTCCATGACAAACGTGCCGACCTCAAGGCAAAAACCCTTGACAGGGAGGCCAAGGCAGCCATGAAAAACCGCTCCTACTGAGTCTGCTTCGCTTTACGCTGCATATAGCGCGACACCCTCTTCCTGCGTCCCTCGTGACGCATCTTTCTTTTTGCCAGCAGTTTTCGATGTCTGCTTGGCTGAAATCCTCTCAGTTCCTTTAGCTGATAGTATGCCGATACCCGTTTGTAACCGATAAAACGGTAGATCAAACGGCGTGTCTGCACGACCATCCATTTGAGGATTTTCTGCAAGGGAATATGAAAAAGCTTTGCCAGTATCCAGTCAACCATTTCAGCAAGCCGGAGAAACTGCCGATAGAGCCACCGTATCGAACCGGTCAAAAACGGTATCTTCTCCAGCCAGGAAAGCAGCCATGAAAAGAGCACCACCTCCACAATGGGTCCCAGCCAGCTTCCCCACAGATAGTCCGTCCAGAAGTAGACCACGGCACTGCCTGTTTTCAGTACGATTGCCAAAAGGAAACTCCATATTTTGGCAATAAAGACCTTCACAGCCAACATCACTCCCATAAATTTGCCTACATAACCAAGCGATCCCAAAAACGCAAGTGCGGCAATAAGTTTTTTGGTCAGAGGAAAGCGCATAAAATTCTTTTTGATATGGGAGACAAGGCGGATGACGTCTTTGGCAATATGGTCAAAAAAATGCACTTTCAGATGGTGGGTAAAGACCTTCTCTATCAGGTAGCGTTTACTGAGCCCTGTGGCTGAAAGCAACACAATTTTTTTAAGAAAAAGTTTCAGTACAAACTTGCCTTTGACGAGGAAAAAGGCACTTAACAGTGCGACCGTATGCTGCTGTAAAAAATGCCATGCATCCGATGCCCAGCCAGATAGTGTATGGCGTATAGGGTCAAGAAATACCGCCAGAAGCAGTAACGATACAAAAATACCGTTAAAGATCCAAAACCAGCGCGGGTGCTTCCCCATTTACTGCCTCTTTATCAACCGCTTTATCTCATAGTAAAGCTGTTTTATGCGCCATGAAAAACCGGAAGAAGATGCAAAGTTTTTTATTTTAAATGCACGTATCCATACACGCATACGATGTCTAACACGATCGATGCGTTGCATCGTACTCTCATAAACTTTGCGTGACTTTATCCATGCAATGGCACGCATCAAAAGAGTATACAGCCATTTGAACCAGCCAAAACGCATAAGTTTTTCTTCCGTCACACGGAACATCCAAAATGTAAATGCTGCGATTGGTATCTTTGCAAGATAGATACCCAACCCCAATGCTACCCTGCCCCGTACAAAAGAGAGCCCCGCATAAATGCCCAAAATCTCAACAGAAACAAACATCAACATAAAAAGCACTAAAATCACATAACGGCTGACCCGCTGTAACTGCAGTTCTATCTTTTGCAATATCTGCAGAGAATGCACATAACGATAGACAGGATATGCGATCCCCTCCCAAACAAGCTCTTCGAACACTATAAACACAAGTACCAAAAAAAGCTGTATCAGGGACAGTATTCTCCTTTTTAACCTCTCCAACACAGCATCACCTCTTGTCTGCATACTGAAGGTAGGAGAGCACTGATGCACGATCCCCTCGAAAAACAATGTACTCAGCACGTTTTTCAATCTGATAGTCATACATCGGATCATAATATTCAGAAAGCAAAAAAGCAACCCATTGCCTATGAAGGTCCGTTGATCCCTCACGCAACTGCTTAGTAATTGCCTCCTCAAACAATTTCATCAGTTTTTGATGCCGTAAGCCGCCCAGACGTTTGCGAATACGCATCATTGCCCCTTCCACCGCCTCTTTCCAGGCAAGCAGTCCTGTTTCTTCTCCCACAGCTTTTGCAAATTCCTCTTGTGCACCGGTCACATACTCATCGAAGGTAATGGCAACACGCTCTTCCATAGGCGTTTCTAGAATAACAAGCGGTGCTTTCGCCAGATAAGCGGCAAAAGTCTCCGGAAGATAAAGCCTTCCAATATTTCTTCCTTCATCTTCAAATACAAGTCTTTGAAAACCTTGATCGATCTTCTGTATCATCGTATAGGCAAGTGCATTCTCAAAGTTAATCTGCGTAGGCTGTGGTGTCACATGCCGTCCGAAAGATGACCCTCTATGATTGGCAAGTCCTTCCAGATCAACCGCGTGTTCAAGTGTTTCAATCAACAACGTCTTGCCAGATCCTGTCCTACCGCCAAGGATCACAGGAGAAAAATGTGCCGTTGAGGCTTCTGTTTGCTGCATGAGATAGTTGCGAAATGCCTTATAACCACCTCGAAGACGGATGATTTCTCTGCCGCTGTCAGCGATCCACTGCTGAGCGATCTGAGACCGCTGTCCGCCTCTGAAACAGTAAAGCATGGCATCCGGATGTGCATCCATATATGCTCTCCAATCCGCGATACGTGAAGCTTTCACCTCTCCAGAGACCAACTGATGCCCCAGCTCTACCGCCTCGGCATTCCCCTTCTCTTTGTATCGTATACCCACAAGCTGCCGCTCTTCGTCATTCATCAACGGCAGATTCACTGCACCAGGGAAAGCTCCTTTAGCAAACTCCACCGGGGCACGCACATCAATCAGGGGTGTTTCATTTAAAACGATCGAACGGAAATCATCTGTCAGAGGAAGCTCCGCCACGCTACTTCACCTCGATGAGCTTCTCGCCCGGTGCATGTGTCTCACCAATAGGCTCAAGCACCATTCCCTCTTCCGCCAATGCCTGTTCAAACGATGCTAGCCCCTCTTTTTTAACAACAACAAGCAGTCCTCCTGATGTCTGGGCATCGCAGAGTATTTCCCGCTGCTGCTGTGTCATCTCGCTGACGGCATCACCGTAACTGTTGAAGTTCTTTTTCGCACCACCGGGGATGCATCCCATCTGACGGTACTTTTCAACATTGGGCAACAGTGGTACTTTGTCAAACCAGACCGTCGCACCAACATGGCTGCTCTCACACAGCTCCTTGAGGTGTCCAAGCAATCCAAACCCCGTCACATCTGTCATCGCCACAACACTCTCAAGTGCGGCCAGCTTCTGCCCCACCTTGTTGAGTGTCGTCATCGCTTCGATCGCAGGGTCAATATCTCCCGGTGCGATCTTTTTGCGTTTTTGCGCCGTGGTCAAGATGCCAATACCCAGCGGCTTGGTCAAAAAGAGCAGACAATCCTCCTTGGCACCGTCATTGGTCATCAGGTTGGCATTTTCTACCAGACCCGTCGCTGCCAATCCGAAGATAGGCTCAGGCGAATCGATGGAGTGTCCGCCTGCCAGCGGAATCCCTGCATCTTCACATACTGCTCTCCCGCCATCTATCACCGCGCGTCCTACTTCTGCAGAGAGTTTATCGATCGGCCATCCGAAAATGGAGATCGCCATCAGCGGTCTGCCGCCCATCGCATAGATGTCACTCAGTGCATTGGTCGCAGCGATCTTCCCGAATGTAAAAGGGTCATCCACAATCGGCATAAAAAAATCTGTCGTCGAAAGTACAGACGTACCGTTGCCTAGATCGTACGCAGCCGCATCATCTTTGTTGGAGTTGCCTACCAGCAGTTCCGGGTAGACAATGTTCTCTCTTGTGGTCTGCAGCATCTCATCAAGCAGCATCGGAGAGATTTTGCATCCACATCCCGCACCATGGCTGTATTCTGTCAGTTTTATATGTTCCATTTTATCCCTCTTTTCGTTATACTACGGGGATTATACACCCAAGGGAGTAAAAATGACGATAGCCATCCCAAACTATGCCACATTTGAACTCACAGACATCGTCTGCGACTACAACGGTACCATCGCTTCAGACGGCAAAGTGCTTCCGGAGATCAAGTCACTCTTTCATGCATTGCAGGCACACTTCACCCTCCATGTCATCACTGCTGATACTTTTGGTAGTGTCCAAAAAGAGCTTGAAGGCTACGGCGCCAAGATCAAAGTCCTTCAAAGCAGCGACCACACCCAGGAAAAGGCAGACTTCATCCAATCTCTTGGAGCAGCCAACTGCGCCGCACTCGGCAATGGCAACAACGACGCCATGATGCTCAAAACCGCCGCGCTTGGCATCGCCGTGATTGGCAGCGAAGGGTGCAGTATGCAGAGCATGCATGCCGCCGACATCGTCACAACCAACAGTATGGACGCACTTAAGCTCTTTACCGATACCAAAAGGCTTATTGCGACGCTGAGGAAGTAGGAGAATTAGAAATTAGAAATTAGAAATTAAAGTGCGTATCAGATTTATGAGATATACAAAAGAGCTTACGATATATATCTCTTTTTGATTTTCTGTAGATTTGTGGGTTATTATGAAGGAGCTTACTACAATTTCTAAAATTGATTATTTTGTTTGAGTTGTGCTTAGATTTGTGGGTTTGGGTAAAGGAGCTTACAATGTTCAGAAAGTAAAGATCTCTTTTTGATTTGCTGTAAATTTGTGGGTTATAATATTTTGGAAAATAGATTATTTTGTTTGAGTTGTGCTTAGATTTGTGGATTTGGGTAAAGGAGCTTACGAATAGTAAGTGACTGCACCCATCCCGCAAAGATGAGTGCAAATCGAACAAAAGAACTATTTTCTGCGGAGTTCTTTGATACGGGCAGCCTTACCCTTAAGATCTCTAAGGTAGAACAGTTTCGCACGTCTTACACGTCCGCGTCTTACTACTTCGATGTTCTCGATAGACTCGGAGTAGAGAGGGAAGATTCTTTCAACACCTACAGAGTTCGCACCGATCTTTCTGACGTTGAATGTTCTTCCTGTACCTTCACCTCTGATTGCGATGCAGACACCTTCAAAGTTCTGTACTCTTGTTTTGTCGCCCTCTTTAATTCTTACTGCAACTCTTACTGTGTCACCAGCTCTGAATTCAGGAACGTTTTTGCCTTCCAACTGCGCTTTTTCAAAGCTTTCAATGTATTTATTTCTCATCTGTTATACCTTTTTTGTATAAGTCTGGCCGGAAATACTTTGTTTTGCACAAAGCCAACCCTCTTTTTAAGTCCGTGATTTTACTATGATTACCCTTTAAAAACTCTGAAACAACCTCTTTTTCTTCATAAACCGTCGGCTTTGTAAATGAAGGGGCTTCCAGCAGCGGCTCTTCAAAGCTCTCTACCTGCAGTGAATCGCTGTTGCCAAGCACCCCTTCCACATTTCTGCTGATGGCATCACAGAGTACCATGCTTGCAAGCTCCCCGCCGGTGAGAATGTAGTCCCCTATGGAGAAAAGCTCATCTGCCATCGTTTCAATAACTCGCTCGTCAATCCCCTCGTAACGCCCGCTTACCAACACAATATGCTTCTTTTTCGCAAGACGCTTGGCATCGTTTTGGGTAAAGCGTTTGGCAACAGGCGAGACAAAAACAATGTGCGCATTGGGGGAGGTGTGTTTGAGATTTTTGAGTGTATCCATCAACGGCTGCGGGGTCATCAGCATCCCCGCACCGCCGCCTATCATTGGTGCATCGACACGGTTGAACTTGTCTTTGGTGTAGTCTCTGGGGTTACGGTAGTCGATGCGTATCTTCTGCTCTTGAGCCGCGCGCCCTAAAATACTGCCAGAAAAGTAGCCTTCAACCAGTTGGGGGAAGAGTGTGACAAATGTAAACCGCATGGATGTCAGCTTGCCTCTAACACATCTTTGGCATCTTTGACATAAACACGCTTTGCATCTGTGTCAGCACGAACCACATAACGGTCGATATAGGGAAGCAGAAACTGCTTTGGCATACCCTGTTCAACCAGTGCAGCATCTGTATCGATCGCCATGTAGTCCACATCAGCCATGCGTTGTATGTCAGTTACCGTACCAAGCACTTCACCATTCTCCTCAAGAGAACAGCCGATAATGTCAAACCAGAAGTGTTCACCCTCACCAAGATTGCAGTTGGCTTTGGTCTGTGCTTCGTCTGCATAAAGCTTGACATTGGTCAGTTTCTTGGCATCGTCAATATTTTCATACCCCACAAAGCGTACTATGCCGCGTTGAAGATTGGCAGAAGCAACGGTAAGTGTGCCGCGTGAACTTTGAAAGCTTGCACCTTTTTTGAACTGTTCTGGGAAATCGGTATGCAGATGGAGTTTTAAGTCGCCGTGCAGTCCGACCGTACGGCCGATCTGGGCAATGAAGAATGTCTCTTGTTGCATCTGTCTCAGCCTATTGCTTTGACGTTGACACGGTAGTTTTTGCCGCCTTTGGCTTTGCATCCGGAGATGACGGTTTTGATCGCATTGATCATTCTGCCTTCCTTACCTATGAGTTTTCCGACATCCTCGCTGTTGGCGAATATCGTTACCTCGTCAAACCCTTCATCGACAGATGCTATCTCCACAGAGATGTCTTCCGGATGGTTTGCCAGCAGTGTGGTGTAGGTAAGAAGGAACTCCTTGACCATTGAGCTTATTTCTTGCCTGCAAGTCTTTTAACAGTTGGGCTCATCTGTGCACCGACGCTCAGCCAGTAGTTGAGTCTCTCTTCATCGATTGTCAGCTCTTTGTTTGCAGAAACAGGGTTGTAGTGTCCGATAGACTCGATCCAGCCACCGTCTCTTCTTTTTCTGCTGTCTGTTACTACGATTCTGTAAAACGGCTTTTTCTTTCTACCCATTCTTGTCATTCTGATCACTGTCATTGTCTGTCCTTTTATGTTTTCTTTTTTATATGCATTTGTTGAGGCGCTGCATCGGAGGATCAATGCACCTGCACCTGCAAGTCCTGACAACTGCTTTTTAATGACCCAACGCACTCATCAAGACTTTTGGAACGCGATTATACCCAAATATTTTTTAAGAGATTATAAAATCTTACGGAAAATAGCTGCAGGCATCCTCTTTGCCAAGACGGCAGGCTTTTTGAATGTAGGCTTTGCCGCGTGTTTCATCTCGTGCAATCTTCTCCCAATCATCCCCATAGTAGAGAATCATTCCCGCAGAGAAACACCCCTCCTCATCATTGAAGTCACACGCCTTTTGTGCATAGTAGAGTGCTTTGTGCAGATCGAGCGTAATACCGGGAACATAGGTATATTTTGTCGGCACGTAGTAATAATACATCCTTGTGCATGCCGCACCTTTGCCTGCTTCACACGCCGCTTTGGTCTCATTGAACGCTTTCATCGTATCAGCACCGTGCAGCAGCAGAAGTACACTTACAAACACAAAAAGAAGTTTCATCAGCGCGGCATTCCCGGGAATCCACCCCCGCCCTGCATCTGTTTCATCAGATCCTGCATCTGTTTCATGCCCCCTTTGCCTGAGAGCTTTTTCGCCATTTTTGCCGCACTTTTGAACTGCTTGAGCACACGGTTGACCTTCGCCTGATCCAGTCCGGCTCCCGCTGCGATACGACGTTTTCTTGTGTTGTTCAAAAGGTCTGGATTTTCGCGCTCTTTGGGGGTCATGGAAGCAACCATCGCTTTAATGATACGGATCTCTTCGGAGTTTTCAAGGTCAATATCACCAAGTTGTTTTGCCATATTGCCCATACCCGGGATCATCGACATCAGCGACTTCATGGAGCCAAGCTTCTTCATCTGCTCCATCTGGTCAAGGAAGTCATTGAAGTTAAACTGCCCCTTTTTGATCTTCTGCGTCATACGCTTGGCCTCTTTGGGGTCGATAGCAGCAGCCGCTTTTTCTGCAAGCGACTCAACATCCCCAGCCCCCATCAGACGGCTGACGATACGGTCGGAGATGAACTGTTCAAGGTCAGGCATCTTCTCACCCGCACCGATAAAGCGCAGCGGTACACCTACCTGCTGCGTCAGTCCAAGCGCCACACCCCCTTTGGAGTCACCGTCGAACTTGGTCAAAATCACACCGGTAATACCGACTTTCTCTTTAAAGGTCTGTGCAGTACGCACGGCATCCTGTCCCGTCATCGCATCGGCAACATAGAAGAGTTCATCAGGCTGCGCCACCTCTTTGACACGCGCCAGCTCATCCATCAGTTCTTCATCGATCGCCAGACGTCCGGCGGTATCGATCAGCACGACATCATAGAGCTCTTTTTCTGCCTTTTCAAGTCCGCGCTTGACGATCTCTTCAGGTTTTGCATCCTCATCGGCAACCAGATCGACCTCGATTTGAGAGGTGATCTGACGTAGCTGCTCCACCGCTGCCAAACGCTGCAGGTCGGCTGCAACAACCAGTACCTTTTTCTTCTTCTGCTCTTTGAGGAAGTAGGCAAGTTTTCCTGTCGTTGTCGTTTTACCAGAGCCCTGCAGACCGATCATCAGCACCACAGTTGGCGGTTTGGAAGCAAACGTAAACCCTTTGGGTGCCCCCTCGATGGTCAGGATATCGGTTAACTTATTCTGCAGTGCACGCAGGAAATTGTCTTTCCCTACACCATGCTGCTTGGTTTCACGCTCAACCGAAGTGATCAGATCTTTGACGACCTTGTGGTGTACATCGGCTTTAAGCAGGGATTTCTTCAACTCTGTTGTCGCCTTTTTGAGCGCCTTCTCATCATCGTGAAAACGGATCTTCCCAATGGCATTTTTAAAACTGTCTGTGAGTGTATCGAACATCTTCTACCCTGTAAAATGAATTGTAAAGTGGTTACACAAATATCGAAATGGATTTTACCAAAATAATGCTTTTAGCCCAAATCTCGGAATAGGATTCTTTGAATTTGTGTTATGCTCGTATTTACAGGATTTGCAAAAAATTTGAGCCGCACCCGTAGGTTCGGCGATGATTTTATGCGAAGCCCATGAATGCGATGATGATACAAAGTCATGCATTTCTATTTCGGGATTTGGGCTTAGCCCCTATTTGTACCGTGCGATGTCTTTTGGCTCTTTGGCTTCGAAAGTATAATCAAGCAGTTCCATTTTGGCACAGTGGAGCAAAATACGCTTTGACTGTGTACGGCTGCCGTACTGTTCATCTCCAACAACCGGGTGCCCCACATGTGCCAGATGGACACGTATCTGGTGGGTACGTCCGGTTTTGATCTCGATGTGCACTTTGGATTTCTTGCCCTGTATCTCTTCTGGTTTGACAAGGGTAAGTGCCTTTTTCCCACGCAGTGGGTCAATGAGAGAAAAGGCTTTCCCTTTTTTGACTGTGTGAATGGGTTCGTCTATCTCGATGGGTTCGTAAACCACACCTTCTACCCATGCCACATAGTGCTTTTCTACCCGTCTGTTCTTGAACTCGTTGATCGCTTTTTGGATAAACGCTTCGTTCCGTCCCAGCAGCAGTACACCCGATGTATCACGGTCGAGACGGTGCAGAAGTTCGGCACCCTCTATGGCATCCTGTATGTCGTAACTGTCGATTTGAGCCGGTTTGTTGACTGCAACGATGTTCTCATCTTCATAGAGTATCTCGATATCTTCAGGATACTCGATGCGAAATTTTGTTTGATCGCTGATTTCTGCACGGGCGATCTTCACCTTCTTATCTCCCACATAAACAAGACCCCTGTCAATCAGCTCTTTTGCCTTTTTATTGGAGATCCCCTGCTGCTGTGCCAATACTTTGTATGCTTTGTCTTTTGCCATTATGTTTCCTGTTCATATACTTCTTTCCATCTCTCAAACTGCTCTGTCAGAGGGAAGGTTACTATCTTTATTTTACTGTTTTGTCCTGTTTTGAACACCACGTCGCTTTTGGCAACCTTGAAGGTTTTGGCAAGAAACTTCACAAGCTCCTTGTTCGCTGCTCCTTCGACTGCGGGGGCTTTGATGCGTATCTTGATTGCTTCATCACCATAAACTTCACAAAATTCGTTTTTGCTTGCCGCCGGCTGCGCTTTGATGCGCAGGCTTACTGTATTGTCTTTGATCTCATAAAACATCGTTCAGTTGCTCCAGTATTGGTGTCATATCTGTTTTGGTTTTCAGCCGCGCCGGTTTCATCTGTGCATGCTGTAGTACTCTTCGTGTCAAATTGGCAGGTTCGACAATGGCAATGCCTTCTACTGCTTCAAAGATATCTTTCTGGTTGAAGTAGTGTGGGCCTGAAATGATCTTGCAGCCAAACTGCGCTGCCTCTGCAGCGTTGTGCCCGCCTACAGGTACAAATGCCCCGCCCAGGATTACCATGTCACTCACCGCATAGAGGTTAACCAGTTCTCCCATTTTGTCAATGAGCACAATATCATCCTGAAGGCTCATATTGTCGCTGAAACGGTGCCAAGTCATCTGCTCCTGCTTAGCAAATGCCGCCACCAGTGCCGCCACTTTTTCAAAGCGCTCAGGGTGGCGAGGCACAACTGCCAGTTTCGCATCGGGCATCTCTTTTTTAAGCGCTGCAAATGCCTCGAGTACCAACGCCTCTTCGCCATCATGGGTGCTTGCCGCACAAAGCAGCATCCCTTCAGGTTTGACAAGCCTGCGGGTAATTTTAGGCAATGAGGCAAGTTTAATGTTCCCGGTAACGGTTACATTTGTTGCACCCAGCATTTCAAGCCGCTCTTTATCAGTCTGCGTCTGTGCATAGACAGCATCGATAGAGGCAAATATCTGTCTGTAAAACCAGCGCATTTTCAGATATTTTGGAAAAGAGCGGTCATTCATACGGGCATTGACCAGCAGGGTTTTAGCCCCCCGCCGTTTTGCCAACACAAACAGAAGATACCAAAACTCCGCCTCCATTACGATCAGTGCTCTTTGCGGGCGAAGCCACCAAAACAACAGCGGCTCAAACGGCAGGTAGCGGCTCTGCTTAGTATAGCCTTCAATCACGCTTTTGCCTGTCTGTGTCGTACTTGTCATTCGCAGCAACACTTTTGGTAATACATCGACCAGCGGTTTTATCGCCCTTGCCTCTCCGTAACTACAGGTATGAAACCAGACTCCATCTCCATCTAACGGGGGATTTCTCCAGAGAAAAAAGCGTGCCGGTATCGAAACTCTGTATTTACTTTTGAAGGACAACAGAAAAAGAAATGGAAGTACAATAATATAGATAAAAATGGAAACACAGGAATAGAAGAGAAAAAATAACTTATCCACAATGCCCCCAAATTGAGGGCTCAGCCCTCTTTAGAACGCCAAACATACGCGCTGAACGCTTTCTTTATGCCTCTTCGGAAATGCGTTCCAGATACAGTATACGACCGCAGTGAGGACAGTTGACTATCTCTTCGGCTTTAATCACTTCAGAGTATGTCTTGTCATTCAGTTTCATATAACAGCCGTAACACGCTTGTTTTTTGACCGGTACAACTGCCGTATTGCCTGCCCATACACGGATCTTTTCATAGAAAGAGAGTACTTTTTGCTCAATCTTCTGGCTCAGTTCCTGTCGTTTTGCGAACAGCTCTGCTTTAGATGCTTCGATCTCCGCCTTTTCCGCATCCACCTCTTCTTTGACCTTGTCAAAATCTGTTTGCAGTGCAGCAAGCTTCTCTTCCGCCTCTTTTACAAGTTCCTGCTTGGTTTCGTTAATCCCCTGAAGCCGTTCGATCTCTTCGTTGGCAAAGGTCATTTTCTCCTTGGCAATATCTTCTTCAAGAGAGAGTGCCTTCATCTCTTTTTCTGTAGAGATCTCTTTGGCTTTTTTTGCATTTTCCGCAAGCTGGTCATTTAAAAGTTTCAACTGCTCTTCAAATGCCTTGATCTTCTCTTCATTCTCTTTGATATCTGCATTGAAGCTATCCAATTCTGCCTGTACTGTGTCTATCTTTTTTTGAACCTTTGCTACTTTTTTATCGGCAGCTTCAATTTGAGGGTTATACCCATCAATGGCTTTATCAATCTGTGACAGTTCTATCAATTCCTGTAAATGTTTATTCAATCTCTATCCTTTAAGGTATTAGACTTCATGCAAACTGCACGCAGTCTATTGAGGGATGTTTCAATGTGTTTCAAAATGAAACGGGTTTTTAGAATTCGCAATTATAGCCAAAATAGGTAAAACTTTCAATTCTTCAGCCATAATCTCGGCAAAAAAGCGTTCACTCTCATAGTGTCCGATGTCCACCATCATCAGTCCCAGACTCTCAGCCTTCATTGCATCATGGTATTTGATATCGCCTGTCAGAAAGCAGTCTGCTTTCACCTCATCCATCAGTGAAGCCCCCGCACCGGTGCAGAGTGCTATACTTGTTATTTTCTCTTTAGGCGCTACGCTTTTGATACATTGCAGCCCCAATTTCTCCTGAAGATGGCTGTAAAGTGCCTCTTTGCGCCACTCCACGCTTGTATAACACAAAAATGGTTCTTGGCGTTCCAGTTCAAACCCCAATACCTTTTCAAATACATAGCGGTTGAGATGTGTCTGATCAAAGTTGGTATGCATTGCGATGAGTGATTGGCGTTTGAGAATGAGCTTCTCGATGAGATTGGCAGGATAGGCGGCAAAATCAAGCTCGGAGAGTTTACCGAAAATAAGCGGATGGTGCACCACAAAGAGCGTTCCTTCTTTGGTCTCCTCTATCATTGCTTCATCAATATCGAGCGAAACAATGATTTGTGATACCTCTCGACGCATATCACCAACGATCAATCCGGAGTTGTCCCATTTCTCTTGGAGTTCGAAGGGGCTGATGGTATTTAGGTGGTTGTATATCTCTTGTAGAATCATTGGTACACCTTTGTGTATATTGGTGTATTGGTTATTGGTATATTGGTAATATCAACTTTCCCCAATAACCAATTACCAGTTACGAATTACCGGCAACGCGTGCGTTGCGCTCCTCTTCCTGCGCCTTGTAAAGCTCGGCACACCCGATGGCAAGCTCGCGTACCTTGAGGATGTAGTTTTGACGTTGCGCCTGAGAGATCGCTTTTCTGGCATCAAGTACGTTAAAGGCATGGGAGGCTTTCATACACTCGTCATACGCCGGCAGCGGCAGCCCCTTCTCAAGACAAAGACGGCACTCTTCGCTGGCATCATCAAAATGTTGAAAGAGTTTTTCAACCGTTGCTACCTCAAAGTGGTACTTGGAAAACTCATACTCACTCTCTTTGTGCACATCGGCGTAGGTGGTCACCTCATCGCCATTTCTGTTCCAGACAATGTCAAAGACACTCTCAACTCCCTGCAGGTACATCGCCAATCGCTCCGTACCATAGGTGATCTCAACAGCCACAGGGTCACAGGCGATACCGCCGACCTGCTGGAAATAGGTAAACTGCGTCACCTCCATCCCGTCAAGCCACACTTCCCAGCCAAGCCCCCAGGCACCCAGTGTCGGTGACTCCCAGTTGTCCTCGACAAAACGAATGTCATGCTCTTTGAGGTTGAGCCCCAGATATTCCAAAGATTTCAGATAGAGCTCCTGGATGTTGTCCGGACTTGGCTTAATGAGTACCTGAAACTGGTAATACGCACCCAAACGGTTAGGATTCTCCCCGTAA
Source organism: Sulfurovum sp. (assembly GCA_027082955.1). Lineage (GTDB taxonomy): Bacteria > Campylobacterota > Campylobacteria > Campylobacterales > Sulfurovaceae > Sulfurovum. The sequence goes on along the minus strand of JALWTA010000012.1, from coordinate 31,866 downwards.
CGCCCGTCAGTCGGACGGCGGCTTGGTGCCACATACGCCGTACTCCACGGCTTGCTATCGAGGCTTCGAAGCAGTGTCGCTGGATGGAACGTCCCCGCCCCTGCCGGAATGTCGTAAGGTTGGACGATATTGCATCCTTGCTCTGCCCAGAATTGCTGAAGTTTCAGCAGCAGTTCACTAAACGTAATTGCATTATTGTTCATGTCTCTCTCTTTATTCTAAAATTGTAGCATCGCCACGCGATGCATACCAGCACTCTTCACTCTTCTCTCTTAACTCTTCACTAAAGAATGACCTCAATCTCACTCGAATCAAGCTCCACCTTTTTAGCTTTGCTGATACGGTCTTCCTGAAGCTTCACACGCAGTTCATCATCCTGCAGCGCCATGATCTGGATGGCAAGATAGGCAGCATTGACCGCGCCTGCTTTGCCAATGGCAAGTGTACCTACAGGCATGCCTGCTGGCATCATCACGGTACTAAGCAGTGCATCTTCTCCTTTGAGTGGCCCGCTCTCCATAGGAACGCCCAGTACCGGTTTGGTCGTACCCGCTGCGACTGCACCTGCCAAGTGTGCTGCCATACCCGCTGCAGCGATGAACACCTGTGCACCTTTTTGCTCTGCATCGTTAATGTACTTTTTGGTTCTCTCCGGACTTCTGTGGGCTGAAGAGATGATCAACTCATAGGGTACTCCAAACTTCTCCAGTGTCTTGGCACACTCTTCCATGATGGCGTAGTCGCTCTTGCTTCCCATAATGATCGATACAAATTTCATCGGTTATTCCTTGTCTATTCAAAACTTTTCTTCGGCACCCATGGGTCAGGTGATTCATAATTCATTGCTTTGCAACAAATTACAAATCACCTGACCCTATAGCTAATCACATTTTGGCTCCATCTTCATCGGTGTGGAGTCCTCAGTCAGTCCTTTTTTCTCCAGTGCTTCATCAATCTTGCGGCGTAAGATGGTGTAGCCCGGCAGTTTAGTCGGCAGCTTGATCGGCTCGAGGTAGCCGCTGTGAACACACTCCATCTCTTTGCCATCAACCGTTTCGATCTTTTTGAATATCAGCCAATACTGTCCGCCCACTTCATCGATCTTGCCGATCTCATTGTCGACCAGTTCAACTGTAGTGCCTACCGGCAGTACGATCTCCACGCTGTCGCCCACACAGGTTTTGTCCTTGCACTTCCAGCTGAGTCCATCTTCGCTGACAAGCCCTGCAACTTGATGGGTACCGTACTGAATGGAGAAACCGTGTGACTCCGTATCGTTACGCTCAAAGGGTCTTGAGATCAGATAGGCATCGGTAAAACCGCGGTTTTGTGTCGTGTTTAGCTCCCGCTGATAACGTGAGGGTTCAAAATCGTTCGCGTAAAAGTCGTCGATGGCATGGCGGTAGGCTTTGGTCACCACCCCTGCGTAGTAAGGCGACTTGGTTCGTCCTTCGATCTTGAGTGAGTCGATCACCCCGCTTGAGAGGATCTCATCGATGTGCGATGCCATGTTCATATCTTTGGCATTCATGATGTAGGTACCGACTTCCTCTTCTTCATCAAGTCTGAAGGTCGTGCCGCTCTCAGGATTATGTGCATAGATCTCGTAAGGGAAACGGCAGTCATTCGCACAGCTGCCGCGGTTTGGCACACGTCCGGTCTGCAGTGCCGAGATGAGGCAGCGACCCGAGTAGGCAAAACACATCGAACCGTGCACAAAGACTTCCAGTTCAAGCTTTGGCAGATGGGTTTTGATCGCTTCACAGTCTTTGAGGCTGATCTCGCGAGCTACGATGATACGCTTGACACCAAGGTCATAGTAAACCTCCGCATCCATTGCGTTCATCACATTTGCCTGCGTTGAAAGGTGTACAGGAATATCAGGCGCAATGCGGTGGGCGATCTTCACTACCCCCGGAGAGGAGACGATCAGTGCATCAGGGTTAAGCTCAGCAATTTTCGCAATATGGTTTTCATAGAGCTTGACCTGTGAGTTAAAAGGAAAAGAGTTTACGGTAGCATAGACTTTTTTACCGCGCGCATGGGCGTAGTCGATCCCCTCTTTAAAAGAGTCCATATCGAACTCTTTACCCGAACGGATACGCAGCGAGAAGGTACTTGTACCGCCATAGACAGCATCCGCCCCGTAGTTTAGGGCGATCTTCATCTTCTCAAGGTTGCCTGCGGGGGCTAAAAGTTCTGCTTTTTTCGTTGCCATGTCTCTCCAACTCTACTCAATATTGAACCCTCTAAAAAATGACACAAATTGCTTTCAGAGAGTTCTGTTACACATTTGAAATGGATATAATTCTACCCTATTTGCAGTAAAGAAGAGATTTAGTGCACCTATGTCGCTTCGCCATAGGCGACGACAAAGGGCTTTTTGACAATGTGGTACTGCCCGTCCCTGCCCTTGCCTACCACAATAAGACGTATGTCATGGGTATACTTCTGAGCCTTCATTTTCAATGCAATATCGGCCTTGACACCCTTGGGAATGTGAAAAACAGCGACTGCCGGATGTGCATTTCCATCTGTCAATACCGCAACTGATTCAAGGTCGAGGTCGGACTTGAGTGTAACAGGTATGGCCCACGCATTGGAAACGACTTTGGGTACTGTCACTTCCATGCCGCCCTCTTCGTAATGTACCTTGCCATAGAGCGCTTCAAGCGCAGCATCGACACTATCTGCATCGAAAAAACCGGGGTTTGTGCGGTGATAGTCAACAGTATTTTCATGGCTGTCACCTGCCGTACCGTGCACAGCCGATACCTCTTTTATTTTTACGGAAGCGCTTCCGCTGTAGTGCTCTCCCGTATTCTCCCTCGCCTTCAGATATACCTGTGATGTAGTGTCAATGTTTTTAATATTCTTGAACTTGAATATTGGATTTATGCTGATATTGTATCCCATCGAAATATCGGCAATGAGCCGTCTGCCAACACGCAAATCGATATGTTCGATATAGCGTGGATAGAGATTTTTTTTCATCGCCTGCGTTGGGGTGATCATCGGATGCTTGATCATAAACTTCACATGGAGCATATCACCTTTCTGTTTGGCTTTGATCTTCACGGGATTTCGGGGCATCGGCGGCTTTGAAGCTCTGCTTTGCTGCATCGCAGCCTGTTGGCGCGCCTTTATCTTTTGATAGAGTTGTGAATAATCGCCCGCTTCCAGTCGCTTCACCTCCATTCTTCTTCGCATCGCATCGCTCTGCTCCTTGCCTTCACACTGTCCGTTAATGATCTTCATCGTTCCTTTGGGGTAGAGGCTCTCAAGGTATCGGATGACCGGACAGTTGCTCTGTGCATTTGCCCAGTGAATAGGCGCTTCGTTCTTTCGGCAGGTTACATTGTAAGGCTCCCCTTTTTCAATAAGGTACTTCACCATCTCAAGCGGCCCGTCCGAAGCGATGTAGTGCAGCGTCGTACAGCCGTCGCTGTCTTTTGCCCGAATGTTGCCACCGTACCTCTCAAGCAGTTTCATCGCCTCGACCTGTTCGGTCAGTGCCGCCAGTATCATACTCTCATCATCGGCTTTGCCTCCCGCTTCAAGCATCGCTTTGAGTGCCCCCAGACTGCCGACCCGTGCCGCGATCTGCATCGGCGTGGCATTCTCGTGTCCTTTGAGGTTCGGGTTCGCCCCCAGCCTCAGAAGCTGCTTCACTTTGGCGGCTTTGTCATACAGTGCCGCTTTATAGAGCCGCTGCTGCAGCTTCCCGCGGCTTATGGGTTTTTCTTTTTTCACAGCTCCTTTTGCAGCCTTTGGTGCAGCAGATCTATGTGTCTCAAGCGGATAACAGCGTGCATTTCTCAGCGGCTGAAAACTCAGCAGACACGAACCGACTCTGACAATGGCCGATACAGAAGGTTCTTGTGCTCCTGCCGCCATTCCCTCCCGCTCTTTGCAGCCTTTTAGGTCGTACACGGCTATACCCGCCCCACCCTGTGCCTTGTAGAGCCGTTTTGTTCCAATAAACAGTTTGTTCTCCCCGGGCGCTCCGTCTATCAGTGTTCCCATCGGTGCCGTAAGCAAACATTTTTCTTGGACTGTCCCGTCTGGTGACGCTTGGTAAAGCGCTATGCGGTGTTGTTTATCGACAAAAGCGAGCATCCCGTTTTGAACATGCAAAGTATACCCCTCCTTTCCAAAGAGCGGATCACGCATGACAGGCTGCGGTCGTTTGGGATCACCGATATCGAACACTTCCACTTTTGCATGCCGATCCAGCACATAGAGCCTGCTGCCAAAGACTGCAATATCATCCACATGTTTCAGCGAAAGCGGTGTCTTTTGAAGCATCACAGGCTTTCTGTCCACACCGGTAGCATACAGGTAGAGTTCGCTCTTCTCCCTGCCCTTATGGTTGACTGCTACGTAGAGTACTCCCTCTTTAATGTCTACCGTGCGTATAATATTTCCAAAAACCAGATTCCCAAGTACCTTTGGGTGTTCGGCATCATGCACATCGACCACACTGACCCAGCCACGTTTGCCCTCGAGCATATAATCTCCCTGCGCCACATAGGCGATCCCCTTCTTCACCGTAACAGAAAGTGCCCGTCCGGGCAGTACCATTTCAGAGAGTACTACAGGGGCATCCGGATTGGTGACATCAACGATCTCCAGTCCTTTATCACCTCTGGCAACATAGAGCAAATTGCCCTTTTTCCACATCCCCTCTGCACGAAGCTGACTCAGAGGAACGATCTTCTCTTCAGGAACGGTATTATCGATCTCTTTGGGGTGGGAAGCGAAGAGCACATTGATCTTCCTGTTTGGCAGATACAGGCAGTCACCCGTTTTTTTGTGGCACAGCGCAGTGCCTCTCCAGACAATATCTTCGCGCGCCACCTCTTTGGTAAAAATGACAAAGTCACCGTACCGGTAGGGAAACGAACCATCATAGCCCAGAATCTTCGACGTGTCGACCCTTGACGTACCCATCTTTACACGGTCATTCCCCCAATTTGGTCCGAGAATAATAATGTCGCTCCCGCTGCCAAGCGAAAGCGTGTCGTTTCCCCCGCCGGGGTAGTAGATGTCATTGCCTGTAGCATCTTCAACTTCGTCATCGCCGCTGCCAAGCACTACAGCTGCACGTCCACGGTTGCAGACGATGTAATGCCCCTCGCTGCCAGTTGCCAAAATAATCTCGTCACGATCGATCGGACAACGGGTGCCGGAGTTCCAACGTATCAGTTTGCGAAAAAGAAGATCCACCGTTTCAAGTTTGAACGCCCTACCAAGCGGATCGTCTATGGGAACAGTTTTGGGGAAGTATCCCTCCTGCTGCCCTTTTTCCATAAAAGTACGAAGTTCGCCCAGAGAGCCAATCGCCTCTTTTGCGCCAAGTTGTGTCAAAATGAAGATGATGAAAATAAGTACTGTTTTTTGCATCACCCATTCTACTCAAACTTTGCTAAAAGGATTGTGCTATAATCAGCCCTATGAAAACAACACGTATAGACCTGCACAACCACACTACCCGATGTAACCATGCCGAAGGTACTGTTGATGAGTACATCCAAAAAGCGATTGCGCTTGGCATTGACATTTACGGCTTCAGCGAACATGCGCCAATGGACTTTGACGAGGGGTATCGCCTTGCTTTTGACGAGATGGATGCCTACGAACAGGATATCTTGACTGCAAAAGAAAAATACAAAGGTACTATTGAAATTTTGCTTGGCTACGAGGTTGACTGGCTGCCGGGGCATATGGATGAACGTGTGCTAGGTGCCAATGTCGACTACCTCATCGGCTCCGTGCACTTCATTGACAAATGGAGTTTTGACAATCCTGAATTCATAGGCGGATGGGAAAACCGCGATGTAGACGAAATCTGGCAAGCCTATTTCGAGGCGACCGAAGCGATGGCACTATCTGGCAAATTTGACATTGTCGGGCACTTCGACCTCATTAAGGTCTTCAAGTATCTGCCAAAACAGGATGTCCGTCTGCTTGCAAAAAACGCACTCAAAGCCATCAAAGAAAGCAGGATGGTCATGGAACTCAATGCTGCGGGGCTGCGCAAACCCATAGGGGAGATCTACCCCTCAAAGATGCTGCTTGAAGAGGCGTATGCGCTCGATATCCCCATCACGTTCGGTTCAGATGCCCATGCACCCGATCAGGTCGGGTACGGCTATGATGAAGCTGTCTTACTTGCCAAAGCGGTCGGATACGATACTGCCGTTACCTTTAAAGACAGAGATAGAAAAATGATCAAATTTTAAGCAAAAAAAGGGAAACAATTTATTTTAGAATGGTTATAATGACTGGACTAAAATTTTAATTAGGAGCGATACAACATGGGTAAATTTGTGAACAACCTTGCAGAGTTCAACAAGTACTGTGAAGAGAACGAAGTAGAATTCGTAGACTTCCGTTTTACAGACATCAAAGGTGCATGGCACCACATCAGCTATAGAAAGAGTGCCGTCAGTGACGAGATGCTCGAAGCGGGTCTTCCGTTTGACGGTTCTTCCATTGAAAACTGGCAGCCGATCAACCAGTCTGACATGCTGCTCAAGCCGGACATTCCAACTGCATTCATGGATCCTTTCACAGCTGATCCTACTGTAGTGGTTATTTGTGACGTATATGACATTTATGAGAACGAGCTGTATGCAAAATGTCCAAGATCCATCGCCAAAAAAGCGCTCAAATATCTTGATGAGCAAGGTATCGGTGATGCTGCATACTTCGGTCCTGAAAACGAGTTCTTCATCTTTGACGATGTCAAGATCCACGACCACGACAACCACCAGTCTTTCAAAGTAGAGACAGACGAAGGTCACTGGGCGGACACTGCTGAGTATGACGATATCGGCAACATGGGTCACAGACCAAGAATCAAAGGTGGGTACTTCCCGGTTATGCCAACAGACTCTATGGTAGATCTTAGAGCAGAAATGATGCTCCTTCTTGAAGAGGTAGGTCTTGAAGTCGTTCTCGGACACCACGAAGTGGCACAGGGACAAGGTGAGATCGGTGTGGTCTTTGGTGACATCATCACTGCAGCAGACAACGTACAGAAATACAAGTATGTCGTCAAAATGGTAGCACACCTCAACGGTAAGACTGCAACATTCATGCCTAAGCCTATCTACAACGATAACGGTAATGGTATGCACGTACACCAGTCTATCTGGAAAGATGGCAAAAACCTCTTCTATCAAGAAGGCGAATATGCAAACCTTTCCAAAACAGCACTTGACTACCTCAGCGGTATCTTCAAGCACAAAGATGCAGTTGCGGCATTTACCAACGCCTCAACCAACTCTTACAAAAGACTTCTGCCAGGGTTCGAAGCACCAAGAATCCTTACATACTCTGCACAGAACAGATCTGCTGCATGTCGTATCCCTTACGGAGCGGGTGAAAAGTCAACCAGAATCGAAACACGTTTCCCTGACTCTACATCATGCCCATACCTCGCCTTCACTGTACTGATGATGGCTGGTATCGACGGTATCAAAGCAGGCGGATATGATCTTGTAGGACCATTCAATGAAGACCTCTTTGAACTGACAAGAGATGAGCTTAAAGAGAGAAAGATCCCTGAACTGCCAAACAGCTTCAGAGATGCGCTTGAGGGGCTTGAAGCAGATCATGACTTCCTTGCACCAGTAATGAACGAAGAGTTCATCAGTACTTACGTTGACTACCAGTTCGAAAGACACGTAATTCCTGTCGAAGGTAGACCGACAGCGTACGAGTACATCTCTACATACTCTTGCTAAAACCTCTCCGGGCTTCGGCTCGGAATTTCTCTCTTCTTCTATATTTCTGATGGTGTTATTTCATTTGTAATACAACCGCATTTGTCAAACAGGCACATATGAAAACAACGCGTAGGGTGCGTAATCACGCACCTCATTAATTGTTTGTATGAATGATGCGTGATTACGCACCCTACAGGGAACAAACATCATCTTTGTACAGAGTCACGCAGAAATGGCAGCATCTTGGAACCGGAGGCTTCAGCCCCGCTGAACATGATGCGCAACAAATCAATGTATTGCCGAAGCTAAACGGGGTTTTTGGAATCGGAGACTTCAGTCCCGTAATACATTGTTGCATCACCGGCGTCTCCGAGGCTGAAGCACTCGGTCCCAAAAAGCGCTACAATCATGAATCAAAATATTATGAAACAAACAGCTTTGTCTCTTCCTCTTTTTTGAAGAAAGTAAAATAACTCCACAGTACCGTACCGTAAACAAAAATGGAAAGTACGACCACACCGGTGGTCACCGCTTCAAACATTGCTTTATGGGCGTAACTGTCCGGGATCATATGCACTAAAATAATGGAGAGTGCACCTTTCATTCCGGAAAAGGTCAAAATAAACCATCCCTCCGCATCTACCGGTTTGATAGAGTGCATGGTTTTACCGAAAAAGACAAACTTTGCCATAGAGAGCGCACGAATCAGCGTGGTCACACCGAACATAATAAGAATCTCTTTCCAATATGTTCTCAATTTGTCAAAATCCACCATCTCCGCAAGCACAAAAAAGATCACCACAGCAGCAATATAGCCAAACTCTTTTGCCATCTCATAGATGTATTCCAGACGCTCTTTGGTAGTTGCAACAACAGAACCAAGACGCAGTGTACGGAAAAAACTTTTGCGCTTCTTGTTCTCTGCTGCTTCTATCTCCTTGAGATCCATATCAATCCATGCTTTGGTGGCAATGATCGCTGTAATAAGGGTTAAAATGCCACTGACATGGAAATGTTCACCTAGAAGATAGGCGGCATAGCCCTCGATAATAAATGCAAACAACTCTCCTCGCTTGTCTGAAAAGAGTTTCATCAGCATGTAAAATCCATATCCCAACACAAGTCCAAGCCCCATACTCACGGCAAAGACACGCAATGCTTCCTCTGCTGCATGGGCAGCATCTATATGCCCGCTAAGCATCCACGGCAGTCCGATGAAGAAGAAGGCAATAACCGCTGTAGCATCGTTGCCCAACGATTCTCCTTCAATGAGCACTTTAATATCATGTCCTATCCCGTTGAAACGGGAGAGGACCGACTGCACACTCACAGCATCAGTTGCCATATTGATAGCAAAAAGTGAAACATACGCACCCAGTGTAAGCCCTTCAAAAACGCCAAAATAAGACAAACTTGCTCCAAAGGCAATGGAGAGTGCCACGGCAACTACTGCAAGATAAAAGATACTCCATGCATGTTTTTTGATGTCAGAAAAATGTAAATGCAGTGCATCTGCCATAAAGATCAATGGAATACAAAAGAGAATGATCGTATCAAAATGCTCCGCCATATCGATAGGAACAGCTGCTTTAAAGTAAGCATAGGTCAGATACGAGCCGCTCAGCAGCAAAAAAACCGAAGGAATCTTCAAGCGGCTTGCGATAGCATCGGAGAGAATAACCAGACTGAGTATCGTAATCAGCGTAATCTGAGGTGCAAAGCTATGCATGTGTCTCCTTTAGAAACGATATTAGTGATTCTAAGCGCTGATAGCCCTTTTGACATACCATATGCCCCTCTTCATCCACCAATACAACTGACGGGAATGCTGTCGCTCCCATGGAACGGGCTTTGGCAAAATCGTGTTCGGTCAATACTTCGGCACGCTCACTCAAAAAGAAAAAAGCAAACTTTCCGCTGTTGCCAAAGAGCTGTTCATAATAGCCTTGCAGCAGACGCGGGTTGGTAATGTCGATCCCATGCGCATAAAATGCATGCTGGATTTTATGCAAATAGACAAATGCCGCCTCTGTGCCAAGCAGTTCACGTACCGTCACCACCGCTTTGCATGCAGGATACGTATTGTAATCGAAACGTTCCTTTTCGAGCAATCTCTTTTCAAATGGCTGTCCGGTAGCGTCAGCTACCTTTTGCCAATGAGCGCGAAGATATGCCTTGGCAGCGTCATCCCAAACCATCTCTCCTGAACCTCGCAACCCACCCATCACGGGAACGATATCATAGCGGTGACCATAGCTTTTTCTGATTGTTTCAACTACCGGAGCAAAACCCCAGCACCATGAACACATAGGGTCAAGAACAAAGTAGAGTGTTTTCATCAGAACAGTGTTCCCACATCTTCAGATGCCGGGGTCTCCGGTGCAATTTTTGGAGGATGCAGCGGATCGGCATCGTCTCTCTTGTCTTCCTTGGGCTCTTCATCGATATTAATGGTTTCTGCATATCCCGTATCGTCATCATCCCCTTCTTCGATCACGGTTTTATCTTCAGGGCTGACATCTTCACCGGACTCATCGCTGATCATATAACCATCATCATCCTGACGGTATTCGGCATTAGGCTGTGCTTTTGCCTCTTGTGCTTCAGATTTTGGAAGTGGCGAGGTCTTGGTGTAGAGCTCTTTTCTCCCCTGATACTCGCCAACAAATACACCTTCAGGCACATCAAATGTCCTTTTGAGATCGGGGTAGCGTTTCAAAAGGTGCTGATAGTAGTAGGCAAATGCAGGTGCTGCTGTTGCACCGCCTGTCGCACCGCGCCCTATGGGGCGGTTGTTATCCCGTCCAAACCAGACAATGGTTTCGATCGTAGGGGAGTATCCGCAGAACCACGCATCGACATTTTTGTTGGTCGTACCTGTTTTCCCCGCAAGTTCTATCCCTTTTACCTGCGCCTTTCTGCCTGTTCCGCGTTTTACCACATCTTTGAGGATGTCGGTCATCAAGTATGCCTGTTCAGGGGTGGTAAAATTCGCAATCTCCTTAGGGCGTGTCTCATAAATGACCGCCCCTTCTTTGGAGACGATCTTGCTAACCAGTCTCGGCTCGATCATATGCCCTTTGTTGGAAAAGACGGTATAAATCTGTGCCATTTTCAAAGGACTTAACCCAAGGTTGCCAAGGGCAATAGACATATCATGCGGAATGTGCGGTACATCGAGAAATGCAAGCCGCTTGCGTATGGTGCTGACTCCAATGTCGGAGACCAGATTGATAGTAGCAAGGTTTCTTGAATGCACCAATGCTTCACGCAGCGGCATAAATCCTTTAAAATCGTGTTCATAATTCTTAGGTGACCAGATCTTCGGTTTGCCTTTGTAGTAGTACTGGAAGGTTCTTGCAAGGTCAGTCAGCGGCGTTGCCGGGTTGTACCCCATATCCAGTGCTGTCTGGTAGATGAAAGGTTTGAATGCCGAACCGGGTTGACGCTCTGCCTGAGTCACTCTGTTGAACGCTGATTTTTTGTAGTCAACACCGCCAACCATCGCAAGAATATCCCCCGTACTGTTCTCTACCGAGACAAATGCGCCGTTGATCGTCGATGTTTTCGGATCTTCTTTGTAGCGCTTCAACACCCTTTTGTAGGCATAGTCAAGTGCCTCTTTGGCGATCTTTTGCTGTTTCATATCGATGGTCGTATAGATCTGATAGCCGCCGGTACGTACATCTCCGAGCTTGTTCTTGAAACGCCGTACCACTTCATCGACAATATACGGAGCAATATTCTGTCTAAGAGAGGTTTTGTATACCTTTGGAGACTCTTTGACCGCTTTGAGGTACGCTTTTTCGCTCAGCCATCCCAGACTCTTCATTCTGTAGAGTACGTTGTTCGCACGGTTTAGGGCACGTTCATAGTGTTTGAGCGGGTTGTAGTAGCTTGGGGCATTGGGCAGACCAACCAGCATCGCTGCCTCTTTGAGCGTCAGTTCACTGAGATCTTTGTGAAAGTAGCCGTCAGCTGCTGTCTTTACACCGTAGTAGTTGTTGCCATAGCTGATCTCGTTCAGATAGCGCTCAATGATCTGCTCTTTGGTCAAAACATGCTCGATCTTGATCGCAAGTATCGCCTCTTTGATCTTTCTGGCAAGCTTCTTTTCATTGGTGAGGACTTTGTTTTTGATCAGCTGTTGGGTCAGGGTACTTCCCCCCTCTACGAATCTGCCAGCTTTGATATCCTTAAATACCGCCCGCAGGATCGCATCTGGGTTGACACCATTGTGTTCAAAGAACTTAGTATCCTCCATCGCGATAAGCCCCTCGACAAGGTAGCTTGGAAGCTCGTCATAGCGTGCATAGAGGCGGTGCTGTTTTTTGAACACATAGGCGAGTTTCTTGCCGTTACGGTCATAGATCACAGAAGAGATCTCAGGCTTGTAGTTGATCAGCTTGTCCGCATCCAAAGAGATCTCATCATACGCATAGATAAATGCCGCAATCAACGCTACAGCGAAGATCATAGCAGTAATGATGGATCCCTTGATCAGACTGAACACACAAACCCTTTTTTATGTTTATTGTACCAAGTTAAGCCTAATGAGTCTTAACAGATGGCGCAGTTTCTCTTCCGATACTTCGGCATTGAGGATCACACGCAAGATAGGTGTCGAAACCGTTGGCTGACGGATGGCACCCACGAGGTAATTCTGCTCCATCAGCCCTTTTTGCATGAAGAGTGCAAATTCGTTATCGGGCACTTCAATAGGCAGAATGAGGCTTTCACAGACCCTATCCAACTCCTCTTTGACAACCTTCTGCCGCGCTTTGATCTTTGCTCTTAGCTTTTTGGCATTTTTACGGATATATTTCATGTTGACATACGCCAGTGCTGTATCAAATACCGATGGAGCCGTAGCATAGATCACCGTCTTGGCACGGTTTTCCAAAAAACTGATCACGGTTTTTGAAGCGAGGATGTAAGCTCCGTAACTGCCGTAGGCTTTACCCAGTGTACCCATCTTGATATGGCGCTCATGGGGTGTAATACCATAGTGTTCAAAGATCCCCAGCAGTTTTTTGCCAAGCACACCGGCACTGTGTGCCTCATCGACAATGAGCAGCGCACCGCTTTGCTCAGCTACATCAAAAATCTCACGCGCACACAGATCACCACCCATCGAATAGACACCCTCTACTGCGATGATCTGCCTGTTGGCAGGATGTGCCTTGAGCTTTTCTTCAAGATCGGCAGGATCATTGTGTGCAAATGTCACCACACGATCTCCCAGCAGCTGTGCTGCCATCACACCGCTTGCATGGTACTCCTCGTCCATAAAGAGCATATCCCCTTTGCGTACCAGTGACTCAATGAGCGCCATATTGGCAAGAAATCCGCTGCCGACAACCATCCCCTCTTCAAAGCCGTTTTGCTCTGCCATCTCCATTTCAAAGATCCGGTGGATCGGATGATAGCCGTTGACCAGTTGGCTTGCCTTGGCACTGACGGTAGCATACTCATCGACCAGCTTGCATGCCTTTTTAAACTGCTTCTTTTTGGTTGAAAGTCCAAGATAGTCATTGGAAGCAAAATCATCGAGCATGTCGGAGTAGAGGTGACGCTCTCTAAAACGTCCTGCTTTTTTGAGGGCTTCGAGTTCCTTAGTGTACATTGGCTCTCCTTATCCACGGCAGCAGTGTTTCCACCTGAAGTCCCATTGCCGTACTCTCATACCCTTTGACCTCCTGGATATACTTTTTGCAAAACCCCTCAACCATGCAGCCGCCAGCTTTTCCCTGCCACTCGCCGCTTTGAAGATAGGCTTCGAGATCATCCTCATCAAAAAGAGCAAAGTGGTAATGGGTTGCAGAGGTATCAACAAAAAGAAAATCTCGACACTGCAAATGTACCGAAGAGACAATCGCAATGTGTGCACCGCTTTGCAGCTGCAAAATACGGCGGGCATCCTCTCTATTTTGGGGTTTTCGCAGTATCTTTCCCTCTTGGGTAGCGATGACACTATCCGCACTCAATAACGGCATATCCAAACCGTACGCCTGCTTGGCTGCCTCCAACTTCCCCTTGGATGCACGGTAGACAAACTCCAAAGCACTCTCTGTCTTTATCTGGTCTTCATCAAAATCGACCGGCTTTTGGATAAATTCGACACCGAATTTTTGCAGCAACAGTGCGCGGCTTTGGGACTGTGAGCAGAGACAGAGCATCAAAAGCCCCGCAGTGTCACACCCAGCCAGAGTGCAGCTACACCCAGCACAATGTTAAGAGGCAGAAGATACTTCGGCACAATCGCCACTGCCGCTTTGGCAGCAGGCAGATCCCCCGCATCAAAAAGCTTTTGTGCTTTTCTGCGCTTCACGTACATCCATGTGAAGTTGGCTGTCATGACTGTCCATATCACCTCTTTGACATGCACGATCTGATAGATGCCATAGGCTGTCTGATTCACGACATTGCCGCTCTCATCCACCGCTGCAATACGGAACCCAAGCCCTACCGCCATCAATACGGCTGTTACGATCAGTACTGCAATGAAAGGCATGACAATATGAAAGAGGTTTTTGGTGATCTGCAGGGTTTTGCCAAGCCTGATAGTGGGGTCATCAATGCTTTGCATCACCGGATGCACGGCAAAACGCACCGCGATCATTCCCCCGACCCAGACAAAAGCAGAGAGGACATGCAAAAAGACGATCTCATGGGCATAGTTGCCAAAGAGATTTACCATCGCCTCTTTCATCAGTTACCACCCTCTACAGTTTCGGCAAGGTAGGTTTTTGCCTCTTCCATCGCCATACCGATCTTGGAAGCATCTTTTCCGCCGGCTTGCGCAAAGTCAGGACGTCCGCCGCCGCCACCGCCGACCACCGGTGCGACCGCTTTGATCCAGTCACCCGCTTTGACAGGTGTGTTCTTGGAACCGGCAGCCAACAGTACCTTCTCGCCCTTTTTCTGGAAGAGCATGATGGCAATGTTGTCATATTTGTTCTTCGCTTCATCAATCATCTCTTTAATGTCTCCGGCATCGACCTCTTCGACAATGACATTGATACCGTTCACATCGACAGGTGTCAGCTCTTTTTTGGTTGCACTGAGGGCTGCTTTGAGTTCGCCTTTGAGGGTTTTGATCTCCTCTTTGAGCTTGGTGATGCCTGCAAGAGGATTCTGGTTTTTCACCTCCTCTTTGATCTGCTCAATCTCACCTCTAAGCCCCTTGAGCTTCTCTACTGCCGCACGACCGCAGATCGCTTCAATACGTCTGACTCCTGCACTCACACCGCTCTCTTTGGTGATCATAAAGAGCCCGATCTGTGCCGTGTTCTGAACGTGCGTACCACCACACAGTTCTACAGAGGCATCACCCATGCTTACCACACGCACCTCATTACCGTACTTTTCGCCAAAGAGCGCCATAGCACCAGAGTTCTTCGCCGCTTCGATACTCATGATCTCCGTTTTACGCGGAATGGCACGCTGCACTTTGTCATTGACCCAGTCCTCGACCTTTTGCAGTTCCTCTTTTGTGAGTGCTTTAGGGTGAGAGAAGTCAAAACGCAAACGCTTGTCATCGTTGAGTGAGCCCGCCTGAGAGATGTGGTCGCCCAACACTGCACGCAGCGCCGCATGCAGCAGGTGAGTTGCCGAGTGATGCTTCTCAATCTCCGCACGGCTCTGATCGACAATCGCTTCCACCTCATCACCCACAGAGAGTTTCCCCTCAACCTCAGAAAGATTCATATCAAGAAATTTCTTCGTATCCAGCACTGCTACCTGCTCACTGCTACCTGCTACTTTGATCGCTCCGCGATCACCGACCTGTCCACCAGACTCCGCATAGAACGGTGTCTGCTCCAGCATCACCCAGCCTTTACCGTCAATCGATGTTACCTGCTTGAAGTTCTCATCCAAAAGTGCCAGTACCTTGGTAGTGGTTTGAGTCGTCTCATACCCGACAAATGTGTTCTGACCAAACTGCTCTTTAAGCTGCTTAAAGTCACCAGTTGTTGCAGCATCTCCGCTGCCTTTCCAGTTGGCTTTGGACTGTGCTTTTTGTGCTTCCATCTTGGCATTGAACCCTTCAATGTCGAGTCTAATGCCCTTTTCTCTAAGCATATCTTCAGTTAGGTCAAGAGGAAAGCCGTAGGTGTCATAGAGTTTAAACGCCACTTCACCGCTAAAGACATCTTTGGTATTTTCAAGCTCCTGATTGAAAAGTTTGATCCCTGCCTCAATGGTATCGAAGAAGCGCTCCTCTTCAAGCTTCATAGAGGTTTTGATCGCTTCGGATTTGGTCTGCAGATAGGTGTAATGCCCACCCATCAAAGCGACAAGGTCATCTACAAGCTTATGCATGAACGGCTCTCTCAGCCCCAGCAGATACCCGTGACGGATCGCACGTCGCATGATACGGCGCAGCACATAGCCGCGCCCCTCTTTGTCAAAGTTCACCCCCTGTGCCAGCAGGAAACTGACTGAGCGCAGGTGGTCGGCAATGACTCGGTAGCTTGCGGAGTTTGGTGCATCGTAATCATACGGCGTACCCACCAGCTTCCCAATGGCATCGAGCAGCGGCATGAAGAGCGAAGAGTGGAAGTTGTTGAACTTCCCTTCCTTGATGGCAACCACACGCTCCAGCCCCATACCTGTATCGATACTTGGCTTTGGCAGCGGATGGAGTTCACCCTTTTCATCTCGCTCATACTGCATGAAGACAAGGTTCCAGATCTCAAGGAAGCGGTCGCCCTCTCCGCCCATCACATCTTCGGGTGAGTTGAAGTGTTCTTCACCTTGATCGTAGAAGATCTCCGAGCATGGTCCGCACGGTCCGGTATCACCCATCTGCCAGAAGTTGTCCTTGTCGCCAAAACGCATGATGCGCTCTTCGGAGACATGCTCTTTCCAGAGGTCGTAGGCTTCATCATCACTGTCGTGTACCGTTACCCAGATCTTCTCTATAGGCAGTGCGAGGTACTCCTTGCCTGTAACAAACTCCCATGCATAGGCGATCGCCTCTTTTTTGAAGTAGTCGCCGAAACTGAAGTTACCCAGCATCTCAAAGAAGGTGTGGTGGCGTGCGGTGTAACCGACATTGTCCAAGTCGTTGTGCTTTCCGCCTGCGCGGATACAGGTTTGTGAACTGGTCGCTCTTGGTGGGTTGGGAATGGGCGCATCCCCGGTAAAGATATTCTTGAACTGTACCATACCGGCATTGGTAAAGAGCAGCGTCGGATCATCGGGTACGAGCGGAGAACTCTCTACAACCTTGTGTCCTTTACTTTCAAAATAGTCTAAAAACGTTTTTCTGATATCCATCAACATTGATCCCTGTTTGAAACCGAATGTTGTATGTGTAATGATACAACATACACACCCGGGTTATTAAAATTGGGATATTTTAGCGAAAGTGTGGTTATTGGCAGATAAAGCAGCCTGTGTGTATCTGCCAAAACGGCGTACCATGGGTATTTTGAAGCAGCCAAAGCCCATCTTTAAAAAGAGAAAGTACAGCTATCATCCGGATAGTAGTCAAAAAAACCATCTCTTCCAAAGTCAGCATTGTATCCGGTCAATCCCGCATCACCGCCGGCACATACATAGGCGATGTTGTTCTTTCCTTGTCCTATATCGTCTTCAATAAAAAGAGGGTCGGCAGGTGTACCGCCAAAACCGGTCAGATCGAAGCTACACTGCTCTCCCGGATAGAAAGTAAATTCACCATTTGGGGCTGTGACAGCCTGGGCACTGACTGCACCGGTCGGATCCGTACATGTATACTGCACTCCAGCGGCAGAGAAACCGTCTAAATCACGAAGGAACAGTGTTGTCATGCCGTCTGCCGGCACTCTGGTTCCATCATAAAAACCGTCTTGATATCCTTGGTCATAGCTGCTGCCACAGCCGCTTATGGCAAACGCAACAGCCACACTAAGCCATACTATCGTTTTCTTGCTCATACCAATACTCCTTCAACAATCTTGTTATCACAGTGTAAAACAAAATCGTTGGAAAATCGTGAAGTATTACCTGTATTTGCATAGAAGTTTGGCGATGCTGCTGCTCCCGTTACGCTCAACAATCTCCATTAGTCCTTTGCTCTTTTCTTGCATACTGATATCGAACAGTGCAAGCACTTTAGCTTTGTCAATCTCATTTTCGCGCATGAGCCATGCAAGTTCTTTTTCTACAAGAAACTTCGCATTGTAATACTGGTGGTCACTTGCCGCATAGGGGTAGGGGATGAAGAGTGCCGGCAGTGCCGTAGCGGCAAGTTCCCAGAGTGTCGAAGCCCCTGCTCTGGCAATAGCAAGGTCTGCCTCTTGCATATAGTCGGCAAGTTTGGTTGTAAAGCCAAATACTTCTGCTTCTATACCCATCGCATCATACGCCTGCTGTACACTTTCGATGTTGTTTTTACCTGCTTGATGGATGATGCGTATACCGCGCGCATCAAGTTCCTTAGCAATACAGAGCGCCAGATCGTTGATGGCGCGCGCCCCCTGTGAACCGCCAAGAAAGATAACGGTACGCACCCTATCGCGGATACGTGCATTCTCAAAAAATATCTCTTTGACCGGATAGGACTTGATAGGGCTCTCCTCAAGGTAAGAACTGATAAAAACATCAGCATAGGGTTTAAGCAGTCTGTTAAGTGACCCCAGTGCGGCATTTTGCTCATGAATCACCAAAGGTGTCCGTGTAAGCTTGGCAGCAAACGCCATTGGGGCAGCAGAGAAGCCTCCTACTGAAAAGACCACTTTGGCTTTGTGTCTGCGTATGATCTTGACAGATTGCAGTGTTGCTTTTGCCATCATCAAAAGTGATTTTATTTTCCCGGAAAAGCCCTGATTGACCACCCCGCGCGTCTCAAAAAAATACTTTTGGGCAAAATCTTCATCTTCTCCAAACCACGCCCTGTCCTGCCCTTTGGTAGAACCGACATACACCAGTTGTACACAGTTCTCTGCTCCTTGTTCATTATTCTCTGAAACAATCGCTTCCTTGACTGCTCTAACAATGGCAAGATGCCCCCCGGTACCACCTCCTGTCATAATGATGCTCATCAAGTCTCCCTCTTCCTACAGGATATTCCCATGTATATCACGGGGAACTTTTTTGGAAACCATCAAGATCATCCCTATTGCGATACAACTTGCTACGATATGCGATCCTCCATAACTTAGAAAGGGTACGGCGATCCCTTTGATCGGGGTGATCCCTGCAATACCATACGAGTTAAGCAAAAATGCAAATGCGATCAAGAGTCCGGTACCTATGGAGAAAAGATAGTACATCGGGTCTTCCACTTTGGAAGCGATCTTGAAAATACGGAAAATGACAAACAGCAGTGTCATGACCACCAGTGCCAATCCGACAAAGCCCAACTCTTCGGTGATGCCAGACAGAATAAAATCAGTATGTACTTCAGAAAGATAGCCCAGTTTGAACTGACCGTTCCCAAGCCCCTGCCCCCAAAGTCCACCGTTATGAATGGCATTCAGCGAATTTGAGATTTGCCAAGGCTCTTTCACACTTGACGCGACTCT
Organism: Sulfurovum sp.; assembly: GCA_027082955.1. GTDB lineage: Bacteria > Campylobacterota > Campylobacteria > Campylobacterales > Sulfurovaceae > Sulfurovum. Next base: position 12,614 of record JALWTA010000012.1, on the reverse strand, counting down.
CAGCTCCTGTGCTGAATCAGACGGGAGCAGAGAGAGCACTTTGTCCTGTATACTGATCCACCAGCTTTTGATACGCGCCATACGGTGTGGTGCCAGAAAGATCAGTGCGACGATGCTGGCGAAAGCACCTGTTACAAGCATGAGGAAAAACTTGTACGAACTGCCGACAAACAAAAACAAAACAATCAGTGTAGCCCCCAGAACCACAACCTGCCCAAGGTCCTTTTGAAAAATAGCAATCAGCACCACGGCAAGAGCATACAGCATCAAATAAGGGGTAAACAGCTTAAGTTCTTCTGTAAAGGACATGCGGTCTTTATCGCCAAGCTTCCGTTTAAAACTCCACGACAGGAAAAAGACAAATCCCACTTTAAAAAACTCTACCGGAGCAACAGATATTGCACCAAGATGAATCCACCGTTTGGCTCCACCAACAGCATTGACCATAGATGCCGGCAAAAAGAGCATCATGACCATAAGCAGAAAAGAGAATACGAACAACGCAATGCCAAAAGGGGCAAACCATTTGTCAGGGTCAAGTCTGCTCAAAAAGATCATTACAACGAGTCCTACAAAGACAGCAGCGGACTGTCTTACAAAAAAATGGAATCCTCCGTAGCCAAAATGTTGTACGGTATAGACAGAAAGAGAATAGTCCATCACCATAGAAAGGGTCAGGAGTACCATCACTGCCATTAAAAGCGGTTTGTCAATCATATCTTGCATTGTCCGGTATTAGAATTGTGTAGTATTTTATCGAATTAACCAGATAACTTTGATAAAATTCAACACTATTTAGTGGGGAAACGATGAGTCATTCAATAAAAAACAGAGCATTGCAGCAACGTACCGGTAAAATCACCGGACTCTTTATTATGATCATGGCTGCCATGGCGATCTTTTTAACATCTGTACTGATGACGATCCTCTCAAACCGCCATGTTCCAAGACAATATGCGATCATACACGACCGTTCACTGCGCGGTACAATATTCTCTTCAGACCACTATACACTGAGCTCCTCCTACAAAACCTATCAGGCAGTTATTCGCGGGGAGAGTATCGATCCTGATAAAAAGGCACTCTTTATCAAACTTTTCAGCATCTATAGCGGCATCCCTGAACCTGAGATCGAAAAACGCTTTAAAGACAAGCACGGACATCCGATCAAAGGCAACATCGTTCTTTCCAAAACACTGAATGCAAAACAGGCGATGCAACTGCGTTCCCTCGCATACAAGCTCCGCCAGCTCAATGTGTTCCGTTCTGTCAAAACACATTCGGGGATCGAAGTGCTATACGGTATGGACATTGTAGAGATTGGAGAGAGCAGAACCTTCCCGCGCAAAGACATTCTCAGTCCTATCCTTGGCTATGTAGGGAAACGGGATGACCACGGATACATTCGCCCCGAAGGCAAAAAGGGGCTCGAACGCAAATACGACAAGCACATCACTTCAAAAAAAGACGGCTACCTGAAAGGGAAAAGAGATGTTGGCGGCAATATCATCCATGACCGCAATACAATCAGAAAACCAAGGGTCGATGGTATGGATCTGCATCTGAACATCCCACTCTCTCTGCAGCGGCGCGTCGAAAAGATGATCGATGCTATGAAAACACGTATCGATGCCGATGAAATCCTCGTTGGCGTCATGGAGAGTCACACCGGCAAAGTACTGGTCATGGCAAGTACCGAACGCTATGACCCGTCACATATTACACAGAAAGACATTCCGGCACTGAACCCAAAATTTGCAGAGTACCCCTATGAACCGGGGTCAGTGCTCAAACCGCTGACCCTTTCCATTGCGCTGGACCACCATAGACTTACACCGCAAACCGTTTTCAACACCCATAACGGACGCATGAAGATAGGCAAACACCGTACCGTCACCGATGATGACAAGTTTGCCTCACTCAGCGCTACGGACATCATTGTCCACTCCTCCAATGTCGGTATTTCCCAAATATCATGGCTTTTAAGCGGACAGGAGTTTCGTAGCGGACTGCTTTCGTTTGGTCTGGCACACCCTTCAGGTATCGACCTCTCTAGAGATCTCCCCGGGCAGGTGAAAAAACTCTACCTGCTCAACAACAAGATGCACCGTGCGAACAGTGCCTACGGCTATGGGCTCATGGCGACATTCGCCCAGCTTTTCAAAGCCTACTCTGCATTCAACAATGACGGTGTGGCAGTCACACCAAGGCTGGTAGACTATCTGGAAGATACCAAAGGACGGCACTATATCCTCCCGCCGACTGTCGGAGACCTGCACCCTATCGGCAAAAAGGCTGCCAACCAGATACATGAGATCCTCAAAGAGGTTGTCAAACGCGGTACCGGGGTCAAAGCCCAGTACCCAGGACTGGAGATAGGAGGGAAAACAGGAACCGCACATATCGCAAAACACGGACACTATGTACGGGAGTACCACAGCAGTTTCTATGGCTTCGCCAACGACAGCAAAGGACACAAATATACCATCGGTGTACTGGTCATCCGTGCCAAAAAATACCACAAATACTTTGCTTCACAGTCTGCGGTGCCAACCTTCAAAAACACAGTGCGTATTTTGGTAGAGCAAGGATACCTTGAACCCGACCCGTGCGATGATGAAGAAAAACCAAAAGAGGATGTCCCGCTTTATGGTGAGCAGCAGGAGGAGACAGAGGTTGCCGCACCAATCCTACCGCCGCCGCCAAAAGAGACACCGCCGGTGCACCCTGCTGTACAACCACCGCAAAAAGTGATTCGAGTACCTGCTAAAACCGTATCACATCTGCCGAGAACATCACGTCCGCATATACATCCAAAAGTCTCTGTGCCAAAACGGCGACCTGCTTTCCACCCTGCGGCACAAGGTGCTGGTGATCTTTTCTAACCGCCGCTACTTCTCTGTACGCACACAGCGCACCAAAAGCTCTTTTGTTTTCTGTTCAGCATTGGGACAGCCATTGCCAAAATAGATGCTCTTGGCCTGCCCCGCATCATTCGTTTCAGACGTTGCCGTCCAATATGAGTCTGACACGATATGAGAAAATGCCGGCATGATCGCCATTGTAAATTTGGTATAGTCGACAATACTGATCAGTTCATCATGCGTAGGAAGTCGCCACCCTTTCATCCCGTCAAGTGAGAGCGTTTTGCAGTATGCCTGTGCTTCCTGCCAGCTCTTTCGGATTTTGACGGTGCGGGCATCATCCTGCCACCGCAGATGGCGTACCTTATCCAGTACGGTATCGTTCTCTTTTTTAAAGTTGGATGCTTTGCTGGTATTGCTTTTCTTTGAAATTTTTTCAATATCAAGATCAAACTTCAATGCTGCCGGAGTATCATCTAAAACGATATTTCTGCGTGAGACCATCTGCCAATCCTCATCAAGCTTCTTGGAAATCATCAATTCATACTTCCCGTCAGCGATCTCTATCTTGGTACTGTTTCCTTTAATGAACGCTTTCTGTTTCCCGTTAACATATAGTGTACATCCGGGTTCTGAGACTTCAATCTGTACTTCCGCACCCTCTGCCATCATCCCAAAACAAACCAACGCTGTGCCTAAGGCTATTGTATATTTTTGCAACCACATCATACCCTCCATTCATCCGCAAGATCCTCTATGATAGCAAAAAGAGCTTGAGAGAGTCGGTCTATATCCAAATATTGTCAATCAGCCTCGGTTTCCCCACCCATGCAGCGACAAGAATGATCGTATTGCCTATCTCAACACGTTCAAGCTGTTTGAAATCACGGCTGACAATGGCGACATACTCTACCTGGTCAGCCTCCTGAAGCACATCATTCATCTCTTTTTTAATCGTTTCGGCATCAAACTCACCGGACATGACCATCTTGGTCGCACGTTTAAGAGAGCGGGAGAGACAGAGTGCACGGCGCTTCTCCTCTGCATTCATGTAGGCATTGCGTGAACTGAGTGCCAGTCCCTTCTCATCTCTGATAATTTCACACGGCACGATCTCTACGGGCATGAAGTAGTTGCGTACCATCTGCATCACCAGTGCAAGCTGCTGGGCATCCTTCTTGCCAAAGTAGGCACGGGTCGCAGAGGAGAGATTGAGCAGCTTCATCACCACCTGAAGCATCCCGTCAAAGTGCCCCGGACGCTTTTCCCCTTCAAGGATGTATCCGCGAATCGCCGGTGCGCCGATACAAAGCTCATCGGGCTCATACATCTGATCAATGGTGGGCATAAACAAAATATCCACCCCCGCACGCTCACAAATCTGAGTATCTGCCGCTTCACGTCTGGGATAGGCATCGAGATCCTCACCCTCGAGAAACTGCGTCGGATTGACAAAAACTGAGACTATTACCTGATCATTCTCATCTCTTGCCCTCTGGATCAATGAGAGATGCCCCTGATGCAAGGCTCCCATCGTTGGGACAAAACCAATGCTTCCCTCTAAGCCCTCTTTTGCTTTTTGCAGCTCTTCTACCGTGCGTACGATGACCATTGCTAACCCTCTATTTTGTTACTTTTTGGTAGAATCATACCAAAATTACATGAGGAATTAGGAATTAGGAATTAGGAATGTGTATATGCAATGCAATTGTATTGCCTTTGTCAATAATATCTTATAAACATACACTCCTACCTCCTACCTCCTACCTCCTCACTTGAAAAAGGAACTTTTTCACGTGGATGCCTACGAATACAGCGAACTGCTCAAATCACTTACGACAAAGATGGAGAACATCACCAATATCGTCAAACCTGACGCTCTGCAAAAACGGCTTGATGAGATAGAACAGATGCAGCAGGATCCCAACTTCTGGAACGATGCTGCAAACGCGGGGAAGATCTCTCAGGAAAAGACCCGTACCGAGCGTATACTCGAAACCTACAACAGTGCCAACGATGCGCTGAGTGATGCCAAAGAGTACTTTGAACTTGCCAAAGCCGAAAAGGATGAAGAGACACTGGAGATGCTTTTTGAAGATGCCCAAAGCCTCGAAGAGCACATCAAAGCGCTTGAGGTACAGATGATGCTAAACGGCGCACATGACAGCAACAATGCCATCGTCTCCATCCACCCGGGAGCCGGAGGTACGGAGAGTCAGGACTGGGCAAGTATGCTCTACCGTATGTATCTGCGCTGGGCGGAACGCCACGGGTTTAAAACCGAAGTGCTTGACTATCAGCCCGGAGAAGAGGCGGGTATCAAAGATGTCAGTTTTATCATCAAGGGAGAGAATGCCTACGGCTACCTTAAAGTTGAAAACGGCATTCACCGTCTGGTGCGCATCAGCCCCTTTGACTCCAATGCCAAACGCCACACCTCATTTACCTCGGTCATGGTCTCTCCGGAGATCGATGATGACATTGACATTGACATTGAAGAGAAGGATATCCGCATCGACACCTACCGCTCAAGCGGTGCAGGCGGACAGCACGTCAACACTACCGACTCGGCGATCCGTATCACCCATATCCCTACCGGTATTGTCGTACAGTGCCAAAACGACCGAAGCCAGCACAAGAACAAAGCCTCAGCCATGAAGATGCTGAAATCTCGTCTTTATGAGTATGAGATGGAGAAAAAACAGGCAGAACTTGACGGTATAGAAAAGAGTGAGATCGGCTGGGGACACCAGATACGCTCCTACGTCCTCCAACCCTACCAGCAGGTCAAAGACACCCGAAGCAACCAGGCATTTACCAATGTCGATGCCATCCTTGACGGCGACATTGACAAGCTGCTTGAGGGTGTGCTGATCGCGCAGGCGAAATGACGTATTACACCCACCTCCTTACATGGTGCGTGGTTACGCACTCTACACCTCTTCATCCTCTTTCTTGCCGAGCTTCAACCATTTGGAGAGCGTTTTGGTAACGATCACCGCCCCAAGAAAGGCAATGATCACCATAATGACCGTATAGAGGATATGCCCAAGTTCGATCTTCATGCTTCCTCCAGACTTTTGGCTTCCAGACGGTAAAGGTGGTCACACCGGGAAGCAAGCTGCATATCATGCGTTACCAGCATAAGTGTAGCATCATGCTCCCGTACATAGTCAAAGAGTACATCCATTACCAGTGCTGCCGTTTCATTGTCAAGGTTTCCGGTAGGCTCATCGGCAAAGATAATGCGGGGCTTCTTGCTCAGCACTCTTGCAATGGAGACACGCTGCTGCTGTCCTCCGGAGAGCTCCCCGATTTTCTGTCCCATTACCTCTGAAATTTCAAGCTTTTCAAACAGGCTCTCATCAATCGCCTCATTAGCAAGCAATGCTGCTACTTCCACATTTTCCATCGCTGTCATTCCTTTAAAGAGGTAATGAAACTGAAAAATGATCCCGATCTCATAACGCCTGACCACCTCGATAGCATCATCACTTCTGCTGTAAAGATCTTCCCCAAAGAGCGAGACACTTCCCTCATCAGGTTTGATAAAGGTCGAACAGATATGCAGCAGTGTCGATTTCCCTGAACCGCTCCTCCCTACAATGGCACTGCTTTGCCTTGAATACAAGGAGAGATGCACATTACTAAAAAGCTGGGTATCAAAGCTATGAGAAATGCCTTTGGCTTCAAGAAGTCGATCAGTCACAATCTGCCTTTTTATGGTGTAGCACCGTTTTTATGCTTAGTGGTGTCATCTTGTTCGTGCATTCTACCACAAATCGCATAACAGTCAATCTATTTCGAGTAATAAGAATAAGTAATAGTGATTAAAATTATAAGTATTAATGTTTATTTTACCTGCCTTATTATATACTTTTTCCGTCAGCAATTGCGACACGCATGCTGTACATATTTATTTTCTATGGGGAACTATGAAAAGAGTCATTCTATCGGCGGTCTTGCTGTCTGGAGTTTTGCTTGCAGACGGAGCAAAAAATGTCGATCGTGTGCAAACCATGCAAAACATGGAAACAGCGATGGCAACAATTCAAAAAGGGTTTTTGTACAACAATCGCAATATCATTGCTAACGGAGTTCAGAAACTCAAGTATAACACCAAGAACATCAACTCGTTCAAAATAGCCGATATACGTCATGATCAGTTCAAAGAGAAAGACTTTGCAAAAACTGAAGCAAAAGCGATCTCAACACTTGCAGATACCATTTTGGACGATTTTGACAGCGGTAACAAAGAGAAAGTACTCGATACATACAGAAAAATGCAAAATCAATGTATTACCTGTCACCGGATTGTAAGGAAGTGGTAGTATCAGGTAAGATGTTACCGTAAAAGATGAAAGAGGGAGTATGCCTCCCTCAAAAATGTTTGTGTGGTCATATCATACCACACTGCCGACCTACTCTGCCGACATTTGGACAAGCCTTCAAATTACTCTGCTTTAATCGCCAGTGCTTCTTCTTCAAGTTTACAATCACTGTTAGGCTTTAGCCCTGCTTTTCTGGCTGCTGCCACCTCTTTTTTTGCTGCTGCAAGATCTGCCATGAACTGTGCATTGGCATGCAGTCTCGCTACGGTTGAAGCCCCCATAAAGCGTCCTTCGATAACATCAGAGTACCAGTGAACATTGCAGACAAGTCTGTTCTCCCCATAGGCTCTTCCTCTTGCCAGTATCGTATCTGCACGATCGGGTGCGATCTCAGCCAGTACCAGTGCAGTAGCCCACCCCTTGGCTGAATGTCCCGAAGGGTAGGAACCGCTTTTTTTAAGCCGTTCTTTCTCCTTGGGGGTACAGATGGGTTGATTGTTGATCAAAAACGGTCTTAGACGCTGATACTGGTTCTTTGCCGCATAGGTTGAGAGTCCTGCATCACTCATCATACGCTGAAGCAGCAGGTACAAATGCGGTGTATGCTCTTTGTCAATAGGTACTCCCAGAGCACAGGAAAAGGCTTTGGCAGCATTTGGGAATGTCAGATCAGCATCTTTTGCCGCAAGTTTCCAGCGTGCCGTACCTCTTAGCTTCAGGTACTTCGCACTGACTGTATCGTCATACTTTTGTGCCGCACTGCCCGGAGCCGGCGCTTTGTAGATCAGCTTTTTGGAGTTTGGCAGCACTTTGGGGTCAATGTACCCGCTGAGAAAACCCGGTATCAGTTCCGGTATTCCCGCAGAAATCTTGTCATAAACAGCCGTGTTGCTTTTGGCATGTACCCCCAGCGTACTCAGCGCTATTGCCAACAGAATCGATTTCATCTTCATTCTTTTTCCTTTAATGTATTATTTTACAACAGGGTATCGTATCGGCTGTCCCGCATAGGCATCCGGTACCAGTTTACTGTTTTTTACCGTCACGACACCATTTACAAGTACATACGGAATCCCTACAGGAGGCAGACCGTTTTTACCTGGTAGATAGTCTGCACGATCGGCTACTTTCTTCGGATCGAAGATCGTAATATCAGCAATTTTCCCCTCCTGGATTCTTCCTCTCATCTGCATCGATTTCAAACCGGTATCACCCAAATGTTTTGCTGTCCAGTAGCTCAGATTTGCCAATACGTCCATCAGAGGAATGTGGTTTTCTCTTGCCACACGCAGTGTTCTTGAATGTGCACCTGCCGCTCTAGGGTGGGTGACAATTTTATCGTACGGGGCATCTTCAGGCAAAACATTCCCCTGTGCATCAAGTGCAGGCATAGCATCGGAACCGATGGTCGCACCTTTGAGTGCTACCCATTTTGGAATATCTTCTTTTTTACGGGAGAATACAACGACAAGATGGTTGGGGTTCTCTTTACGCATCTTCTTGAGTTCCTCTTCTGTAATGTATTTACCGGTAGAAGGATCAAGGACGGTTTTAGAAACATCCATGCCGTTTCTTTTAAAGTTTTCAGGACTGACAAACTCCGAACCTGCCTGTGTAGAGTAGGCTGCATAAGGGTAGATCTCTCCCCAAATGTTACGTCCCTGCTCCTGTACTTTTTGGAGAATCTCTGCCGCCAGTTGCCAGTCTGCATTGTGAAAATGTTGGAAGATCGCAGGCGCTTTGAGATACATTGCATTGGCAATAATCTCATCTCCGCCGAGAACAAACTCATCGGGCGGAAGCCCTGAACCAAAACGCGTATGCGATGCGGTAATACGTCCATATTTGGCAGCAAGTTTTTGGGTTTCATAGACTTCGCGTGCCGTTGTACCTGCTGAGGCATACCCTACAGAGATCCCCACACCGATTGCACCTCTTTTAAGCCCTTTTTCAATAATGGCCAAAATCTGTTTTTCCTCTTTAGGCGAAGGAATCTTTGTTGACCATTTTGAACCGTCTTTTGCTGCATCTTTTGTCTTTTTGAGCCAATCAATGTCATCTTGTGCTGTAATGTGGTCAAGTACCTGCATACGCGCAACATTCAGCCCGACAGTCGCGCCGTAATTTCCACGCCATTTTTTACGCTGATTGTAAAATTTGTCTACATCCAGCACACCAAACTCAGTTGCCAATGCCGTAGTAACGCCGTCCAAAAGCAGCAGTTTTCTGCCAAGTTTGGTAATCCCGTGAATGTGAGAGTCAATGAACCCCGGAGCCACCACAAGCCCTTTGGCGTTGATGGTCTCTTTCCCCTCGATCTTTTTGTTTGTCAGGGTTTTGATAATACCGTCCTTGATACCCACATTGAGTACCTTGTCGGTTTTGGTCTCAGGGTCCATTACCCTACCGTTTAGGATGACCACATCGTAGTCGCCCTTTGTCTGGGCTTTTGTTTTTGCATCACTTGATGCGTACAATGCACCGCTTCCAAGCGAGAGGGCAAGCAGTGCCGCAAACAGCTTACGTAGTTTTTGTTTCATTCGTACATACCTCCTTTAAATGGTATAACAGCATACTGTCTTTTTATTATGCAGCTGCCACATTTAAAATTGTGCACCAAGCCGCAAACCAAATACCGCAATGACGTTTTTATCGGTATTGGATGCCGGATTGACAATAAGCTGTAAGCTTGGCGTAATTTGAAAATACTTGGTATTGATGCGGTAGAAGGCTTCCATCGTCCCTTGATCTCCGGCATCGTCACCGTACACCTCTTTGTTGGGCTGCCCCCAGTTGAGTCCCAGTCCAATGACACTGCCGCTCTCTTTTTGCAGATATCCGAAACCTGCGCTCAGAGAGGTTTTCAAAATACTGCCGCCACCCTTTGAGCGTCCACCGCGCAAAAAGAGCATCATATGGTCGTTGATGGTGTCGACCCACGAAAAGCTCACCCCTTTTCCGGAAGGGACATCCGCCTTTTTCCGTTTGTCAACCTGCCAAAAGGTTACATGAAAGTTGTCATAAAAGAGCCGCTCTTTGCTTGTCGTCCAGCCAAATTCAAGCGATTTATAGGTTTCTCCGTCATCAAAAAGGGTATTGAACCCCTCAAACAGATCGGTTGGGTCAGCATTGGCATCGGCAATACTCGCCACAGCATACATCGTATCGGTCAACCATCCGGAGACCATCATCCCTAAAGAACCGTCAGGAAGGCTGCCTATAGTCGCGGAACCGGTCGCAAATGCCAGGTTGCCAAACCCGTCCCACGGACTTGCCATCAGATAAACATCGGTATAGTCGGTCACATCCATGAAACCGGCAAAAATAAGCATACGTGAATCGAACAGGTGCTGTTTCCAGTAAAGATTGGTTACCCGTGCCTTTTGGTCACTGAAGGTTGACTGCAGCAAGCCCCCGTAGCCTATTTCACTGCCGAAATCTACCGGTGACACATCGGTAAAGGCATGACGGTGTTCTACTTTGAAAACGAGACTTCCGTTGTTTTGTGTGCCTCTGCCTGCAAGTTCCCACTCTCCAAACAGACGCACCACACCGCTGGCTGCATCTTTGCGCCCATTGCTTGCTGTTGCATGGAATCCCACTGCATGATAGTCAATCCCGATATTCAGTCCATACTCATTTTTAAGCGATGTTTTCCATGCCTTCATTTGCTGAGACAGACTCTTTTTCTTTTGTCTCTTCTTTAACAACTGACCAACAGCATCCGGACCGATGTAGTAACTGTTGTCATAATGTGCATCAGGAGCGCTCTGAGACGGATTCATTTCCGCAGCAATGCCTGTCGAAGCAAAACAGAGTGTGGCTATCGTTGCTGTCATGCAGCGACTGACTACTGCTTTTGATCTTTTTGCAAATGTCATATTTCTCATCATATTATTCTACTTACCCGACTGAAGTGTATTTTTATAGATTTTTCCACCTTTCATGATGAGCCTGATGTGCTGCTTGGGTTTTGCAAGCATCAAGATATCTTTCAGCGGGTTGCCGTCAACGATCAGCATATCGGCATAGGCACCCTCCTCAACAACCCCCAGTTTCCCGTCAGGGTAAGGAGAACGCTTGCCGCTTAGCGCCAAAAGCTCTCCGTTGAGCGAGGTTGCCTGCTTAAGGATCTCAAGATCGGTAAAATATTTTTTACGTGCCGTAAACTCATCCGACTCCGTATCCTGTACCTCCAGTGAACCGAACGTGTCCGTGCCCCATGCCAGTTTCAAACCATACTTTTTCGCAAGACCGTACACACGCTCGGCACTCTTTTTGGCTTCATTGAACTTTGCCGCCACATTTGCAGGCATGGGCACATTGAAATCTTCCACGTTTTTTGAGTAGTTCAAACACTGTGTCGAGAGCCATACGCCTTTTTTCTTCATCAGTTTCAGGGTTTCTGGCGATGCCATCAAACCGTGTTCTATTGACTTGACTCCAGCTTCTACTGCCATTCGCACCGCCTTGTCACTGTAGGCATGCACCATGACGTAAGTACCCCACTTCTTCGCCTCCTGGACAATGGCTTTCATCTCTGCGGGTGTATACTCCACCACATCGAGCGGATCATGCGCGCCGGTGATACTGCCGCTGCCCATTACCTTCACCTGACTTGCCCCAGAACGCAGCACCTCACGTACCGCTTTACGTACTTCGGGCACACCGTCTGCGGTATATGTCCAGCCAAAGAGATAGGCTTTGTCCATTTGACCCGTGAAGTAAGAGGAGAGGTAGGTCATAGAGGTATCAAAATCTCCATGACCGCCGGTTTGCGAAATGAACGCGTTGGAGGGAAAAATGCGGGGTCCGGGCACGATGCCTTCATCGATAGCACGCTTGAGCCCCATCACCGGACCGCCCGCATCGCGCACAGTCGTAAACCCACGCATCAGCGTACGGCGTGCTGCTTCGGTCGCCACAGCAGCAATGTAGGTCGGCTCGTATGTGTAGATAGCCTGGTCAAAGGGTTTGACCACCATCAGGTGGGTATGTGCATCGATGAGTCCGGGCATGAGCACCATCCCTTCCCCGTCAATCACTTTCGTTGAACTGTTCACATCGATCTTGGCAGCTATTTTAGCCACTTTGTCACCAACAACCAGTACCTGCTTGCCTTTTATCAATGTATTGGACTTGCCGTCAAAAATCCTGACATGCGTCAATAGTGTACTTGTCTGTGGTGTACTGCCTCCATAGACAGCTGTCATCATGACTGTAAACAACAATACACTATATGTTAAAATAGACCGATACACCACTTCCCCCTAACTAAAATATTTTATACATGAGAGTTAATGGAAAAAACGGGTTGCTATTTGACCTGTTTTTCCAGATAATCCGTGATCAATTTTTTCTTCATCTCGATACCGATTCCACGATGAACTTTCAATAACATTTTCATAGGAGAAAAGAG